>CALMOE010000252.1 GCA_937871715.1 uncultured Geobacter sp. | reverse complement strand
TGAACTACGTGCTGGCCGCCACCATCAGCGGCATATCGGCTGGGCTGCGCAACACGGGGTAGGGGAGGGGGATTGTCACCAGTTTTCGACACTCATTGGCCAGACCTCGCTTGGGGATGCAATCAGCGCGCAAAGAGGCACATCAATTGAAAATAAAGCTGTTTCTCGGATTCGGGCTTCTCTGGGTTCTCCCCATCGCACTCATGCTGGCGCTTTCCTCCGGCCATCTCCGGACGATTCAGGAGATTGCGGTCGAGGACACACGCTCCATACTGATTTCCTCGCAGAAGCAGCTGTTGCGGGACCGTTTGTCCCGGGAGGCCAGCAGGCTCTCCACGGTGTTTTCCAGGCTTCAGGATGAGACCTACGCGCTCGGTTCATTTTCCCAGACCCTTCTGAAGGATCCCCCCCCTCTCTCGTACAGAAATGGCAGCCGCTACCGATTGAACCCGGAAGGGGTATATGGTTCACCTTTTGATGACGGCAACTCCGTTTTGTACGTCCCCCGGTATCGCGACGACCAGTTGCCGGTCATCGAGGCTACTGAGGCTCTGGACTTGGTGTTCAAGCCTTTGGAGGAGCGGGAGTCCAGAATCGTGCTCAGCTGGGTAATTCACCGCAAGGGGGTGCTGCGCGCCTATCCGTGGAACGATTTCAACCGCTTTCCCAAGGGGAAGGATCTAACATCCTGGCCATTTTACTATCTCGCGGGGGGCGAGCATAATCCCCGGAGGAAGGAGGTGTTCACACCCGTATACAAGGACCCTTTGAGCCGGGAGTGGATGATCTCGTGCCTGTACCCTGTTTATCAGGGGAATCGCCATGATGCCACCGTTGGCATCGATATCACGATAGATAACCTTCTTCGGGAAATCAGCGAGATCCGTTGGTCAAAGGGTACCAGTTCGATGCTCTTCTCCGGTACGGAGATCATTGCCGGTTCGACCGATATCCCCCTGGAGCAGTTGGGACTTGACCCGGCCTCCCCTGCCCATGGGCAAGACCTGTCCCGTTCCACCCTAGCCGAGGTCAGGAAGATATCGGAGCTGATCCGGTCGGAAAGGGAGGGGATTCAACTTCTTGACATGCCCGGGAAGCGTCTGTTTTTCGGGCATGCGACAGTACAGCCACTCGGATGGAAGATCGTTCTCGTCGTGCCGGTCGAGGAGCTGATCGCCCCGGCGGAAAAGAGCGCCGCTAAAATATTCTCCGAAATGAAGGAGCTTTGGACCAGTTATATCCATATCTTGGTATTCATATTGCTTGGCATCATCAGCATCACGTTCTTTGCCTTCATGCATCAGTCAAGAGGGCTTCGCACTCTCTTGCAGGGGATTCAGATTCTCGGCGATGGGGATCTTTCACACCGGGTGCCGGAGGACCGCACCGAGCTGGGCCGGCTCGCCAGGGCTCTCAACTCCATGGCACGAAGTCTTCTGGAGAAGAAGGCCGAGCTGCAGAGGGCGATTGCCGAGGTGGAGCAGGGGAGAAAGCTTTCCGCCGTAGGTCGGCTTGCAGCCGGCGTTGCCCACGAAGTCAACAACCCGCTGGCCACCATATCAACCTACACCCAGCTACTGCTGCGGCGCTCGGATCTGCCGCGGGGCGTTCCCGGGGACCTGGAAAAAGTCATGGGAGAGATCCAGAGGATTCAGTCGAAATTGCGGGACCTGTTGGACCTTTCCAGGCTTCAGAGTCCGGTCATGACCGAACAGGATCCCAATCTCATAATCCGGGAGATAATCGATCTCGTTTCCCATGATGCGATGAACCGCGGCATCAGTTTGGAGCTTGACCTTGCACCCAGTAGGACCATTCCCGTGGATCGCTCCGGCCTCAAGCAGGTTGTCTGGAACCTCCTGGGGAACGCCCTTGATGCCCAGGAGCAGGGGGGGAGAATCACCGTGCGCACACTCTTTCAGGGAGACGAGGATCCCCGGTATCCCTTCATTCTTGAAATCGAGGACGAGGGGCCGGGCATTCCCGATTCGGTGCTGCCCCAGATCTTCGAGCCGTTTTTCACCTCAAAGGAGGTCGGCAAGGGGACCGGGCTCGGTCTTGCAATTGTCTACAATATCGTCAGGGGACATGACGGAACAGTCGAGGTGATGAACCTGGAGCCGAAAGGGTGCCGGTTCCGGGTCACCCTCCCGGGAAAGAGGACGCAATGACCATGATGCAGAGGTCGAGGATACTGGTCGTGGATGATGATCGCGCTCTCATGGAGGCTCTGGTTACGGCACTGGAGTCCATGGGATACGAAGCGGTGGGGGAGCACGACGCCATTTTGGGGTTGGAGCGTGTGCGTAGCTGGCAGCCGGATGCGGCCATATTCGACTACAAGATGCCGGAGATGGACGGGGTCGAGCTGACCGCCAAGGCCCTGTCGATTCTCCCTGAACTGCCGGTGATACTGTTGACGGGGTTCGGCACCATCCAGGGTGCAGTCCAGGCGATGCGTGGAGGGGTGTACGATTACGTGGCCAAGCCCTTTGACCTCACCGAAGTGGAGATGACACTGCAAAAAGCCTTGGACCATGCGGCGCAGCGTCGACGTTATCAAAATCTGGCGGAGACGACAGGGCACGTCGGGGAGTTTGAAGGGATTGTCGGGGAAAGTCCGGCCATACGCGCAGTGCGGGATGCCATCTCAGCCGTTGCCGACACCGACTCGACCGTACTGGTGATCGGCGAGAGCGGTTCGGGAAAAGAGCTGGTGGCAAGGGCAATCCATACCGCCGGCAGCCGCCGCGACAAGCCGATAATCACGGTGGACTGTGCCGCAATCCCTGATTCGCTCATGGAAAGTGAACTGTTCGGCCATGCCAAGGGTGCTTATACCGGTGCCCATAAAGACCGGGCCGGCCACTTCGAGACGGCTGACGACGGCACCGTATTTCTCGATGAAATCGGCGAGATCCCGTTGGTGCTCCAAAAAAAACTGCTTCGCGTCCTGGAGGAAAAGTCATTTACCCGGGTCGGGGAGTCGCGGCGGCGTACAACCGGGGCACGAATTGTAGCCGCTACCAATCGTGATCTCCTGGCCGAGGTGGAGGCCGGACGGTTTCGCGAAGATCTGTATTACCGCCTGAAGGTTGTGGAGATACGGACTCCGCCACTTCGGGACAGGGCGGAAGACATCTCTCTGCTGGTACAGTATTTCCTGGCACGTCTGAATCGCAGGCTGAACCGTAAGACCGTTTCGGTCACCCCGGTTGCCCTGGACCTGCTTCGCCAATATCGCTGGCCCGGCAATGTCCGGGAGCTGGCGAACCTGCTGGAGCAGGTGATGAATTTTCATAATGCCGTCGTTCTCGATCTGCCACACTTCCCGGCATATCTTTATGCCAACACCGTTGCAACTTTGCCCTCGTTAACTTACCCGGAGTTCAAGGAGCAGGTGCTCGAAGAAACTGGCCGGCAGTACTTTGCCGCGCTCATGAGCCATTTTCGTGGCAACGTCACACAAGTTGCCGCTTTTGCAGGGATTGACCGTCGTCATATTCACCGCTTGCTGCATTCCTGGGGCTTCGACATCTCTTCCTACCGGAGAAGCTGAGACATTTATGTCCTGCTTTGCTCCGCCAGTTTCCGCCAGTGAGACACTTATAGCCCATTAATCCCCCCTCGTTGAGACATTCATGTCTCGCCCTGCCATAACACTCATCAAATCGCAATACACAAACAACGGTTTATAAATTTTGTCTTTGTGTCGTAACGCTCCAATTAGACTGGCATATTGCGTCTAATTATCGAGTAATTTTCTCTTCGGCTTTTTTGGGAACGATGTTTGTAGTGTCTTTTGTGACATCACCCATTAGAAGAAAAGGAGGATTATCTCATATGAAAAAACAGGTTTTAGTTCTGGCTCTAAGCATGGTTTGCCTTTGGAGCAGCATGGCGCAGGCGATTCTCATCGACCCCTACGACAACGTCCTACCCCCCGACGGATCCTACGGCCTTCTCTACGGTAATTACTACCATGCGGGCAAGTTGACGGGAGCCGGCGGAGGCAAGGCGGCCGATCTGGACCTCACCGCCATGGTTACCCTTCTTCGCAGCAGCAACTATTTCCATGTGGGGAAGGTCCCCCTCGGCTTTCAGGTCATTCTCCCATTTGGCAAGGTCGAGGAGAAGAAGCTTCTGCATGAAAGCTCATCCGGAGTCGGGGATATCGTCTTCGGACCGGGAATATTCCTCCATACCCACGAATCCGACTCGCTCAAGACCTACCTCTCCTACTGGTTTTACACGATTGCCCCCACGGGCGAATGGGACAGGAACAAGACCCTCAATCTGGGACAGCATCACTGGTACTTCGAACATCAGCTCAGTTTCAATGCCCAGTTCAGCAACTTTGTTTATGACATGAACCTCAACTACTACCAGCATGTCGAGGACTCGGACAATAAACTGCAAAAGCCGGATCGGTTTGAGGCAGAGGCAAGCCTGGGATATCAGTTTACCGACAAGTTGCTGGTGGGGGTGAACGGCGGTGGCTACTGGGATGGCAACGCCTCCAAGGTAGACGGCATCCCAGTTGCTGACAGCAAGGCGAAGAGGCTTCAGGTGGGGCCAACGATCGGCTACAGCATTACCGACAAGTTAGGCGCCAATTTGCGCTGGACTCACGATGTGAGCTCATCAAACGACACGAAAGGGGATGATATCTGGCTGCGGTTTTCATATGCATTCTGAAAGGAGCGTACATGGTTGTCGGCACGAAAGAGAGTGACAAAAGAGAGACAAGCAAATCAATAAGGGGGAGACGTTTCATGCGAAATATTTTCGGTATCATGGCGGCGCTCTGCGGCTTGCTGGCCGTGGCTGTTCCGAACGGGCAGGCGTTCACGAAGGATTCACTGGTCTGGAAAAAATGTACCACCTGTCACGAACCAGCGGGGGGGAAAATCTCACGGGTGGAGGAGATACGAACCACTCCGGAGGAGTGGACAGTCATTGTCGACCGGATGGCCCGGTTGCACGGCATGGATTTGAGCAAGGCGGAAATGGACACTCTACTGAAGGAGCTCTGCTCAACACAGATACTTTCGCCATCAGAGCTCGAAAAGGTCAGTTATCTGAATTTGTTGAACAACCCTCAAAACATGGAAATTGCGAAAGGCGCTGACGAGGAAAAACAATTCATCACATGTGTACGTTGCCATAGCGGCGCAAAGATCTTTTCCTATCGGATGAATGAGGCCTCCTGGGCGAAACTGCGTGATTTTCATATATACATGCTCCCGTCGATTGTATTCCAAATGAGGGAGATGAAGTTTGTTAAAGAAGCAGATGAGGTGCTTAAGGTATTGGCAAAAACCTATCCGTATGGCCAGGCATGGAAGGCTGCGTCTGCAAAGCCGGTCGGCAGCTGGAGAATTTTGGGATATGAGCCTGGCAAGGGCAACTATCGGGGGAATGCTACCATAAGTGGCGGCTCAAATGATGACTATGCTGTTAAAGGGAGTCTGGTTTTTGATGACGGCACCACGGAAAACTTCCAGGGCGAGGGCACGCTTTACGGAGGTCATGCATTCAGGACCCGCACCACTCATGACGGCAATAAAACTCTGGGAGCTTTTTCTTTTACCGATGGCAAATTAAGGGGGGAACATCATTTCCCGGCGCCTGATTTCAGGACATCCCAGAGCGTATGGTATCCGGTAAGTGAGAAAGCCCAGTTGCTCAAGGTTTCGCCCGCTTTCCTTGTGAAGGGGGAGCAGACCAAACTGGTGCTGGAAGGGGTCAAGCTGCCTGCGGTCAGTGCCGATGATGTAAAGTTTTCAAAAGGATCCGTGAAAGTGCTGTCGGCCCGTCGCATTGGTCCGGAAACAATCGAAGTGGAAGCTGTCTCCCGGGAAAACGGACTAACAAAAGCTGATATCAGCATTAAGGGGCTTAATGGAGTACCGGTTACGTTAGCTCCCCAGATCGATTCCGTCAAAATACTGCCGGAGATGGGCCGTTCCAGGTTGAATGGTGGCAGAAACCGCCCGGCCGAGGGGGTTCAGTTTGAAGCAGTCGCGTCGGCTAAGAGTGACGCAGGAGAGGTCGTACTGGGGCCTGTTCCCGCAAAATTCAAGTTGGCAGCTGAAATAAAACGTCCCAACGATGATGACCTTCAATGGGTAGGTGTCATCCATCCGAATGGAAAGTATCTTCCGGTAGGGGATTACGGGTCAATTGCCATACGCGAATATACTGCCGAAGGAAGCGGCATTGTCAAGGTCGAGGCTGAATATAAGAGGGGAGAGCGCGTTTATCCGGTTAAACCGGCAAACCTGATAGTGACGATGCCTGATTATGTCCAGAGGATCAAATAGCCATGATTTACACGTGGGCTGATCACCATATATTTACTGTTCAGGGCGGAGCAACCCTTTTCGGGGTTGACCACGGGAGTCTGTTTTCCATCGATGAAACGACGCAAGAGCTGCTTTCCCGGCTTGGTGGCAAACTATCTCTAAACCTGGCCGAGGAGTCCGGCGCCGATCGGGAAATCTTGGAGGGTTTGCGTGATGCCCGACTCCTGGTTCCCGAAGGGGTGAAACAGAAAGCAAGGCCTGTCGATATTGAGATAGGTTCGGTTCCATTGACTACCATGGTCCTGGAGGTGGCCCAGGAGTGTAACTTGCGATGCACTTACTGTTATGCGGAGGGGGGGACCTATGGGAAACAGGCAAACAATATGGACACAGGCACCGCCCGCGCCGCAGTCAGGCAATTGATCGAAGGATCAAGGGACCAGGACCGCGTAACACTGGTTCTATTCGGAGGGGAACCCTTGCTCAACATGGCAGCGGTGAGAGCCGCTGTTGATGAGGCAGAGATAATGTCGCAGTTGACGGGAAAAAAAGTTTTCATTTCATTGACTACCAATGCGTCGCTTCTCGACTCCGAAATTATCGACTTCATTCATCAACACCGGATTGCCGTTGCTATCAGCCTTGACGGGCCGGCAGATGTGCAGGATGCCAATCGCCCGGATGCAGTCGGTGGAGGAAGCTACTCGCGAATTGTTGGTCAACTGGACGGTCTGCTTAAAGGTGCATCAGCAGCAGTAGCAGCAAGGGTGACACTGGTACCGGAGCAATGGTCGCGGATCGAAGAAGTATTTTTTCATCTGATGGATCTCGGATTTCACGAAGTAGGGATTGCACCAGTGAGTCCGATACGCCCGGAGCTGTTGCCAAATGCAGAGCACGAAGAACGTTTGTTAGAGGGATTCTCCTCTCTGGCCCGCGTATTTGTAGCAGCTGCAAAAACCGGCAGAATACTTCCGTTAAGCAATCTTATAGATTTGCTGGCCAGGCTTCATATGGGACAGACGAAATCTGTCTCATGTGGAGCCGGTTATGGTTACCTGGCTGTTGACGTAGAGGGGAAATTCTACCTCTGTCACCGTCTGGTCGGGGAAGAATCCTTCTGCGTAGGTAATCTCTCGGGAGGTCCCGATGCAGAAAAAATAGGCGGCATTATGAAAACGATTACATGCGGAAAGGAAGAAATGTGCGGAAGTTGTTGGGCTCGGACTCTTTGCTCCGGTGGCTGTCACTACGAAAACCACCTGAGGGAAAAACTGTTGGGAATACATAAAGGAAGCAGTTGTTCATTTATTCGGCGCTGGTTTCAGCTTGGCATCGAGGTCTATGCGGAAATGAAGAACGCCGGTCTGGACGAGATGCTGAAGAAATTAGAGAAGCGGGTCAAGTGTTGATGGATGTCTATAGACGCATGCTTGTAGCAAATACAAAAGGAGGTACAAAAAACCATGAACAGGAAAATTTGCATAAAAGCTTTAAATGAGAAGGCCCGTGCCATCGAAGCATTGGCCAAGAATGAAACCAGGTCAGTTGAAGCTCTTGAAGATGGGACCAAGTGGAAAATGCCCGTGGGCTGCACCACCATATTTGACACCGGTTGGGAGACAAATCCCCGCGCTTCAAGTCCGGTTGGAAATTGCCAGCCGTCCTCCCACGACTATCTCGGATGTGCAGGTGACTGCTGGTGGCCGGCGCAAAGCCCGGACGGGCTCACGAACACTCCTGAGCTCGAACTCATCTGTAGCAGCATTGCGCGCGACTGGCGGGATTTAAAGTAATCGGATGATGGTCAATAGGAGAATTGCACTAAGAACACTCAATGTTGCAACGTAGTTTTGCGTTCTGCAACCTTAAAAAACATGGTCATTCAAACAATTACCTGAGGAGTTTGCCAATGGAAAAACGAATATACTTTGTTTTGTCAATTATGATGTTTTGCCTGACGGCGATCATTGAGCAAAGTGATGCAAAAGAGCTGGTTATCACCATGGGGTATGGCAAGGTGCAGGTGCTCGACGTGAGTACCGATGAAATTGTCGCCGATATTCCCATTAAGGGGTGGGCACGTGAAGCTGCTCAAGCGGTCGATAAAAACTTCCTGTATGTGACGGCGAGCCGCCATCTTATCCACAAAATCGATCTGCAGAAAATGACGGTTGTCGAAACCATCGACATGAATTATGGCGGCTGGCAGCGTTTCATCTACGGAATAAGCATCGTTGAGGATGGAAAAACAGCATATGTAAACTTTTTGGCGCGTAAGACCGACGCCGGAGAAGTGGTTGTTGATGTGCCAACGGTAGCCCAGATTGATCTTGCAACCGGAAAAATACTTCGCAGCGTTGAGGTCCCCTTTGGAGTAATCAATTTAACCTACGCACCAAAACTCCACAAACTATATGCATCCGGACAGGATATTTACACAATTGAAACCTCCGGGAAGGAAATGAAGATTGTCGACACCTACTCAGTGTTTGACAGGGGGTTGAATATCCTGCCGCTGTTTTGCACCACCGAGGAAAACGGGGGGATTCTCCTTTTCCCCTATTATACGGCCAAGCTTCCCGGGTTGATGAGCATTAATGCAAATACCGGGGAAATCAAGGAATTGCCACTCAAGAGCGAGATGATGGCGTACGGCGCTGTCTACTCCACGGACAAGAAAAAAGCATACGCGAATATGGATGAATTGTATGTGATCGACCTTGAAACAGGAACTATTACCAATACTGAAGTGATTCACGAGGGAACCGCTTTTGGCATAGTTCCGAGTACCGATGGCAAGAAACTTTATATTCAAAGTGGTCCGATTGTAGATGTTTACGATACTGCAACGTTGCGCGTCATAAAGAGGATCCAACTATCCACTGATGGCTGGATGTTAAATCGAGTTACCCTTTAACAGAACAACAGCGGGCGGAGAGATGTCTCTCCGCCCGCAACAGGGACCCAGTCATGGAATATGCAGTCCGGCTCACAAGCAGATCAAAAATACCCGCAGACCCGAGGGAGTTCTGCTCCGATTCGTGGCGCGAGTTCCTGCCACCCGCGCCTCTGGCCGCCATCTACTTCGGCAGCGAATTTTGCGAGGATCTGCTCCCGACGATCGACGTGGCGGTTCGCTTCTGCTCCGTGGCCGACGATGCAGGTGTCGGGGCGGTGTTTTCTACCCCGGTGGTGTCACCAAGCGGGCTCAGCCGTCTGGAGAAGCTACTTGTTGGTCTGAGGCGGCGGGAGAGATTGCCGGCAATAGTTGTCAACGACTGGGGGGTGCTTCATCTGCTGCGTCGATCCTATCCGGAGTTCCAATGCAGGGCAGGCCGCTTGATCAACAGGAGTCTTCGGGATCCACGCCTTGCAGAGACGATTCAGGAAAGAAGACAAGTCAGCGCACAACGATCCGGCAGGATGCATTTCCTCCTGGCCCGGATGGGGGTTAGCGCCATTGAAACGGATCCGGATCTGCAGGGGAGCTTCCTGGGCCCCGATCCGGAGCCATTCCAGCGGGTGCTCCACCTTCCGTACGTTTTTGTTGCCTCCGGCAGGAACTGTCTCGTCAAGGCGGATGGCGGCTGCGCTGACAAATCGTTCACCCACGGACTGGGGAGAGGGTGTCCGGGGCATTGCCGCGATCGCTTTCATAGGGTGGAACGCAGTGATACAACCCTTACTCTCTGGCGGGGAGGGAATACCATCTTCTACGAGGCGCCCTGCTTCATGGCCGAACCTTACCTGGCCAGGGCGGACCGCGTCGTGCTCCATGAAAGGCCGCAGGCATGAAGATACTTGCCCCCCTGCGTGCTCCGGAAGAGGTAGGACCGCTCCTGGCGGCCGGCGCGGATGAGTTTTTTTGCGGGCTGACTCCACCAGGCTGGGCAGAACATTTCGGCCAGGCCTGGGCGAATCGCCGCTCACACCAATCCGCCGGGGTCCGCGACCTGGACGACTTCGCACGCATTGTGGCCCTGGCCGGTGGCAAAGAGGTCCATGTGGCGCTAAATGCCCCGTTCTACCCGCCTGGGGGGGTGGAGGTCATGGCCGCTTTCGGTCAGGAGCTGCTGGAGCTGGGGGCCGCCGCCCTGATCGTGGCCGATCTCGACCTGCTCCTGACCCTGGCTGTCGCCGGTCACGGGGCGCGCCTGCACGTCTCAAGCCTCGCCACCTGCATCAACCCGGAAGCCGCCGCTTTTTACCGTGAACTGGGGGTGGCCAGGATCATCCTCCCCCGCCATCTGACCCTTGCGGAGATCGAAGCTGCCATGATCCCCGGCATGGAATTCGAGGTCTTCCTCCTGAACGATGGCTGTGTGTTCGAGGAAGGGCTATGCGCAACCACCCATGCCGCCGGGGCATTCTGCACCATGGACGGGGAGGGGACCGAAGGGATTTCGGCCGAGACCCTGGAGCGATACGCCTTCTGGAAGTGGACGCTCAACCATTGCGGTTGCCGGACAGGGAATGGCTACCCCATGGGGCCATGCGGAATGTGCGCCATACCCCGTCTGCTCGGTTCCGGGGTTACCAGTTTCAAGGTGGTGGGGCGGGAAGCCTCCCTGGAGCGGAAGGTAGCTTCGGTGCGGATAGCCGCCCGGTCGCTCCGCCTTGCCCGGGAAGGGGGAGGTCCCGAGGAGATCCGCCAGGCAGTATCGGATCTGCGCGGCTGGCCCCAGATGTGCGAAGGGCGGCATCTCTGCTATTACCCGGATCTTTGGGCACGGAAGGAGTCCGGATGTTGAGCGGATTGGGGCTGTTCAGCCGGCATCTGCGCGGTAAAGGGGCGCTCATAGCCGCCCTGTTCCTGCTAGGCCTGGCAGGCGCGGCGACCTCCCTGGCATCTCCGCTGATCGGCAAGAGCTTTATCGATTCCGTCGTCGGAGAGCGCAACTTCGCCCTGGTGCCGTGGGTTGCCCTGGCACTCGTTGGGCTGGCGGTCGCCGATCTGATCCTTGGAGCATGCACGCGTCTGGTCCACGCGAAGCTCTCGGCCGGGGTCCTGGTGGAGATCAGGGAGCGGCTCTTCGCACACTGCCTGCACGGGCCCCTGGCGGAGATGGAGAAGTTCCGCCAGGGGGACCTGCTGAGCCGTTTCGGCTCCGATATACCGAAGATCCAGACGCTGCTGGTGGACGGCATCCTCGGCTTTTTCCAGAACATCCTCTTCCTCGTCGTTGCGGCCGGGATTCTTCTGCGGCTGTCGACGGTTCTTGCTCTCTGGAGTTTCCTCGGAATCTTCGCCGCCCTGGCGATTACGGCGGCGTTTCGCAAACCGGTGGAACAGGGGACCCGAAAGGTTCGCGATGCCATGGTCGACCTCTCCCATTTCCTTACCGAACGACTGGGGGCGCTTCGGGCGGTGCGTCTCCATGAAGCCCAGGCCCAGGAGCAACAGGCGTTTGCCGCCTGCAACGGCATTCTCGTGCGCCGGTTGCTGGGATTCCAGATTCTCGATTGTGCCGCCTCAGGATTTCCTTCCCTGACGATTACCGCGAGTCTGGCCTGGATTTATCTCCTCGGCGGGAGGCTGATCGAGAGCGGCGCAATAACCCTGGGTACGTTCGTGGCGTTTATCCTCTACCAGGGGCGGCTGGTCAGCCCGGCCATGGGGCTGCTGGGGCTGTTGCGAAATCTCCAGGAAGCGCGGGTCAGCCTGGAA
>CALMOE010000251.1 GCA_937871715.1 uncultured Geobacter sp. | reverse complement strand
CGTGGTTGCCTGGGGGGGCGGGCGAACTCGGTCTCCTTTGCAGGCGCCGGCACTCTGTAGTCGAAACCCTCCATGGTGCGCCGTTCCAGGGGGGAGCCAAGGGTCCTTTCGATGGTACGCACCATTGCGACGTCATCCTGGGTCACCATGGTGAAGGCATCGCCGCTGCGGGCAGCCCGCCCGGTGCGGCCGATGCGGTGGACGTAGGCCTCGGCGGTATCGGGGATGTCGTAGTTGATGACGTGGGATACCTGGGAGACGTCGATCCCCCGGGCGGCGATGTCCGTGGCCACCAGGACCTGGAAGGCGCCGCTGCGGAATCCGTCCAGAGCCTCCTGGCGACGGTTCTGGGAGAGGTTCCCCTGGAGGGATGCGGCGCGGTAGCCGCTCTTTGCCAGCTGCTCCCCGAGTCGCTTGGCCCGGTACTTGGTCTTGGTGAAGACCAGCACCGACTCGGTGTCCGTATGGGCAAGGAGTTCCAGGAGGAGCGGGGTCTTCAGGTGCTGGGGGACCGGGTAGAGGGCGTGGCTTACCGTCACAGGCGGGGCGCTGTTGGCAACCTGCACCGTTACCGGCTCGCGCAGGATGTCGTTAGCCAGGGTGCGTATGTCCGTGGGCATGGTGGCCGAGAAGAGCAGGGTCTGGCGCTTTGCCGGCAGCTGCCTGAGAAGCCGGCGGATGTCGGGGAGGAACCCCATGTCGAACATCTGGTCGGCCTCGTCCAGGACGAGAACCTCCAGCCCGGCCAGGTCGATGTTCCCCTGGGCGATGTGATCCAGCAGCCGGCCGGGGCAGGCGACGACGATGTCCGCACCCTCCTTCAACTGGCGGATCTGGGGGTTGATGTTCACTCCGCCGTAGAGGGTGATGCTCTTCAGGCGGCTCCTCTTACCCAAGGAACGGAAAGTGTCGTTGATCTGCTCGGCCAGCTCCCGGGTAGGGGCTACAATCAGGGCGCGCACCCCCCCCCGCTTGCCGCCGATGAGGCGCTGCAGTATGGGGAGGGCGAAGGCCGCCGTCTTGCCTGTGCCGGTCTGGGCCAGCCCCATGACGTCGCGGCCAAGGATCACTGAGGGGATGGCCTGCTGTTGGATGGGTGTAGGTGTTACGTACCCCGCTTCGGTAATGGCGGAGACGATGTCGGAATGGAAGTTGAACTCTCTGAACTGCATGATTCTCCTGCTTTTCTGATAGGCAGGCCAAAAATTTCCCCCCGCAAAAAAAAGCCCCGGGATGCCCCGGGGCTTGTTAGTCTGAGGAAATGCCTGCCTGTTAGTTAATCTGATTTCAAGCCTACCAACTTTCGTTACCCAAAGTCAAGGGCAATTCCTGAGTAAACGGGCCAGATCGGACAAGGGCAGGCGACCGCGGCGATGCATCCCAAAAGGGGATTACCATGTCCCAATTGGGGCAGGCCAGGGGATACTGGAGTTGCCATTTCATCTGATTTTGGCAGGTTACAGCAATGCGTCGTTGGCACACCTTGTGAACTTACAGTTTGAGGGTAAAATTTGACGACAGGTTAAACGCAACAACAACGGAAAAGGAGAGTAGACATGAAAACGAGACTGATCGCCATCTTCGCCATCACCGCCTTCGCAGGATCCGCCTTCGCCGCCGACGTAATCGAAATGAAGCGGGGGGTAAAGTTCGACCACAAGACCCACCAGGAGCTCCTCAAGGACTGCACCAAGTGCCACTCCACCGCTGAGGGGGGGAAGATAGAGGGGTTCGGCAAGGATTTCGCCCACAAGACCTGCAAGGGTTGCCACGGCGAGGGGCAGAAGGGGCCGACCGTCTGCAGCGGCTGCCACAAGCAGTAGTCCTGCTGAGTAGTTCCCAAGGAAAGCGGCCGAACGGCCGCTTTCCTTTTTTCCGCTCTCACCCATTTTCATCTCCCGCCTGGTACACTTGGAAAACAGTAATCAAAAAAGGAGGACACTGCCATGCGCAGGTTGCTGCTGCTCGGCGCGCTCTTCTCCCTCTTCGCCACAACCGCCTGGGGAGAGGTGGTTGGCAGGGAGGTGGAGTACCGTGCCGGCGAGACGCTTCTCAAGGGGTACCTGGCGGAGGATGCCGCCATCAAGGGTGACAAGCCGGCTGTTCTGGTGGTGCATGAATGGTGGGGGCACAACGAATATGCCCGCAAGCGTGCGAGGATGCTGGCCGCAGAGGGATACCTGGCCCTGGCGGTGGACATGTTCGGCGACGGCAAAACTGCCATGCACCCGGAGGATGCGGGTAAATTCGCCGCCGAGGTTATGAAGAACAAGGTGATGGGCGAGGCCCGCTTCAACGCCGCCATGGATTTCGTCAGAAAGCATCCCCGCGTCGACCCGTGGCGCATCGCGGCCATCGGTTACTGTTTCGGCGGCGGGGTGGTGCTGCACATGGCCAGGCAGGGGGCGGATCTCAAAGGTGTGGCCAGCTTCCACGGCAGCCTGGCAACCGACACCCCGGCCAAGCCGGGGAGTGTCAAGGCTAAGGTACTGGTCTTCAACGGCGAGGATGACAGGATGATCCCCCCTCCCCAGGTGGCCGCCTTCAGGGAGGAGATGACCGCGGCAGGCGCGGATTTCCGTTACGTCGGCTACCCCGGGGTGAAGCACAGCTTCACCAACCCGGAAGCGGACGGCTACGCCAAAAAGTTCAACCTCCCCCTGGCCTACGACAGCAAGGCGGACAGCGACTCCTGGCAGCAGACCCTGAAATTCCTGCGGGAAATCTTCAGGGAACAGCCGAAGAGATCGACCCATCCCGGCGACAATCATGCTTTTTTGACCTAGGTCAAGCCCTATCCTGCCCCCTGCAGGTATAAGATGGCAACCTTTTGCGGTAACTATTACAAGGAGGAGATATGAAACAGATAGGCAAGATAATCCTCGCCGTGGCTCTTCTGGTTGTTCCGGCCATGGCCGTCACCCAGCTCACGGCCGGAGTCGGCAATGCCGCCGACAAGTCAAAGTGCGTTGCATGTCACGAGAAGGTGACCCCCGGGGTTGTTAAGCAGCACCTGGCGGGGAAGATGGGGCAGAAGGGTCTCGACTGCACCATCTGCCACGGCAGCGACCACCAGACGGCCGAAGATTTCGCCAAGGCCAAGCTCCCCACCCCGGAGACCTGCGCCAAGTGCCACGGCAAGCGGGTCGAGGAGTACAGGAACGGCAAGCACGCCGTCGCCTGGGTGGCCATGAAGGCCATGCCGATGCTCAACCACCAGCCCTCTGCCGTCGGCGGCGGTGACCTGAAGGGGTGCTCCGCCTGCCACAAGATCGGCGAGAAGGACGCCAAGGAGCTGAACCGCTACGGCTCGGCCGGCTGCGATTCATGCCACACCCGCCACAGCTTCTCTGTCAAGGAGGCCAGGGATCCCCGAGCCTGCCAGACCTGCCACATGGGCTTCGACCATCCCCAGTGGGAGATGTGGCAGACCTCAAAGCACGGCACCATCTGGCAGATCGAGCCGACCAGCGGCCGCGCCCCCACCTGCCAGACCTGCCACATGGGTGACGGCAGCCACGACGTCAAGACCTCCTGGGGCTTCCTCGCCCTGCGCCTGCCTGAGGACGACAAGGAGTGGCTCGCCAACAGGGTGACCATCCTCCAGGCCATCGGCGTGCTGGACGACAAGGGGCAGCCGACGGAGCGCCTTGAAGTGGTCAAGGCAGGCAAGGTTGCCCGCCTCACCAAGGAGGAGTTCGACAGCGAGCGCACCAAGATGATCTCCACCTGCACCCAGTGCCACAGCAAGAGCTTCGCCGAGGCCAATCTCAAGGCGGGTGACGACATCATCCGCGAGGTGGACAAGATTTTCGCCGGCGCCATCCGCGACATCAAGGGGCTCTACGACGACGGCATCCTCAAGAAGCCTGAAGGGTGGAAGTATGCGCCGGACCTGCTCCAGTTCTACGAGGCCAAGACAGCCATGGAGCAGGAGCTCTACCTGATCTTCCTCGAGTACCGCCAGCGCGCCTTCCAGGGTGCCTTCCACGCCAACCCGGACTACATGCACTGGTACGGCTGGGCCAAGGTGAAGGAGGCCGCCGCCAGGATCAAGGAAGATGCGGCGCGGATGCGGGCCGAGCATAAGGCCAAGCACTGAGAAAAAGCTTGAAGGACGCAAAAAGGGCGGGGAGAGATCCCCGCCC
>CALMOE010000250.1 GCA_937871715.1 uncultured Geobacter sp. | reverse complement strand
CGAGCGTGTGGCCAGGCGGCTGTGTGATATGGGGGCCGGGGTACAATTGTGCCAATACAATAGCCGAGGACTTGGGAATCAAGAAATGGTGGAAGGAACCTGAGATAGTGACTAACGCCCGCAAGAAGGAGTACATATAATACACCGATAGTCGAAACGAAAAACCACAAGGAAGTCATCAGGGAGGAGCCCGATGTCAGCTACGCCGGTCGGGTAACTCCGGATGACCTTAATGGTCTAAAGGCAGCGTTGGCAGAGCAGATGGAGTGCGCTAAGGGTAACGAAGTCTCAAGCTTATCATTCGACAGAAAGGGCACGCTTGAATTGCTCAAAGGAGGTACCTGATGGTCGGGATTAGATCCTATGGTGCGTACATACCCTGGCACCGGTTGGACCGACAGCAATTCCTTAAAGCCTGGGGAGGCTTTGCCATCCCTGGCGAGAGGTCGGTGGCGTATTACGATGAGGACAGCGTAACAATGGCCGTCGAGGCGTCGATGAACTGTTTAAAGGACTTCGACCCGCAAGAGATAGACGGCCTCTATTTTGCCACCACATCAGCACCTTACAAGGAAAAACAATCCGCCGCAACAATGGCTTTAGCGCTTAATATGCGCAGCGACATCCGCACCACGGATTTCACCACATCGCTTCGATGCGGCTCCACGGCGATGCTGATGGCATACGACACCATCAAGGCCGGATCGGCCAACAGCATACTTGTAGCTGTAGCTGACTGTCGCATCGCCGCGCCGTCAGGGATGATGGAGCAATCGCTGGGAGATGGCGGCGCCGCGTTCCTGCTGGGGAACAAGGACGTAGTCGCCGAGATCCTGTGCACATACTCAATATCTGACGACCTTGTCGCCACCTGGCGCGGTGAGAACGATATATTCCTCCGCGGCTGGGAAGAGCGCATGGTCATGGATGAGGGCTATTCCAAGATAGTTCCCATGGCCATCGACGGGATACTGAAGAAGAGCGGGATGAAGAAGGAAGACTTCACCAAGGCGGTCTTCGATCCGCCCGGGGATGCCAGGAGGCACGGCAAGGTAGCGACTGAGCTCGGCTTCAAGCCGGCGCAGCTGCAGGATCCGCTCAGCCTGTTCATGAACATGGGCATGACCGGAAGTGCCATGGCCCCCCAGATGCTCTCTGCAGCGCTGGAGATGGCCAAGCCGGGCGACAAGATACTCTATTGCGGCTACGGCAACGGCGCGGACGCCATGATACTCCAGGTAACCAACGCCATAACCAAGCTGCCCGAGCGCCGGGGTTTGACCAAACACCTATCTGTTAAGAAATCATACGACAACTACGAAAGCCTGCTTAAGTGGCGCGACATCGTGCCTCTCGAGGCCGCCAGAAGGCCGGATAAGCAGCACATACGCATGGCGGCCAGCTGGCGCGACAGGAAGGTGCTCCTCGGGCTGTGGGGCGTCAAGTGCCGGAAATGCGGGCAGCCGCAGTACGACAACGGCGCCATGAGCACCCCGCCGATACGCATCTGCGCCAAGTGCCAGTCGCAGGATGACTTTGACGACTACTGCTTCTCCGGGAAAACGGGCACCGTGTTCAGCTACACGCATGACCACCTGGCGCCCGTGGTCGACCCACCTGCATCCGTGGTTCTGGTGGAGTTCGAGGGCGGCGGCAGGGCCTTTTTCGACCTCACCGATAGAGATCCGGATGAGATCAAAGTAGGCACCAGGGTCGAGTTTACCTTCAGAAAGCTGCAGGTCGACAGGGGACTGACCAACTACTTCTGGAAAGTCCGCCCAGCGAGGTTTTAAGGGAGACGGATAAGATGACAGGAAGCATTAAAGATAGAGTTGCCATAGTTGGCATGGGCTGCACCAAGTTCGGCGAGCTCTGGGACAAGGGCCCTGGCGAGCTCATAATTGATGCGGTGACCGAGGCCTATGAGGATGCCGGCGTCACGTCGAAAGACATACAGGCGGCGTGGGTGGGCACCCTCTTCAGCGGAATGGGGGGTCGCTCCCTCAGCGAGCCGTTGAAGCTGCAGTACATACCGGTCACCAGGGTGGAGAACGCCTGCGGCTCGGGACACGAGGCGATAAGGGGTGCTGCCTATGCCATCGCTGCCGGCATATGCGATGTAGCCCTGGCCGTGGGTTTCGAGAAGCTCAAGGATGAGGGCGCCAGCGGACTGCCGGGGATGGAGAACCGCTCCAACACACACTATCAGTCGACCCCGCCCGGTATGTTCGCCATGATGGCTACCAACTACTTTAACCGATATGGCTTGAGCCCCGAAGTCGGTAAGACCATGTTGGCCAAGATATCGGTCAAGAGTCATAAAAACGGCTTATTGAATCCCAAGGCCCACTTCAGACGGGAGCTAACAATAGAGCAGGTATTGACTGCCCCCATCATCGCCTGGCCATTAGGTTTGTTCGACTGCTGCGGCGTCAGCGACGGCGCTGCTGCGGCTATCCTTACTCGCGCCGATATTGCCAAGAAGTTCCGTCCAGATCCCGTGTATATAAAGGCCCTTCAGATATGTGCTAGCCCCACATCGGGGCGGATGACCTCGGACTACGACTTCACCCACGTTGAGGAGGCTTATCGTGGCGGGGTCGCCGCCTACAAGGAGGCGGGGATCAAGCAACCTCGGAAGGAAATAAGCATGGCCGAGGTCCACGACTGTTTCTCAATTACCGAGGCTGTCACCATGGAGGACCTGCAGTTCAGCAAGAGGGGCAAGGTCAAGGAAGACATCGACGCTGGATTCTTCGAGCTGACCGGGGCGCTGCCAGTGCAGCCTGACGGAGGGCTCAAGTGTTTTGGGCACCCGGTCGGCGCTTCCGGGATAAGGATGGTTTATGAGCTGTACCTGCAATTGCTGGGCCGGGCCGACAAGCGCCAAATAAAGAACCCGAAGCTGGGCTTGGCCCACAACATGGGTAACGAGCCGTATGCACCGGTAGTCAGCATATGCATTGTGGGGCTTTGATATCGTGCATGAAGCTGTGAGTGGGGTGGGGGTGAAATTCGTAACGAAGTACCTTGTACCGTTTCAATGTGGATGCTGTCAATAACTCAGACCCACCATCACGTCCCAGTAATTCGGTCTCGGCAGGAA
>CALMOE010000249.1 GCA_937871715.1 uncultured Geobacter sp. | reverse complement strand
GTCTTGCGGGAGAGGGGTGGGGATCTGTTCGGCATCCTCAACGGGGTGGACTACGGCGAATGGTCGCCCGAGGTCGACCGTTATCTTCCGGCAAACTACTCGGTTGACGACCTCACAGGCAAGGCGATCTGCAAGAGGGAGCTGCAGAGGGAGATGGGGCTCCCCCAGAGGAGCGACGTTCCCATTATCGGCATGGTTGGGCGCATGGTCAAGCAGAAGGGGATCGACCTCCTTGCCGAGGCCATGCCGCGCATCCTTGGCCTGGAGCTGCAGTTGGTCATGCTGGGGGAGGGGGAGCCGTGGGCACACTTTTACTTCGGCGGCATGGCTGCGGGGGCAAGGGACAAGCTGAGCGTGCGCATCGGCTATGACAACGGTGTGGCGCACCGGATAGAGGCCGGGGCCGACTTCTTCCTCATGCCGTCGGCTTTCGAACCGTGCGGCCTGAACCAGATGTATAGCCTGCGCTACGGCACACTTCCCATAGTCAGGGCGATTGGCGGCCTGGATGACAGCGTGGAGAACTTCGACGAGGTGGAGCTCAAGGGGACAGGATTCAAGTTTCATGACCTCACCCCCTCCGCCATATACGATACGGTCGGGTGGGCCGTGCATACCTGGTATAATCGCCGGGATGCCATGCAGGTCCTGCGGGAAAACGCCATGGCGGCCCGCTTTACCTGGGAGTCGGCAGCCGGGAAGTACGACCGCCTCTACAGGATGGCCGTGAAAAAGAGAAGGGGCGCATCGCCGTGATGCGCCCCTTCTTTGTCAATGGACTATAAACTGGTTCATCTCCGCCTTGAGCAGTTCGCTCTGCTCGGTGAGCCGCCTTACCGCCTCGTCCGTTACCCGGGTGGTCTCCAGGCCGCTCTCCGTTGATTTCTGGATGTCGTTGGCCGACTGCAGGATCAGGGCGCTGCTGCGGGCCTGTTCGTCGCTGGCCAGTTTGATCTTGCGGATCATGGTGGTGATGTTCTCAGTCGACTTGCCTATGAAGGAGCCAACGGTGCTCTGTTCTCGGGTCGAGTTGCGTACCTGGGAGTTGAGCCCCTTCATCTTCTCCACCGCGGCAATGATCATGTCCGCCCCCTTCCCCTGCTGCCCGGTTGCCGTGGCGATCTGGGTGATCATCTCCGAGATTCTCTCGATGGCGTTTCTTATCTGTTGGCTCTCCCGGGACTGGGACTCGGTGGTCCTGGCGATCTCGATGATCTGGGAGCTGGAGGTTTTCACCCCGGAGAGGATCTTGGCCAGCGCCTCGCCGGACTGGTAGGACAGCTGCTCCCCGTCGGAGATGCTCTGTTCCGCCAAGGTGATGGATTCAACCGCTTTCCCCACCTCCTGCTGCACCGCGGCGATGACCTTTGCTATCTCCTTGGTTGAGGTCGTGGTCCGCTCGGAGAGCTCCTTGATCTCCTCGGCCACCACCGCGAACCCCTTGCCGTGCTCACCCGCCTGGGCGGCGATGATCGCCGCGTTGAGGGCGAGGAGGTTTGTCTGCTCGGCCACCTCGTCGATTACCGACAAGATGGAGCCGATGTCGCTGGCCTTTTCCGAAAGGGTGGCGATCGCCTCGGAGGTGATCACCGATGCCCGCTTGATCTCCGAGATGCCGGCAATGGTTGCCTCCACCGAAATCCTGCCAGTCTCGGCATCGCTCAGGAGCTCCTCGGAGATCTTGGCGCTGTCGGTGGCATTGCGCTCGATCTGCTTGATGGAGGAGTCCATGGTGGCCACGGAGTTGGCCGTGGTGAGGGATGAGTCCACCAGGCTGGCGACGCTGCCGTCTATGGCGCGGATCGAGGCGGCCATCTGGGTGATGGATGAGCTGACCTCCTCGACGGCCTGGGAGAGGGTCTCCACGTTCAGGGCGACCTCTTCGATGCTGGCGATCAGTTCCATGGTGGAAGAGGAGCTCTCCGAGGTGGAGAGGAAGAGGCTGTCGATTGCCTGGGCAACTCCGTTGATGGAGGAGTTCATCTCGGCTATGGCCGAAGATGTCTGCGTGACGCTCTCCGCCTGGCCCTCGGCAGCGGAAACACCCTTGAGGGATGCCTCCCGGATGCTGGCTGCCACCTGCCCCAGTTCGCCGATGGAGCGCTTCACCTTCTCCACCATGTCTGAGAGCCTGCCGAGCATATGGTTGAAGTCGCTGGCCAGCATGCCGATCTCGTCGGTGGAGTTGTCTGCAACGGTGATGGTGAGGTTGCCGCCGGAGCTCTCCGCAAGGGCGGCCCCCATGTTCCGCATCCTGTTGACTATGTTCCTCGTTGCCAGGGTGCCGAAGAATATGGCGAAGAAGGCGGCTATGAGGATTACGGTTATCAGGGTGATCTGGGCGTTTCTCTGGGTTTGGATTGCTTCCGTGTTGGCCTGCTTCATCAGTCCGTTGACGGTGACCAGCAGTTCGTCAACCGATGCGGCGACCTGATCGCTCTTCTCGGGGAGTTCGCTGCGGAGGAGTCTGTTGATCTCACCGTCCGTCGTGGATGCACCCCCCTGGCCGGCATTGAGCATGGACTCCTTGCGGGCGAGCATCTTCTCCGCCGCACCGGTGAAGTCATTCATCTGCTTGGCAACAGCCATGGCCCGCTGCTCCAGCGGGCTACCCTTCTCGGCTGCCGGCAGTCCCAACTTCTTGTTCCCCTTGAGGATTATCTCCTGGTACCCCATGAAGCGGTCGCGCTTCACCTCGTAATCCGCCTTGACCACGTCGAAGTCGTCGATCTTGGTGATGGTTGTGGTTTCCAGGAGGTGCATGCGGCACTCCTGCAGGGCCGTCTTCATAAGCACCACCTGATTCGACTGGGTGGAACCGGTCATGATCACGTCCCGGATGGTGTGGCCGACCTTGTTCAGGCTATAGATGCCGAAGACGCCCGTGATGGCCACGATGGCAGCCATGATCATGAAGAGTCCGATCAGTTTGTGTCCTAGTTTAAGGCCTTTCATGGGTGACCTCTGGGATGTTATTAGATTCCTGTTACTTTATAGCAGAGTGGATGGCCACATATCAACCCGAAATGGCCTATCTCCCCGTTCTGCCGTGGAAAAACGGCTGGGATTTCAGTCTATGAAGCGCCTGGTCAGCTCCCCATAGGCGTCGATGCGCCGGTCGCGCAGAAAAGGCCAGATGCGGCGGACAGATTCGCTCCTACCCATCTCCAGCTCCACCACCATGACCTCCTCGGCATCGCTGCTGCCGCGGCCGAGGAACTCCCCCTGGCATCCGGCGACGAAGCTGTTCCCCCAGAAGCGTATGCCGCTCCCCACTCCGGCCGGGTCACTCTCCATGCCGACCCGGTTGATTGCCAGCAGCGGCAGGCCGTTGGCAATGGCGTGCCCCCGCTGCACGGTGATCCAGGCGTCGAGTTGGCGCTCCTGCTCTTCCCTGCAATCATTGGGGTCCCAGCCAATGGCGGTGGGGTAGATGAGGATCTCGGCCCCGGCCAGGGCCATCAGCCTGGCGGCCTCCGGGTACCACTGGTCCCAGCATACCAGGACCCCCAGGTTGCCGACTGAGGTCCTGATCGGCCTGAAGCCGAGGTCGCCGGGGGTGAAGTAGAACTTCTCGTAGAAAGCAGGGTCGTCGGGGATGTGCATCTTGCGGTAGATGCCGGCGATTGAGCCGTCCCTCTCCAGCACCACCGCGCTGTTGTGGTACAGCCCCGGGGCGCGGCGCTCGAAGAGGGAGGTGACGATCACCACCCCCAGCTCCCTGGCTATCCGGCCGAACTGCTCCGTGGAGGGGCCGGGTATGGGCTCGGCAAGGTCGAAAACTGCCGTATCCTCGCACTGGCAGAAGTAGGGGCCGGTGTGCAGCTCCTGCAGTGTTATCAGGCTTGCCCCCCTGGCCGCGGCCTGGCGGATCATGGCAATGCTCTTCTCCGTGGTGGCGCTGCGGTCGTCGCAGCAGCTCTGCTGTACAACTCCTACTGTCAGCCTGTTCATGATAATGTTCCTTTGGGGAGCTGCATGGTGATGCAGTGCAGCGATCCGTGTTGCAGTATGAGGGGGCGGCAGTCGATGCCGATTATCTCCCTGCCGGGGAAGGCCGAGGCGACGGCTTCGAGGGCTGCCTCGTCGTTCCTGTCGTTGTAGGTCGGCACCAGGACGGCGCCGTTGATGACCAGGAAGTTGGCATAGGTGGCCGGCAGCCTCTCCCCATCCCCGTCATGGCATGGTGAAGGCCAGGGGAGGGGGATGAGGCGGTAGGGGGCGCCGCTGGCGGTGCGCAGCTGCTCCAGCTCCGATCTCATGGCGTCAAGGGCCGGGTAGTGCTCGTCTGTCGGGTCGTCGCACGAGACATGGAGGATCGTGTCGTCCGGGCAGAGGCGCGCCAGGGTGTCGATGTGTGAATCGGTATCGTCCCCGGCAAGGTAGCCGTTCTCCAGCCAGAGCACCCTCTCGCCCCCCAGCTCCTGGCAGAGGATCTGCTCTATCTCTCTCCTCCCCAGGTGGGGGTTGCGGTTGGGGCTCAGCAGGCATTCGCTGGTGGTGAGGATCGTCCCCCGGCCATCGCTCTCGATGCTCCCCCCCTCCAGTACCATTCCGGCTATCCTCCGTCTGGCCCTGAAAACCCCTGCAGCATGGAGACGGCCGTTTACCAGGTTGTCCCTGTCGGCGGCGAACTTCAGCCCCCAGCCGTTGAAACCGAAATCCAGGAGCAGGGGCTCCCCCTCCTCTGTGACCGTTATCGGGCCGAAGTCCCTTGCCCAGGTGTCGTTCCCCGGGATCTCGATCCGGGTGACCCTCTCCATCACGGCACCCGCTTCCTTGAGCATGGCATCGGCAACGCCTGCCGTGGGGATGGTGAGAATCACCCGCTCGTACCTGCTTATGGCAGCGATGATCCGGGCAAAGAGCGGCTCCACCAGGTGAAGCACTTCCCGCCAGTCGCTGTCCGGTTGCGGCCAGGAGAGGAGTACTCCGTCCTGCTCCTCCCATTCTGCCGGTAATCTGCGTGTTTTCATGATCTGATGCGCTCCTTTTGGCGAATTATATGCATGGCGCCTGCCCGGGTCAAATCATTCATCCATTTACAGATCAGTTTTTTCGGGTAACATTGACTGTGCAATCATAATTTCGGACTCATTTGCAGGCAATGTGAACAAGGAGGCAGGGCATGGGCGAGTGCAACATGAAAAACAGTGCGGTGGCTGGTGGGATACTCCTGGTGGCAGGTGGGCTGTTGGGGGCCGGGGTGGCTCTCCTCTTTGCCCCCCAGTCGGGGCGTCAGACAAGGCGGGACATCTCCCGCTACAGCCGCAAGGTGAGGCGCAAGGCTGAGGATATAGTCGACGACTTTGCCGGCAATGTCCACGGCATGGTGGAGTCCATCGGCGAGCGTGCCGAGGATATCCTCGACCGTGGCAAGGACCTGGCCCACGAGGCAAAGCTAGACCTGCTCAAGGCCATCGACGAGGGGCAGGCCAAGCTGGAGAAGCAGAAGTCGCGTCTGGCCAAGATGATAGGATAAAGTTTCCACTTTTACCGCCGAGTATGCTAAAAACCCCGTAACTACTGTTGTTACGGGGTTTTTAGTGTCAGAGAAGAAGAATATCGCCCGCGCCGCCGGCGTCCTTGGGTTCGCCACCATCCTCTCCCGCATCATGGGGATGGTGCGCGACATGGTGGTCTCCAGGCTTTTCGGCGCCGGGTTTGCGACGGACGCCTTTTTCGCAGCCTTCCAGATCCCCAACATGCTCCGCCGCTTCTTTGCCGAGGGTGCCCTGACTTCGGCCTTTGTCCCCACATTCTCCGAATGCTACACCCGTCGCGGCGAGGAGGAGGCCAGGGAACTGGCCAACACCTGCTTCACCATGCTGACCATCGTCATGGCCGGCATCACCCTGCTCGGCATCTGCTTCTCCCCCCTAATCGTCCGCCTGATGTTCCCCGGCTTCGCCGCCGCGCCGAGCAAGCTCGAGCTGACCGTCCTGCTCAACCGTCTCATGTTCCCCTATATCTTCTTCGTCAGCCTGGTGGCCCTCTGCATGGGGATACTCAACACGCTGCGCCACTTCTTCACCCCGGCCATCTCCACCGTGTTCCTCAACATCTCCATGATTCTCTGCGCCTTGCTGCTGCACAGCTTCTTCGCCGTGCCGATCGTCTCCCTGGCCGTGGGGGTGCTGGTCGGCGGTTTTCTCCAGCTGATCCTGCAGCTACCGGTCCTCTGGCGCATGGGGTTCAGGGTGAGGCCGCGCTTCGCCTTCCGTGACCCGGCCGTGCGCAGGATAGCACTCCTCATGGGGCCGTCGGTCTTCGGCGTCGGGGTCTACTACCTGAACCTCACCGTGGGGAACATCCTGGCGTCCCTCCTCCCCCAGGGGAGCGTCTCCTATCTTTACTACGCCCAGCGGCTCTTCGAGTTTCCCCAGGGGATATTCACCGTCTCCGTGGCCCAGGCGGTGCTCCCATCCATGAGCAGGCAGGCTGCGGCCGGTGAGATTGACCAGCTCAAGGACTCCCTCCGCTTCGGCCTGCGCCTCACCCTGTTCATCACCATACCGGCCATGGCCGGCCTGATGGTCGCTGCCACGCCGATCTTCTCCCTCCTCTTCATGGGGGGGGAGTTCGATGCCGCCAAGGCCCAGCAGTGCGGCCGTGCCCTGGTTTTCTACTCCGCCGGGCTCTCCTTCGTCGCCATGGTAAGGGTCCTGGCGCCGGCATTTTACGCCCTTAAGGACACCCGCACCCCGGTAATCACCGCCTTCATCGCCTTCGTCGCCAACCTCCTCTTCAGCCTCCTCCTCATGGGGCCCATGCTCCATGCCGGCCTGGCGCTGGCCTCCTCCCTGTCGGCCCTGGTGAACATGCTCCTCCTCCTCTACCTGCTGCGCCGCAAGATCGGTCCGTTCGGCGGCCGCGACATTCTTATGGTCTCGCTCAGGGGGGTAATTGCCGCCCTGCCCGCGATATACGCAACCCATCTCATCCTCGGTGCCATAGACTGGTCAATGCCCGCAAGGAAAATGCTCAAGGCGGGTCTGCTGGGTGGTGGGGTTGCCGCCGCAGTCGCACTCTACTTCGCCGTCTCTCTCTGTCTGCGCAGCCCGGAGGCGGGGGAGGCTGCCGGCCTTCTGCGCAGGAAGCTTTCCAGGAGGTGAATTGTGCCTGACATCCGCTACGAGCTCTACCCAACCCCTTTCGGCCACGGCGCGGTGGTTGCAGGAAGGGAAGGGGTGGTCGAGGTCTTTCTCCCCTTCGGCTGCGACTCTGCCGAGGCCGCTCTCCACGGGGTGATGGAGGGCTACCCCGATTCACTCAGGGGGGGCGAGGTTCCCAGTCTGGCGGCTGCGGAGCTTGAAGGGTATTTTTGTGGCAGGGTCCGCGGCTTCTCCGTACCCCTCGACCTGCGGCACCTGACCCCTTTCCAGAGGAGAGTCTGCCTCCAGGTGAACTCCATCGGCTACGGCATGGTAAGCAGTTACGGGGAGGTGGCCAGGAGGGTGGGGTCCCCCGGAGCTGCCCGCGGGGTAGGCGGTGTGATGGCCGCCAACCGTCTGCCGATCCTCATCCCCTGCCACCGGGTGGTCTCCTCCTGTGGAGAGATGGTCGGCTACTCCGGATCCGGCGGCATTGCCAGCAAAAGGGTTCTGCTGCAGCTGGAGGGGGTAAGTTTCGCTACATTTTCGCGGGTGATTTTCGGCGGAGATATCGCATTTTTTTCACAAAAAACTCTTGACAGGCATGGCCGGGGCAAATAGGAGTTCGTTTGTCCTGTTGTAGCTGGCTGATTTGATACTGTATGGTGGTAAGTGGCTGTAATTATTACATATTGACACTGCCTAAAAAATAGGCAGAAAGTAAAAATCCTTGGATAGAATATCCCTTTAGCTCTCTCTCAACATGGTTGTCAACAGGTTATCCACAGTTTTTGTGGAAAGCCTCCTATGCACTTGAAATGCCGCAGGATTTTTACGGAAATCAAATAATGCAATTTGCCGGGGGGGATATGGACCAGGATTTGAGCCTGCAGCTGAAAAGGGTGCTGAATGCGCTGGAGCGTCTCCTCCCCAGGCATACGCAGGAGGTGGACTGGCGGGAGAACATGGCGGCGGTCTGGCGGCGGCAGGCGCTGGGTGGATACCTGGAGCCGGTGGAGGGTGGTGCCGTCATGCGGCTCGACGACCTGCTGGGGATAGAGCGCCAGAAGGGGGTGGTGGTGGAG
>CALMOE010000248.1 GCA_937871715.1 uncultured Geobacter sp. | reverse complement strand
GCTTCGCGTGGCTACCGGTTTGCGGACCGGTGGACTTGATCGGGTATGCGCTGTGGCATGCCGTACATTCAACTGCAGAGGTACCCCAGACCGGGGTCGTTGCCATGCCAACACTGTAGGGATCAGCGTGGCAGGAAGCCGTGGAGCAGGTTTTGGCACCACTGCTAAAACCAATACCGGTGCTACCTTCCACGTCTATGGACATATTGGTATGGGCGCCACCCGCCTTTACGGAAACGCCATCAGCCGTGGTTGGGAAGTGACAGCTAACACAGTCTGCCGCAGAAGTTACGTGTTTTGCGTGGCTGTTCCCAGCGCCGTAAGTAGGTTCACCGGCAATCCCGCCACCGCCGTGACAACCCTTGCAATCAATGGAAGGGCCAGATGTCCAGTTTACAGCAATCGCCGGAGCACCTCCCTTGCCATCGCTGTGGCAGTATGCGGTACAGGTTCCGGCACTGAAGGTGCCAGCCCGCGTTCCACCGTAATTCACGGACGGATTGCCCTGCAGAACCGGATCTTGCTTGCTCTGATCATGGTTGGCCGCATTACTGAATGTAGTATCGCTGCTCACAGTCGGGGCATGACAATCAGCGCAGCTATAGTTTGTGCCGAGCAGCGCGGCATTGTTCATATGTGCAGAGTGCTGGCCGGTTGCGATCGGGCTGCTGCTGGCGGCGTTGTGTCCGTGGCAACTGGAGCAACTGCGGGCCTTGAATGCGTCGGCGTGCGAGTGACACCCAGAACAATCACCATTTGGGTGGCTAAGATCCGTTTGACCAGTGGTGTCGTAACGGTGATACTTGGTCTGCGTATGGCAGACTTCGCAAATACGGAAGGAAGTTGTGCGTCCGGTCGAATCGTAGCCAAACCCGGTCATATTGTTAAACACGACCGGCTTGTGCACATTTGGGCCGACGGTACCCGGGATCGACTGAACAACCCGTTTGATGTTGCCTGTGGAGGTGCTATGGCAGGTCGTACAGGTAAACTCCCCGTACGTCCCACCCGCAACCCCCCAAGTGCCGTACTTGGTGCCCAAGTTGTTGCTGTTGTGCACCAACGACTCCCCAGCTGCCATTGCTGCACCTGCTGCAGCCACCAACATAATGGCTGTAAACAGATACGACTTCCCCCATCCCGCGCGCTTGCGCTCCATACTTTTTCCTCCAAGAGTGTTAGAGAAGAATTCTATTTTCTGTCAAATGCAAACACAATCCGGAATTCAGCGGCCAAATGGCGTCAATAGTAACGCAGCATGACCATCGCCAGAATGCTAAATCAGTTAGCATTCCAATAGCTTCAACGAGGTGAGAGCATCGCATATCGGCACTCACCCCCTAAACAGTATGTATATTTTGCAAATATTATGCCTTCTACTTGTCGGGAACACCTGATTACTTGCACAACAACAAGAGTATTTCCTGCAATTTATAGTAACGTCCCTTCTAAAATTAATCCTTGTCCAGCACTTGTCAACTTCGCTTTTTAAGGTAAAAACAGATGAATCTGCATCAAAGGGAAGAGGCTTGAATGAACATACATGAATACCAGGCAAAGGAGATTCTCTGCGGCTATGGCATCCCGGTTCCGCGGGGGCGTGTCGCCCTAACCTCGGACCAGGTGGAGCGGGCCGCCAAGGAGATGGGTGGGCGCTGCGTGGTCAAGGCGCAGATCTACGCCGGCGGCAGGGGGAAGGCCGGCGGGGTAAAGGTCGTGCAGACCCCGGAGCAGGCCCAGGAGCTGGCAAAAGAGCTCTTTGCCAGGAAACTTGTCACCCCGCAGACATCCCCGGAGGGGCTGCGGGTGCGACGCATACTTATCGAGGAGGCGGTGGAGATATCCCGCGAGTTCTACCTCTCCATCACCCTTGACCGGGAGAGCTCCTGCTACTGCCTGATAGCCTCCGCCGAGGGGGGGATGGATATCGAGGAGGTCGCCCGTAGCGCACCCCACAGGATCCACATGCTGAGCATCGACCCGTTCACCGGCCTGCGCCCATACCAGGCGAGACGGATTGCCCTGGCCATGGGGCTTGGCGGCACCCTCTGCGAAGACTGCGTCGAGCTTCTCTTAAACCTCTACCGCTGCGCCCTGGAGAAGGACTGCTTCCTCGTGGAGATAAACCCACTGGTGGTTACCAGGGCTGGGTGGCTGATGGCCATGGATGCCAAGATAACCTTTGACGACAATGCCATCTTCCGCCACCGGGAGTACCCGGACATGCTCGACTACTCCCAGCTCGACCCGCTGGAGATAACCGCCGGCAAGTACGATCTCTCCTACATCAAGCTGGAAGGGGACGTGGGGTGCATGGTCAACGGCGCCGGCCTGGCCATGGCAACACTGGACGTGCTCAACGAGTTCGGCGCCCGGCCGGCAAACTTCCTCGACGTGGGGGGAGGAGCCACAAGGGAGAAGGTTGCCGAGGCTTTCAGGATAATCCTCCAGGACGCCGACGTAAGAGGAGTCTTCGTCAACATCTTCGGCGGCATCATGCAGTGCGACGTCATCGCCGCCGGGATAATCGAGGCGGCTGCCGGGGTTGGCTGCCCACTCCCCATCGTGGTGCGCATGGACGGCAGCAGGGTTGAGGAGGGGAAGGCGATGCTCCTCGAATCCGGGCTGAACATTCAGGTCGGGGAGAATCTGGGTGATGCCGCCGCCAGGATAGTGGCGATGCTCAAATAAGCAGGAAGCGAGGTTCGAGGTTCGAGGATTTCTTTATTCTCGTTCCTGAATAATAAAACGGAGAAAACCGTGTCCATCCTGATAAACAAAAACTCGAAAATAGTCGTCCAGGGGATCACCGGCCGCAGCGGCCTGTTCCACACCCGCCAGTGCCGGGAGTACGGCAGCCGCATCGTCGCCGGCGTGACCCCCGGCAGGGGGGGGAATCACGTCGATGGGATTCCGGTTTTCAACACCGTGGAGGAGGCGGTCCGCTGCACCGCCGCCGACGTCTCCATGATCTTCGTCCCCCCTCCGGCCGCTGCCGACGCTATCCTCGAGGCAGCAGACGCCGGCATCTCCCTGGCGGTCTGCATAACCGAGGGGATACCCCTGCGGGACATGGTCCTGGCCAGGAGGATCCTTGAGGGGAAGAGCATGCGCCTTGTGGGGCCGAACTCCCCGGGGGTCATCACCCCCGGGGAGTGCAAGGCCGGAATCATGCCGGGATACATCCACAGGCCGGGGAGGGTCGGGGTCGTTTCCCGCAGCGGAACCCTCACCTACGAGGCTGTCAAGCAGCTGTCCGACGTGGGGCTCGGCCAGTCCACCTGCGTCGGGATCGGCGGCGACCCGATCGTCGGCATGGGGTTCATCGACTGCCTGGAGCTGTTCAACAACGACCCTGACACTGACGGCGTCTTCATGATCGGCGAAATCGGTGGCAGCGCCGAGGAGAAGGCGGCAGAGTGGATCAGGGATAACATGAGAAAGCCGGTGGCCGCCTTCATCGCCGGGGTCACCGCCCCCAGCGGCAGGCGAATGGGGCACGCCGGGGCGATCATAACCGGCGGCAGGGGTAGGGCTGAGGAGAAGATCCGCACCCTTGCCGAGTGCGGCGTCACGGTGGCCTCCAGCCCGACCAGGATGGGTGAGGCGATGGGGGAGGCGCTAAAGTAAGTGGTTGCCTGCAATGAGTGTACTCTGCAAGAAAAATCCCTCAGGGTTTCATGAAGCGATAGATGATTCTGGTACGCAGACTTAGAATGCGGTGAACAAACAGTGCAAAGCTGCCGGCGAGGCCGCGACCAGCGGCATGGCTCCTGGCCGTGTCGAAGGCGGCCGCCAGTTGCTCATCTGTGCGCCTGCTCCCCTTGGCCTCACCATGAACGCGAAAATCGGCCAGCCTTTCCCGCAGCACCAGGGGATCGGCATGAGCCGCGAAGCGGAGCCAGAGGTCGTAGTCCATGTCCAGGTCCCTGGCAAGATCGAGCCCGCCTGCCACTTCCCACATCCGCCGGTTCCAGAAGGCCCCCATCTGGGAGATGAAGTTCTCCGTCAGGAGCTTATTGAGGGAGAAGTTCCGCCCGCGCCATCTCTTATATGCTACTATCGGGCCGGAGATGCTCGCCCCGTTGGCATCGATCATCCCCACGTCTCCGTAGAGCCACGCCGGCCGCTCCCGGTCCAGGAGGGATACCACCCGGGCCAGGGCCCCCGGCGCCAGACGGTCGTCGGAGTTGAGCCAAGCCAACACCCCCCCCCTTGCAACGGCCATCCCCCTGTTGATCGCGTCCGACTGCCCTTTGTCCGCTTCGAAGATGAGCCGCAGTCTGTCGCCGTACTCATCTCTAAGCAGCTGCAGTATCTCCCGCGAACCGTCACTGGAGCCGGGGTCGAACACCAGCAGCTCTACATCCACCCCCTCCTGGTCGAGCACGGAGCGTACCGCCTCTTCCAGGAAAGGAGCCTGGTTGAAGGATGGCATGACTATGGAGACATCAGGTGTGCTCATGGCCTCCCCCTCCCCGCAGGCTCCGCCACA
>CALMOE010000247.1 GCA_937871715.1 uncultured Geobacter sp. | reverse complement strand
GAATGCAGGCTGCCGTCGGTCGGCGGATAGCCGTGGCAGCGGCCGCAACTGGTCGCTGTCGCAGGCGTAGCGGTATAGTCCAGATTCCACGACGGCTTACGTGCGGTACCGGAAGTAACGTTGTTCTTGAGGCGATTGCCATGGCAGTAAACGCTGGAGCAGGTGGCCGCCTTGGTAGAGGTTCCGTTGGTATAGCCGGTAAAGGTAGCCAGTTGCGTCGGGGTCGAACCGCTGGCGACGCCGATCGTGATTTTTGCAGTCGTCGATTGGGCAAAGGTCAGGGTCTGGCTGTTGTAACGCTGGGTGGCCATGTGGGTCCCTTCGAAGGGGGTCGAGGGGACGGCGTGGCACTCGTTGCACTTCAGCTTCTTCATGTAGACCGAGGAGAGGTGAACGTAGTGGGCGCCGACCCGGATGTCGGTGTTGACCGATATCTGGTCGGTGCTGGTGCCGGTCCCCCCCCAGCCGGGGGCGGCGTTGTACTTGTCGGCGCGCAGGGAGGTGGAGCCATCGACGCCGTGGCAGTGGACGCAGGTGTTGTTGTTGTTGGTGGTCGTTGCCGACCAGGCGCCGCGGCTCCTGCCGCCATGGCAGGAGACGTTGGAGCAGTACCTGGTGTTGGCGCTGGAACCGGCCTCGGTGCTCTTGTAGGAGGTGTAGTTGCCGTAGGTGACCCCGGTGAAGGTGACGTTGCGCACACCGTTGGCATGCTTCTGCACGCCGGTGTAGCTCTTCAGGGTGGCGGCGTCGGTGGCGGTCTTGGAGTGGCAGATCTGGCAGTTCACGTTGGCCGCAGGGTACTTGAGGTGCTGGCCGTGGGAGGTGGTGAGGGTGAAGTTGCCGACGCTGCGTGCGTAGGTGCCGGTGGCGCTGGTGCGGCCGCCGTGGCAGCCGAGGCAGGACTCGCTGCCACCCCAGCGGGCGGAGCTGTAACGCTGCTGCCCCATGTCAGACGCACGGCCGGTACTGTGGCAGTAGATATTTGAACAGTAGCCGAAATTCGGGGTGTTGGTGTTTGGAATCCGCCCGTTCAGAGCCGCGCCTGCGGAATATCTCGCCTTCGGCAAACTGCTGCCGGTGATGTTCTTGAAGCCGCTCTGGTGGGCATTGGTGTAGGCAGTGCTCGGATGGCACCTGGTGCAGGCCATCTGGTACTGGCGCTTGGCAGAGGAGGTGGAGTAGCCGGCGTGGCGGGCGTGGGTGCCGGTGAACTGCCCAGCGGGGACGTTTCGCCCGGTGCCGTCCTTGACAGTGGGGTTGAAATGGCAACCAGACACACCAGAGCTACAGGTGATCGTGGCCGCAGCCGCCTGGCGCGGCTGGGTCATCACTCCTGCAAACAGCATCAGCCCAGTTATTAGCGCCATGCCGGTCGTAATGTGACTGCAACATTTTCTGTCTATCTTCATGATGTTCCCCATGACCTGCTGCTCCTGTTGTGTATGGTTGTCCATTTACTCAATTACTGAAAAACCACCCGTCTGTCAATGCAATGCAACAACTCTGCAATAAGTTTAAACTGCCTGCTACCGCCTGCCCTGAGCCACCGGGGCCAGGGCAGGCGTTCTCGGCTACATTCCAGCCGCGCCGGAGGATTAGTACCAGTTCGGCGTCGCGGCGTAGTGGCACATCAGGTTGGAACAGCTGATGTTGCTCCCGGACGTGCCGCTGGCCGCCGGATTGGAGCCGCCGAAGAGGAGGCTCATGCTGCTCCCCGTACCCGCGCCCATGGTGTTGGCGGTGCCGCCGGCGCCGAAGGTGATCTGCTTCGAGCCGTCGTTATGCTGGGAGAGGGTGTTGGTGTGGCAGGTGCCGCAAACCGCGGCGGCACGACCGGCTGCGAAGGCAACGCCTGTTCCGGTAACGCTCAGGTTGGTGAAGGCAAGCCTGGTCTTGATGAATGCGATGTGCTTGTAGTGGGCCAGGTCGGTACCGGTGGTGTTCTGCCAGGCGTTGGTGCCGATGACGTCATACTTGTGGCAGCCGTTGCAGTCGGCGGTGACGTTGACCGAGCCGTTCATGTGCAGCGTCTTGTTGATGACTGCTCCCGTTGCATTAACGACCATGCCGTGGCAGCCGCTGCAGGAGGTGGTCGGGGTCTTGCCGCTGTGGGTTCCTGCCGTCGTGCCGGCTGTCGGCGGGTTACCGTGGCAGGTGCCGCAGTCGGCTCCCGGAGTGCCGGTCATGAGGGATGCCTGGCTCCACTGGGGGCTCCTGGCGGTGCCGCTGGTGTCGCCCTTGGGCATGTTGGAGCCGTGGCAGTAGGTGGTGTTGCAGGTGGCCGCCGCTCCCGGGGTGCCGTCGGTCTTCACCGGGGTGGTGCTGTTCTTGTTCGCCGTGGATGCCTGGGCGAAGGTCAGGGTCTGGGAGTTGAAGCGTGGTACGGCCATGTGGGTACCTTCGAAGGGGGTAGAGGGGACGGCGTGGCACTCGTTGCACTTCAGCTTCTTCAGGTAGACCGAGGAGAGGTGGACGAAGTGGGCGCCGACTCGGTTGTCGGTGTTGGCCGATATCTGGTCGGTGCTGGTGCCGGTCCCCCCCCAGCCGGGGGCGGCGTTGTACTTGTCGGCGCGCAGGGAGGTGGAGCCATCGACGCCGTGGCAGTGGACGCAGGTGTTGTTGTTGTTGGTGGTCGTTGCCGACCAGGCGCCGCGGCTCCTGCCGCCATGGCAGGAGACGTTGGAGCAGTACCTGGTGTTGGCGCTGGAACCGGCCTCGGTGCTCTTGTAGGAGGTGTAGTTGCCGTAGGTGACCCCGGTGAAGGTGACGTTGCGCACACCGTTGGCATGCTTCTGCACGCCGGTGTAGCTCTTCAGGGTGGCGGCGTCGGTGGCGGTCTTGGAGTGGCAGATCTGGCAGTTCACGTTGGCCGCAGGGTACTTGAGGTGCTGGCCGTGGGAGGTGGTGAGGGTGAAGTTGCCGACGCTGCGTGCGTAGGTGCCGGTGGCGCTGGTGCGGCCGCCGTGGCAGCCGAGGCAGGACTCGCTGCCACCCCAGCGGGCGGAGCTGTAACGCTGCTGCCCCATGTCAGACGCACGGCCGGTACTGTGGCAGTAGATATTTGAACAGTAGCCGAAATTCGGGGTGTTGGTGTTTGGAATCCGCCCGTTCAGAGCCGCGCCTGCGGAATATCTCGCCTTCGGCAAACTGCTGCCGGTGATGTTCTTGAAGCCGCTCTGGTGGGCATTGGTGTAGGCAGTGCTCGGATGGCACCTGGTGCAGGCCATCTGGTACTCGCGCTTGGCCGAGGAGGTGGAGTAGCCGGAGTGGCGGGCGTGGGTGCCGGGGAATGTTCCCGCCGGGGTGTTGCGGGCGGTGCCGTCCTGGACCTTGTTGTTGACGAAGTGGCAGCCGGATAGACCGTTGCTGCAGGTGATCGCCGCAGACTCGGCCTGCTGCGGCAGCATCAAAGCGATGAGCGGCAGGAGCAGGGCCAGGAGACCTACTGTCATTTTACTGCATTTCCCTTTCATTACATTTCGCTGCATCGTTGTTCCCTCCTTAAAGTCTGGCCTAGTACCAGTTCGGTGTGGTGAAGTAGTGGCACGAAACGTTCGAACATGACTTGTTGCCGCTGTTGTACGCCGGGTTGGTGCCGCCGAAGAGGAGGCTCATGCTGCCGCCGTAGCCGGCACCCATGGTGTTCGGAGTGGCGCCGCCTGCTCCGAAGGTGATCTGCCGCGAGCCGTTGTCATGCTCGGACAGGGTGTTGGTGTGGCAGGTGCCGCAGACACCGGCCGGCTCGCCGCTGCCGAAGGTCTGTCCACTCGGTGTAAGGTTGGCGATCCCCAGGCGCGACTTGATGAAGGTTATGTGCTTGATGTGGGCGCCTGTGCCGGAACCGCCGGAGAGGGCCGGGTTCCAGGTGGTGCCGCCGTCGGTGACGTCGTAGGCGTGGCAGCCGTTGCAGTTGGCCACATACTCGATCGTTCCGTTGACATGCTTGGTCTTGTCGACGAATGCGTTACCCACATTGGTAGCGGATGCGCTCAGGTTGGTGTGGCAGCTGCCGCAGGAGCCGTAGATGGTGGAGATGGCAGCCGAGTCACTAAGTGGTGTTTGTGGGTGATTGGCATAGGCCGTCGGCGGCATGGCGTGGCACTTGGTGCAGGAGCCGACGGTGGTGCCGGCCTCCTTAACCAGGCCGGTCATGTTCCAGAACGGCGAGATAGTGGTGCCGGAGTTGTACTTGCCGGTGTGGCAGTTGGTACTGCTGCAGCTTATCACCCCGCCGCTGCGGCTGACGCTCGGAGTGTGGCCGTTGGCGGTTGCCCTGCCGGAGAAGGTCAGGGTGGCGGTGGAGTAGTTCCAGTGGTTGGCCGAGCGTATCGCGGTCACGGTCACGTGGCACTCGCCGCACTTGATCGGGGCGGCAATTGCGTTGGAGACCAGGTGGCGCTGATGGGCGCCGACGCGCGGGTCTGTCGGCGCGGACTTGGTCATGGAGGTGTCGGTGCCTGTGCCGTTGTAGCCGGGGGCAACCTGGGGCGAGGAGAAGGTGCCGAAGGCAGTCCCTTTGTCGCCGTGGCACTTCTGGCACTGGTGGGCTGCAGTGGAGGCACCCCAGACAGGCTGTCCCTGGCCGTGGCAGACGATGCCGGAGCAGGTCACCTGGTAACCGGCGGTTGCAACCGATGCCTTGCTGCCGATGTAGGTCTTGGCCGCGTTGAAGTTCACGTTGGTCACGCCGCTCAGGTGCTGGGTCGAGTAGGGCCTGAACTTGTTGACGGTAAGGACATCAACGGTCTTGCGGTGGCAGTCGGAGCAGGCGGTGGTGTCAATCAGCCCTGACATGTGGCCGGCATGGAGGTTGGAGGTTGCCGTGTTGGCACCGCCGTTGGCGTAATCGGGGTAGCCGGTGGTTGTCGAGCGGCCATGGCACTTGTTACAGGTTGTTATGCTGTATGTGCTTGTTGTCCAGACCTTGCTACCGGTCATGCTGACGAAGACGACTGCACCCGGGTTGCCGTTGGAGTGGCAGTAGGTGGAGCAGGATCCGGAGCCTTGCACATAGTTGCGCTTCAGCGCCTTGGCACCCGAGTAGTTGAGGACGGCATTGACGTGCTTACCCTTGTCGGCGATGGTGGTGTTGTTGCTGTCGGTTATGGTCGGAGCATGGCAGTCAACGCAGTTGAAGCCGTTGCCCGCCCCCATCATGGCGTTGTTGGTCGGGTTCATGTGCTTGTCATGCTTGCCGCTCAAGCCGCTCGCTGTCGCGGTGGTTGACTTGGTGTCGTGGCAGTAGGTGCAGTTGGCGCCCGGGGCAGACGGAGCTGTTGTCCAGGTCAATGTTGTATTGAGAGGCGCACCGCCCCTGCCGTTGGAGTGGCAGTAGGAGGTGTTGCACGAACCGTTGGTGAACTTGAAGCCGTTGTCCGTTCCCTGCAGAGTGCCGGCTGAATAGGTGCCACGCTTACTGCTCGATGCCGGGGTGGCAGAGGAGATGCCGAAGAAGACCCGGGCGGCGCTGTTGACGGAAGCGGGCTTGAGGCTGTGGTTAGCCACATTTTCATCATGGCAGTGGGCGCAGTTGAAGCGATACTTGGTTGCCGTGCTCAGGTCGGTAACTGTCTGGGTGTAGTTGCTCGGCATGGTTGAGTAGTTGTAGTGGGTCTGGTGGCGGCCTGACCATGTGGCATCGCCAGCCTTGGCGCCGTGGCAGGCGTTGCATGCCAGCGGTCCGGCGGTCCCCCAGGCCGGAGAAGCTGTAGTGCCGTGGCAGAAGGTGGTGGAGCAGCTGCCGTAGCCGGCAGCGGAACCGGCGGTGCGGCCGTTGTTCGAATAGCTCCCCCCAACGTATCCGGTGAAGTTGACGAAGATCATGTTGTCGGCATGGTTGAGGGAACCGCTGCCGCCGTCCTGGTGGCAGTAGCCGCAGGAGAGGGCCATGTTGCTGTTCCCCTGGGTGGTGTTGGCATGCTTGACGTGGCTGCCTGTTGCCGCAAGGTCGGTGGCCATGTTCTTGTGGCAGCTGCCGCAGGTGAGGGTGCCGTTGTCCGTCCCCCAGCGCGGCGAGCCGTAGACGGTCGGCGCACCCTTGCCAGGTCCGTCAGTACCCTGGACGTTACTGTGGCAGTAGACGTTGTCGCAGGTACGGTAGTCGGCGCCGTTGCTGCGCGGGGCAAGGCCGGCGATGGTTCCCGAGGAGATGTTGTTGTAGGTCGCATTCGGGCCGATTGCCGGGTTGGAACGGTCTAGATCCCAGCTGACGGCGCCGTTTACGTGGGTCATGTTGGTCGATGAGCCATGGCAGGCATTGCAGAGCATGCCGACGCCGCCGTTGGAGGCGAGGGCGTGGCGGCCATGGGAGCCTCCGGTCGGTGCGTTGGTGGTGTCGGTGCCGTGGCAGGTGCCGCAGATCGTTTCAGCGGTTCCCCCCTCCCAGTTGGGGGTAGTGTTGCTGCCGCCGCCGAGTGCCGGAAGGGTCAGGGTGCCGCCGCCGTGGCAGTAGAGGTTGGAGCAGACGTTGGCTCCGCTGGTCACTTTCAGGATGGTAGTGCCGGCATTGGTCTTCAGCCAGTTCGGGTGGGCGTCGGCCCCGGAGTAGCCGGCAAAGGTGCCTGAGGTGACGGTACCGTTGTAGCCGCTGAAGCCGATCTCCAGGGCGTTGCTCGGCATGGCCTCAGAGAAGTTGAAGTGGCAGGTCTGGCAGCTCTTGCCGATGTTCGGATTAAGGACGTGGGCGTTGTGGGCGCCGGCAGTGCCGAGGCGCAGTGCCCCCTGGGCCGGGGATGCAAGCCCCTCGTGGTCGCCGACGATGTTGTTGATCGGCGGGTAGCCGTGGCACTTGTCGCAGCCGCCATCTATCTCGCCGTTGACGTGCAGGGACTTGTTCTTGAAGCCGTAGCCGTCACTGGTCAGGTGGGTATGGCAGGAATTGCAGTCCGCCATGGTCTTGCCGTAGTGAATGTAGTTGGCATCAGGGGCAGGCGGCGGCATTGCGTGGCACTTGGTGCAGTCGCCGGCGCCGCTGCCGGTCAGGAACGGCACGTTCCACTGGGGATTCGTCCGCTGTATCGCGGCCGGAACCCCGGCGTACGGTCCGCTAGCGTTGTTCGAGTTCATCCCCGCGCCATGGCACCAGATGGCACTGCAGCTCTGAGTGGCTGAGCTGTAGGTCGGCGAGGTATAGTAGCTGAACTTCGTCATGCCGGTGTTGGCTATGGAGCTGGCGTTGTTGAAAGGCACCTCGGCCGGGAGTTGCGTATCTATGTGGCCGGCGGTAAACGGTCCCGTAGGCATTGAGTGGCACTGCCTGCAGCTGAACCCTTTCGCATAGGAGGTGAAGCGGGCGAATGTCGCCTTCCTCGGCGAATTCGGATTCTGCAGGTGGATGTCATGCACGCCGATACCCGAGGAGTAGATGCTGAGGGTCCCGTCGGGGCCGCGGGTATTGTAGAAACCCCGTGCGGAGGTGGCGGAGCCGTGGCATTTTTCACAGATCGGCAGACCCGAGGCTGGAGTTCCCCACGAGCGGGTAAACCTTCCGTGGCAATTACTGCTGCTGCAGGTACCATAACCGGTTCCGGGAGTATCGTTCGTCCCCTGTGAGTAGACAGTGTTCTGTCCGAGGCCGACGAACTGCAGGTTGATGGTGCCGTTGGCGTGGTTCAGGGGCGAGGTGGTACCGCCGTTGTTGTGGCAGACGTGGCAGTCGAATGCCACAGTCGCATCCTCATGGTTCGTATGGGAGCCGGAGGTGTTGGGGTCGGTGTGGCAGGAGCCGCAGGTCGCGGTCCCGCCCCATGTCGGGGTTGCGTATGTGGTCGGGCCGCCCGTCCCGGTTGTGGGCCCCTGCACGTTACTGTGACAGTAGAGGTTGCTACAGGTAGAGTAGCTGCCGGGCGAAGTCGGGGCGAGGGCATTGGTTGTACCGGCGCTGGAGCCACTGTAGGCGGATCCGGGGTATGCCGACAGGCTCCACTCTACCTTGCCGTTAATGTGCGCGCTCCCGGTGTAGTTTGCATAGGTGCCGTGGCAGGAGCTGCAGGCTATGCCAAGCCCGGATCCGGTATTCCCCGCATGCTTGGCATGGCTTCCCGTTACAGGAGGATTGGCTCCGGTTGCATTGTGACAGCCGCCGCAGGCAGCCTGACCGGATCCAACCCAGATGGGAGTGGTATTGCTACCAACGTTCCCTGACCAGTTTCCATGGCAGTAAGTGTTGCAGGATGCGTTGTAATCAGCGATGGGGGCGATGGTTGTCCCCGGGCCGGCACTCCAGACAAATGGAGTATTGAGATTGTTCGTACCGTAGAATGTGCCGCCAACCACGGATGCGGACGGATTGAATCCCAGGAAGCTGTCCTTGTCAACCTTGAAGCCCATCTGCAGCTGCTGGTCGCCGATCCAGGCGGTAGTCAGCAAGCCGTGGTTGGTGCTGTTGTGGCAGGCGTCGCAGGCCAGCTTGGCGGTGTTGTGGCGGACATGGGAGCCGTAGTTGGGGGGGTTGGGGCCGAGGGCATTAGTCAGGTCCTTGACCATGGTCGCCTTGCTGACCGGAGAGTAGCCGGTAGCCTTGAAGCCGTGGCAGTCGCCGCACAGGCCGTAGATGGAGCGGAAAGCGGTGTTATGGGTGTGGCACTTCACACAGTCCCGGCTGTTGTGGTGGTCGGCATTGTAGGTCTCGTCGTTGTTCGGGCCGCCGAATGGCTTGTTGGCGCTGTACTGGTGCTGGCGCGTCCTGTGGTGGCACACCTCGCAGACGTTGCTGGATCCGTTCTTCACCGCGCGCTGGTCGTTGCCGTATACGCCTGTGGAGACATCCACTGTTGACGAAGTGGTGCTGAAGACCACGTTGCGACGACCTATCGGGGTGGAGATGATCTGGTAGACACCCTTGATGTTGGTGGTGCTGTTGGAGTGGCAGGTTGCGCAGGTATAGGTCTGGCCCCAGTTGCCGTACTGGAATTTACCCATGTTGTTGCTGTTGTGCACGATGGGGGGCATGTCATTGAGAATGCCGGTAACCTGGGCAGTCTGTGGGGGGGTCGCATGACCTGCGCCGGTCACCTGGATTGCGAACTTATACTGCTCCAGCTGGCTGGCAGTGGGCTTGCCCGTTATGTAAACGTTCAGCGTCTTGCCGGTGGGGGCACCGGCTCCACCGGTACCGAGCGTGACCTTTGTGGTTGACGGCACGAAAGGTTCCGCCGTCTCGGGTGTTGCACCCACAGCTTTAAAGAAATCCGCGCTGTTCACCTCATCAACAAGATCAAGGTAGAAGTCAACATTGGGACAGGTGCCTATGTCGTTGTTGGAGATGAGCAGCTTGAACGGCGTAGTATTCGTTGACTTGATAACCTGTTCCAGGGAGACCAGATCCTCTGCCGTAAGCGAGACGGAAGGCATGGTATTGCAGACGCTGCTGACCTTGGCATTGGCGTAGGTTGTCGCGCCGCTGCTCACGTTCCCCTGGGCATCCTTGGCGCAGACACGGTAGTAGTAGCGGGTCGGGGTGGTATCGATCAGCCCCACATCCCGGGCGGTACGGGCAAGATAGTCGATTGTCACCCCGGGAACGGTGGAGATATCGGTGCCGTCGATGCAGTTGGGGCTCGGCTGGATCGAGCCGCGCATGATCACGTACGGCTTTACCGCGTCGAGTGAACCGCCGTTGGGGTCAGTTACCGAATCCCAGACGAGGTTTATGCTGCCACCGGGATCGGTCTGCCCGCCCGTTGTGGCGGTAGCCGATTCCAAGCCGGCTGGCTTCTCCACGTCGATATACAGGGTCTGGCCAGAATAGTCACCGAGAGCCAGCTTGTTGTTCGCCTTTGCGTGGGACAGGCTGGTGACGGTTCCGCTGAAGACGTAGTAGCCGGTAATGGTGCCCGAGGTGTCCTCGGCGGACGGGGTGATGGTATCGGCTGTCGAAACACGGACATAGTAGTTCGCCGGGGTAGCCGTAGCCGTAAGTCCGGAAGTGGCAATATTCCAGACATCGCCGATGGTGGCCGCATTGCTGGAGCCGCAGACACCGGACGGGCAGCTTGCCCCGACCACTTCCATCAACTTTATCTTGGACACCGTGCTGCCGGAACCGCCGGAGATATACTGGGGGGTCATGGTGACGGTCACAGTTGTTATGGCGTCGTCGTCGGCGGCATTGGAGCTGTTGTGGGAGAGAGTGAAGGCATCCATGTTGGTGGCAGGGCTGGAGTTCCCGAGCCGTGCCGTGGAAGGCTCAGTCCCGTTGCCTATGGTCACCGTCGGATAGATGTAGATGTTGGAGCTGAATGCCGCCGTATCGGTCAGGGAGATCGCCGCCGGGGTGATGGAGGTAATGGTGCCGGTGAGGATGTTGGCGGTGGAAGCGGTGGCTCCGGAGGCGATATCGTAGGTCACGATGTAGTTTTTCAGCGTTCCGTCGACCGTCTCATTCGTACTGATGCTGACCGCGCCGCCGGTGGCGCTGCCGCTCCCCACCAGGAGATCGCTCGCCTCCCAGGCGGTCAGGGTCGCGCCCACCTTGCGCCAGATCTTTATTGCCGAGACATTGGCGCTGGTGGTGTTGGCGTTGGCGGCGAAGGTGATGCCGGTGACCGTTGTCGCCGAGTCGGCGGTCATGGAGAAGGCGTCCACCACCACGTTGCTCGAGTTGGCGCCGTCGTTGACGTAGACCGACTTGTTGCCGCCGACGGATGAGCCGTTGCCGACCGTGATCCCCTGAATCGGCTTGATGGCGATGGCCGCGGTGGAGTTCAGGGTCGACACGGAAGATGTATGCTGGGTTGCCGTTGTGGTGTTGGCATTAAGGGTCGTGGCAAAGGTGGTGCGCAGGGAACCGACGATCCGGTTGCTCGCTGCCGTGCTCACCTGGCTCCAGATGTGGCCGGTGGCACCGATGGTTATGGTTGCCGCGTTTGTCTTGCCGGTACCGGTACCGACCGCATTAAGTACCGAAATCCCCATCTCGCCGCTGTTCACCGCCAGGGTGAAGGGGCCGACGGCGGTGCCGGCAGTGGTGTTGTTGCTGGAGCGGACGGAGGTGGCGACCGGGGAGGCCTGGTCGACGCCGGTGTAGACCGCGGCATTGACCATGCAGTAGCGGACGGTGCCGCCGCTGATGGTGACGTTGATGGACTTGCCGGTGTCGACAGTCGCCGAGGAGCCGATTGGCAGGTAGTACAGGTAGTTGTGCTGCTGGGTGGCTGTGGCGCTGTAGCCGACCGCATGGGTCATGGCAGTGCCGCCGTAGGTGACGGTCGGCTGTGACTGGGTAACCGCAGTGGTGGAGCAGGAGACCCCCACCACCAGGAGCCGGTTGCTGCCGGCAACGGCGTTGTAAGTGATGGCGGCCGCAGGGTAGCTGGCGGCTGAATAGATCGGCGTTGCCGGCCAGTTCTGGGTGGTGGTCCCGATCGCCGCGCGGGATTCGCTGGGCCCAAGGATGGCTCCAAGGAACGCAATGACGCCGACGGCCAGCACCCCCCCGCTCCTTGCCAACACCCTGATCCCGCCTGCACAGCCATTGATGATATTCAGCATAACTGCCTCCCCGCTAGTTGCAGCAATATATAAAAACTGATTTTCAGGAGCGCCGCCCGTCAATCTTGCTGTTCCGGAGCGCCCTGCCGCGTCGCAAATTTCATCCCGCTTTCAAGGCGGAACAGGCCGTCCCACTGCAGCCCCTTCGCAGGAGCAGGCAGCTGAGACTATAAGTCGAATTAGATTCTTTGCAAAAATTATTCCCCCTTGCCTGTGGGGAACATCTGACAAACGCATTAGGCCCCCTCCGCTGCTTGCGTCTTTCGTCCGGAAGCTGGGAGACGCGCATTCGGAATAAACTGCCATCAAGCGCAATTTCAATCTTTTGGGCAAGCTATACCACGAATTATGGCAAACTTCACCAGACCGGCAACATTGTCCACATGAAGTTTTTTCATCAACCGGCTGCGGTAGGTTTCCACGCTTTTGGGGGAGAGGAACAGCATTTCCGCGATCTCCCTGCTCGTTTTCCCGTCGACCACCAACGGCAATATCTGCTTTTCGCGGAGGCTGAGACTCTCGTAAGGGTCCTCCTCCAGCGAGTCGGAGCTCCAGATCTCCTCCACCCCGCGGCCACAGTAGCGCCGGCCGCGCACGACCTCCCTGACTGCCTTAATGATCTCTATACCTGCGGATTTCTTGAGTACAAAACCCATGGCTCCCGCACTGAATGCCTGGCTGACATACTCGGGCGATTCGTGCATGGTGAGGATGATGATCTTCAACCCGGGGTTGTTCGCCAACATCTCCCGGGTCGCCTCGATACCGCTCATCTCCGGCATGGAAACGTCCATGACAACCACGTCGGGGCGAAGCGCCTCCGCCGCTTCCAGCGCGCTCCGGCCATCGCTCGCCCCGGCTATCACCCGAATATCCTTCTGGGTGTTGATCAGCATCTGCAAACCGTCGCGCACGATCAGATGGTCATCAACAAGCAGAACCTTTACTGACATCACTCCCTCACAATCTCTACAGAAACTGTCGTGCCCACACCAGGCTGGGAGTCAATGGAGAAACTCCCCCCCGCCAGGATCGCCCGCTCGCGCATGATTGCCAGCCCAAAACTCCCCCGCTTGCCGTTTCCGTGCCTGGCACTAGGATCAAAGCCTGCTCCGTCATCTGCAACTGTCAGCCTGACCATCTCGCCATCCGCCACGAGGTCAACGGTGACAAGATCGGCGGAGGCATGCTTGATGGCATTGCTCAGAGCCTCCTGGGCGATGCGGAAGATGGCGGCCTCCTTGTCGACGCAAAGCCTGGGGAAGCTTTCGGACACGCAGAGCTCAATGTCCACCCCGTAGAGCCTGACAAGGCTGTCCACCAGGGATTCGAGGGCGGTTTTCAGTCCGAAATCATCCAGAAGCGGTGGGCGCAGCTCCCTGATTATCCCGGCCACCTTGCAGCTGACCCCTTCAACCAGCTCATCGATGAGGGCCAGCCGCCCTGCCAGCTCCATGCCGGCACCATGGGGTATTGCGGCGGAGACAAGCTGCAGGTTGAGATGCAAGGCGGTCAGGTCTCGGCCCACCTCATCGTGCAGCTCGGCGGCCAGGCTTCGTCGCAGGCTCTCCTCCGCCTGCAGCAGCCTGCTGGAGGTGAGAGAGAGGCTCTCCTCAGCCTCCTTCTCCGTGGTGATGTCGCGCACCACTGAGACGATGCAGCGCCCCCCCGTCGGCTCGTCGGGGAGGGGGGAGCTGCTTATCAGCTGATAGCGGGGCACCCTCTCCTCACCGAGAAGCATGACCTCCATACTCCTCAACTTCGCTCCTGGCAAGTCGAGGAAGGGTGGGAGGTTGCCGGCAGGCACTCTGCGGAGATCAAAGCCGTATATGTCGAACCCCTCGGCCTGGGCTTCCCGGAGTAGACAGGCGTCCAGGTCTACACCCAGAGCCATTGCCGCCGGCCTGTTCGCCACCCCGACGCCTCCGGCGACATCGACATAGCACACCTCTTCTTCGAGACAGTCCATCAGGGCATAGAGGGCGCGCTCCGTGCTGCAGCGGGGGAGATGGGGAGCATCTCCCCGCGGCTCTGCCGGCGGCGGAAGGGATTGCCCAGCCTGCCCACTAGCAAGCAGACGCTCAGCGGCAGCCGCCTCGGCCTCCTCCTTAACCCTGAGAAGCTCCTTGGTGCGCAGGGCGACAAGCTCAGTCAGCCTATCCTGGTAGCCCTGCAGCTGCTCCTTGTGAAGCCCGATCTCCCCCAGCATCCGGTTGAATCCACGGCTAAGGGTGCCGATCTCGTCCCCCCCTTCGTACTCATTCCGCAGATCATAGTCCCGGCTGGATCCGACCAGCTCCATGGTCCTGGCCAGCTCGGCCAGAGGGGAGGTAATGACCCGCTGCATGGCAAAGGCGCCCCCACCCCCAAGGATCGACGCAAAAAGCAGCGCCAAGGACATTAAGCCCAGGTCTGTGGCAAGCCGGTTGGCCAGCTCCTCGCCGTCGCAGACAATCACCACGGTGCCGTACCTGTCTCTTATACACATCTGACGCTGCCGACGAAGAGGATAGT
>CALMOE010000246.1 GCA_937871715.1 uncultured Geobacter sp. | reverse complement strand
GCGAATAAAATCAGAATGATAAAGGCGACATAGAGTCAAAGGCAAAAAAGCGATAAAGAATCAGAAAAAAACGTATTAGGCGGCTTCTCCGGGAGCCGCCTTTTTTGTTGCCATTGGCGGCGTTCTCCTTTCACCTACCGATTTACGGCCTTGAGGGCCGATGATGTTAAAAGCGAAAGGAGAAACAAAGATGACAGAACTGCGCCGCAAGATGATGGAAGACCTGCAACTGGCCGGCTACTCCCCCAAGACGCAAGCAGCATATCTGGATGCCGTACGGAACCTGGCGAAGTTCCACATGCGCTCCCCCGATCAATTGACCGAAGAGGATGTCCGCCGCTTCTTCCTCCACCTGATAGGCGTGCGCAAGGCAGCCCGGAGCACCGTCACCATCCACCTGGCCGGGATCAAGTTCTTCTATGTGAAGACCCTGGGGAGGGAGTGGCCGGTGTTCGACATCGTCCGCCCCCAGCCGACCAGGAAGCTGCCTGCGGTGCTCTCCCGGGAGGAGGTGCGGGCGATCCTGAATAGAGTCAGGCACCCCATGGCAAAGGTGGCGCTCACCGTCATCTACGCCTGCGGCCTGCGCAATGCCGAGGGGGTGAAGCTGCGCATCGGCGACATCGACACCGGCAGGAAACTCCTCTGGGTCCGTTGCGGCAAGGGGTGGAAAGACCGCGCCGTGCCGTTGGCCGATCATGTGGCAAAGCTCCTTGTGGCCCATCACCAAAGTCATGGCAACAGCGGCGGCTGGCTCTTTCCGGTCAGGGAGGGGCATATCGCCACCGACCTGTTGCAGCGGGTCTTCAAGAAGGCGCTGCATGAAGAGGGGATCACCAAGGCCGCCACACCCCACACCCTGCGCCACTCCTTTGCCACTCACCTCCTGGAAAACGGCGAAGACATAACCGTCCTGCAAAAGATCCTCGGCCATGCCGACATCTCCACCACCAGAATCTACCTCCATCTCACCAAGAGAATCTCCGATCGCCTTGACAAGAGTCTGAACGAACTGATGGCCGGCCTGTAGGCCATGGTGGAACTGGCCGATATCGTCAAGGCCCATGGCGATGACTATCTGAGCACCTTCGGCGACCGGATGCTCCCCAGTCACAAGCGGGCGCTCTCTTCCATCCTCCACTGCCGTACCGAGACAATGGGGGGACATCTGGCACAGTGCGAAGAGTGCGGCCACCAGCACTACAGCTACCACTCCTGCAAAGACAGAAGCTGCCCCAAGTGCCACGGCAATGATACCAGCCGCTGGCTGGAGCAGCGGCAGGCGGAGCTGTTGCCCGTGCGCTACTTCCACCTCGTCTTCACCCTGCCAAAGGAGCTGCGGGAGATCGTCCGCAAGAACCAGAAAACCCTCTACACCATCCTCATGCAAGCGGCAACGGAAGCACTCATGGCCATCGGCCTCGATGCCGGACATGTGGGGGGCAAGCTGGGTATCCTCGCCGTGCTGCACACCTGGACCAGAGCCCTGGAGCATCATCCCCACGTGCACCTGCTGGTGCCGGCCGGAGGGCTGGATAAAGACGGCATCTGGCGCCAGGCAAGAAAGAAGGAGTTCCTTGTGCCGGTGCGCGCCCTCTCCCGGGGCTTTCGCGGCCGGTTCATGGCACAGGCGCAAAAAGCGTTGCCGGACATCACCTTTCCCAAGGAGCTCTGGGACAAGGAGTGGGTCGTCTTCTGCAAACCGGCCTTCAACAGGACCCGGAAGGTACTCCGCTACCTGGGGCGCTACGTGCACCGGATCGCCATCACCAACAACCGGATCCTGGCCCTCAAAGACGGCATGGTTTCATTCCGCTACCAGAACTCGGACACAAAAGAGTGGAAGACCATGCAATTGCCGGCAAACGAGTTTCTGCGCCGCTTCCTCCAGCACGTCCTGCCCCATGGGTTTCACAAGGTGCGCTACTACGGACTCTGGAGCCCAAGGAACAGAATCAGCCTGAAAAGGCTGCAGCTACTGCTTGCCGAAAGAGAGCGCCGAAAGGATGAGAAAAGCGCCGACACCCCGCCACCGTCGAAACCGGAGCGGCGCTGTCCATGCTGCGAGGAAGGGTCATGATCATCATAGGCTGGCTGCCGAAGAAACCTAGGAGCCCGCCGCAAGGAAGAGTAGCGCCAATGGGACCAAAAGAGTAAAGCCAGTGCGGGTCAACACCGGCGCCGTACTACCGGTGCGTCCCGATCAGGTGAAATCAGCTGAAAGCATGATATGACGAGAGGTTAAACGGAACTGGAAGTCAGCCAAAACCACGCAAAAGGGCTGCATCCAGAGCAGTTCCTTATTGAATTACCCTCATAAAGCCCGTATTATCGGCCCACCCGGAAGACAAAAACCTGATTAAAAATCCAAATGGCGCGTGCAGCGGCGCGAAGCAGGTTAGTTCAACTGGACTTTATGCGTGCGTATTCCGCTGAATCCGACCGGAGTTCTGCTGTGAAGGCGACCACGGTTCCG
>CALMOE010000245.1 GCA_937871715.1 uncultured Geobacter sp. | reverse complement strand
CTCACAAGCTCGGTCGCTTCACCTCGCCCAAGTATGCGGGGCTCCTGCAGTACGGCGGCAGCGTGGCCGGCGCCTACCTTTTGCGCCGGGCGCTCCATATGCCGTGGGAGCTGGCGGGGCGCCCCGATGGTGACCTGCTGCGTCAGGGACTCGACGAACTGCGTACCAGCGAGCGGCTCGCCGCCACCCTGGGCGGCATCGCAAACGACCACCACCGGGTCTCGGCCCTGGAGATTACCTGGTACATGCGCAACCAGCTCCTGCGCGACACGGACTGGGCCAGTATGGCCCACTCGCTGGAGGTGCGGGTCCCCTTTCTCGACCTGGACCTCTTGCGCCGCGTGGCCCCGGGTCTCGGCGGGCCGCAGGCACCCGACAAGCGGGCCGTGGCCCGGATGGTCGGCAACCTGCCGGACGAGGTCATCGACCGCCGTAAAACCGGCTTCACGGTGCCGGTCCGCGACTGGCTGCTTGGAGGGACAGGCCTGCCTGGTGCGCGAGGCCTACGGGGCTGGGCGGAAATGCTGATGGATCAGTACAGGGTGACAGGCAATTCAGCTAATTGCTAGTTCGCTAAATTTAATGATATTACTCTTCTGATTCATGTCACATAGTTATCTCATGGAACGGATCAGGAGGGTGATTTTCGCTCAATTACATTCTGGAGGTTTAAAATGAACAACCAGCCTGCTTCGGTTATACATGTTGGCGGAACACGGATCAGTCGCAAAGATCCAGTATATTTTATAGCTGAGATCGGCTCCAATTTTGACAGAGACCTGAATCGTGCCAAGGATTTGATATGCTTGGCTAAAGAGGCCGGGGCTGACGCAGCCAAGTTTCAGCATTACACGGCAGGATCGCTGGTGAGTGACCGTGGCTTCCGTGAATTGGGGGGGCGCCAGTCCCATCAGGCGTCATGGAAAAAATCGGTCTTCGAGACCTATGAGGATGCGTCGCTTAACCGGGATTGGACCGCTGCATTGAAGGAAACCTGCGATGAGGTGGGGATGGCGTTTTTTACGAGCCCCTATTCGCCGGAATTGGTGGATTACGTCGAGCCTTACGTGCCTGCCTACAAGGTCGGATCCGGAGATATCACCTGGCTTGAGATTATCAAGCATATGGCGGCGAAGGGCAAGCCGGTCCTGCTGGCAACGGGCGCATCCGATCTCGAAGATGTCCGGCGGGCAGCGGACGCCACGCTTGCCCTCACACCAGACCTAGTGCTGCTCCAGTGCAACACAAACTATACCGCCGCTGCTAACAACTATTCCTTCCTGCAACTCAACGTATTGCGTACCTTTGAGACTATGTACCCGGGGGTCATTCTCGGCCTGAGCGACCATATGCCGGGTCATGTGTCAGTTCTGGGCGCGGTTGCACTGGGTGCCCGCGTAATCGAAAAGCACTTTACCGACTCCACGGACCGGGAAGGCCCTGATCATCCCTTTTCAATGACGCCTGCGACGTGGCGGGAGATGGTTGACAGGACTCGGGAGCTCGAGGCTGCGCTAGGTGACGGAGAAAAGAGGATTGAGGAGAACGAACGTGACACAGTCATTGTTCAGCGTCGCTGCATTCGCGCCAAACGAGATCTTGCCAAGGGCAGCCGTCTTAATGTTGAAGATCTGGAGATGCTCCGACCGTGTCCGCGAGACGCCATACCGCCCTATGATGCCGTGAATCTACTTGGAAAACAGCTTGCCAGGGATGTGGGAGCGGGTGAGTATTTCCGCTGGAGCGATCTGGACTGACTAGATGGGCACTAACTTACGCAAAGGAAATGCAGCAATGAATTCTTCCAATTCTCGTATCCTGGTTACCGGTGCATGCGGGTCGGTAGGCACGGCGCTGGTTCACCGTCTTCTTGATGACGGGCACACCGTATGTGCCTTCGATCAGAGCGAAGATGGTCTCTTCCGGCTTGATCAGGAGCAGAAGGACCGGGGTGGTGACCGGTTGAGGCTGTTCCTCGGAAATGTTCGAGACGAGGTGCGTCTCCGGCGGGCCATGGAGGGTGTCAACACCGTCTTCCACTGCGCCGCCCTGAAACATGTCTACTTGTCCGAATACAACCCGTTCGAGGCTATGCAGACTAATATCGTCGGCACCAACAACATCATCCAGGCGGCGGTGGCCGCCGGCGTAGAGCGGGTCATCCTCACCAGCAGCGATAAGGCGGTCAACCCGACGAGTACCATGGGGGCGACGAAATTGCTCGGCGAGCGTCTGTTTATTGCAGCCAACCACCATGCAGGCAGCCATAGGACTCGATTCGCCTGCGTCCGTTTCGGCAACGTCCTGAACTCGAACGGCTCGGTACTGCAGATTTTCAAGCGGCAACTGGCAAACGGCCAGCCACTGACCATCACCTCCACCGCGATGACCCGTTTCTTCATCTCCATGTCCCAGGCGGTGGAGCTCTGCCTCACCGCCGCCACCCGGATGGTCGGGGGCGAAATCTTCGTCATGAGTATGGGGTGCTGCGATATCCTGAGCCTGGCGAAGGCTGTGAGCGGCGATTGCCCGTTCCAGTTCGTGGAGATTGGCAACAAGCCGGGCGAGAAGCTGTATGAAGAGTTGGTCACGGAGAGCGAAGCCCCCCGCACGGTGCTTGAAGGCAACACCTACGTGATCCTGCCGGACACCATCGATCTCATGTCCGATGAAATCCGCAGGCAGTACGCCGCCTACGACCAACTGCCACGACTCACCAGACCGCTGCGCTCCGACGAGGCCCTCCTTTCCGGGGCCGAGGTGTCCGCCATGCTGGGTACGGCGCAGTTACTCTGAATAAGGCCAGGTGATACGACAATGACTATAGATCAGGCAGATAACGTGGAGCGCTTCGGCGCGCTGGCAAAGGCATATCAGGAAGTGGGTGACCGCACCTGGCTGTCCGGGGATTTTTCCGAGGCGAATCTCCAAACCTCCCGGGACCTCTATACACCGGAGAGCATGGCCGCCCGTCAGCCCCGGCCGAAGGGGCTAGAGGTCTACGCCCTGCTTTCAGGGCTCCCCTTCCCGGAGGAGTTCGTCGATCAGCTCGTCCGGGTCCAGCAGCAGATTTCAGCCGTGCTCGCCGATAGTCTCCATTACTGGGTGGCCCCCGCAAACCTCGGCGTCGAGTACTGCGTCTTCAAATGGCCTACCGAATTGATCACCGACGGGCAACTCGCCGTAATACGCGAGGTGCTGGGGGGGCTTCGCTATCCGCCGTTCAAGTTCAGTATCCGTGGGATCCAGGTAAACCCCGACGGTTGCGTTGTTGCCAAGGGATTTGACGGGGGGGGCGTGCTGTTCGCGATCCGGGAAGAGCTGAAGGCGGCAATACCGTTTCTGCCGGCCCGGCAGTCGGGATGGGCCCATGTCCCCATGGGACGCATCCTGGAACCGCTTGGCGCCGAGAAGTTCGGCCGTTTGCTCCGGCTGGCGGAAGAATTGAAAGAAGCGCCGGTTTTTTCGACCGATATCGATGTCCTGCGCCTCGTTCATGAGACCCGCTGGTACATGGAAGAGAAGACCGTCCTTGCCGAGTATCCGTTGGTGAGGGCAGCATGATCCTGGCCATCATTCAGGCGCGCATGGGCTCGACCCGATTGCCGGGAAAGATGCTCAGCGTGATCGGCGACAGGACGCTCATCCGGCATTGTGTCGATCAGGTGCGGCAGGCGCAGCTGATCGACCGGGTGCTGGTTGCCACTACTGTGGGACCGGAAGACGATCCTCTTGTTGAGGAGGTTGTTGGTTGCGGCGGTGAAATCTACCGCGGCAGCAGCACCGATGTGCTGGATCGTTTCTATCAGGCGGCAAAGGCCCATGGTGCGGACGTGATCGTGCGAATCTGCGGGGATTGTCCCTTCATCGATCCTGAGGTGATCGACCGGACCGTGCGGTATTTTCTCGATAACAGCGACAGCTACGATTATGTATCGAATGTCCATCCGCCGAGCGTGCCGGATGGTTACGACGTTGAGGTGGTGACCTTTCGGGCCCTGGAACGCGCCTGGTCGACGGCCAGAATGACGTCACAGCGGGAGCATGTGACGACCGCGATCTGGGAACATCCGGAAACCTACCGGGTTGGCGTAGTTACCCATGAGGAAAACCTTTCCCATCTGCGCGTCGTGGTTGATGAGCCAGAAGATCTGGAAATGCTGCGGGCTATCTATGTCAGACTTTCCGGCAGGCCGCTGACATTGGCGAACGTGGTGCAGGTGCTGCGGGAAAAACCGGAAATCTCCGTGATGAACAAGCGCTTCGAGAGAGAGGCCGGATATCGTAAATCACTGGCAGAGGACAGATATTATGAACGGTAATGACATGGAAAAAAGGCTCAAGGAGCTGATCCCTGGCGGGGCACATACCTATAGCAAAGGTTCGGACCAGTTTCCGGCTAATGCTCCAAAGGTGATCACCCACGGCAAGGGGGTCTATATCTGGGATGTGGACGGCAACAAGTACCTGGACTGGTGCATGGGGCTCTATTCGGTCGTCCTGGGTCATGCCTACGAACCGGTGGTAAGTCGGGTGAGGAGCCAACTGGAAAAGGGGACGAACTTCCAGCGGCCGGCCATCGAGGAGTTGCAACTGGCCGAAATGCTCGTGGACTTGGTGCCGTGTGCCGATATGGTGAAATTCGCTAAAAACGGTTCCACGGTTACGACCGCCGCCTTCAAATTGTCCCGGGCCTTTACCGGCCGGGAGAAGATCGCCATCTGCTCCGATCACCCATTTTTCAGCTATGACGACTGGTTCATCGGGTCGACTCCCTGTTCAGAAGGCATTACCGAGTACGAAAAGCGGCTGTCGCTCAAATTCAGGTACAACGATATCGACAGCGTCAAGAAGGTGTTCGAGGAGCACAAGGGACAGATTGCCGCCCTGATCATGGAACCCATGAAGTTTGAGGAACCGAGAGATGGTTTCCTCCATAAGGTAGGGGAGTTGTGCCGGGAGAACGGTACTGTGTATATACTGGATGAAATGATTACCGGTTTTCGGTTCCCCCTGGGTGGAGCACAGAAATATTTTAACGTCACCCCGGATCTGACGACCTTCGGCAAGGCGGTCGCCAACGGTTTTTCCATGGCATTCCTTGGCGGCAAACGGAAAATCATGGAGCTCGGCGGTATCGATCCGGGCAAAAAGAAGGTTTTTCTCGTCTCCACTACCCATGGTGCGGAAACCCACTCGCTAGTTGCGGCCATGGCCACCATCGACGAGTTCAGGAAGCATGACGTGGTCGGGCATATTTGGGATGTGGGTGCACAGATGATCGCCAAGGTAACGGAGTTGATCGGCCAGAAGGGTTTGTCTGACTACGTGAAGATCACCGGGCACAACTATTTGCCGCTGATGCTGTTCAAGGACCGTAACGGCGCGGATTCGCTCGACTACAAGACGTTGTTCATGCAGGAGATGATCAAGCGGGGCATCCTGTTTCAGGGGCTCTTCGTTGCTGCCTACCAGCATACCCGGGCCGAGATCGACACCACCCTGCAGGCGATCGCTGAATGCCTCGATGTGTACAAAGCGGCGATCGAGGCTGGCACGCTGGAGGGGTATCTGGTCGGCGAAGCCATCAAGCCGGTATTCAGGGCGGTAAACTGATTAACCTGCTTGAAACGCAGGCCACCGGACGCCATTGCCTGAATGCCACGTCTGAATTCTGCCGGGGAGCCTGATGGTTGAAGATGCATTTTGTTTGATCAACGCATGTGAACAGCGCTTTCCGGTGCACTCTTGGGTGATCGGCGAGATGCATGTCTGGCCGCTGTTGCGGGTGAACATTTTCTTCAGACTGTTACATGCCGTTACCAAGGATGCGCAACCGGCCGCCGCGCAGCGGAAGGGCGCTTTCGGCCGTCTGTCGCAGGTGCGTTCCTTGATTTCACACTCTCTGGAATATGGGGCGGCGGCGTGGCGGGATCGGGGGCATAACGCGTCACCGGATGCCACCGATGTGGTGATCCTCGGCGACAATACCTCCCGCATCCTGATCAACGGGGTCTGGTATGACCGACTCTGTGAACCGCTGATCGAGGTGCTGGCGGCAAAAGGGATTCATTGCCTCCATCTTGAGCCGAAACCGGTCTACCGGATTCCTCGGAGCAACTCGTCGCGCTTCATCTACCCGGCACTGGAACTGGCGCGGCTGAAGAGCCGCATGACTCACTGCGACGCCTTGCCGGGAGGGTTGGAGGGATATGGGGAGTTTCTCGGCTATGTGACTTCCCGATGTCCGGATATCACGGTACCGTCACCTGACGATCTGGTCCGCCTCGCGCAGCAGACCATCTTTCAGGCGGATTACTACGAGGCTGTGCTGCGCCGGCTCGGACCGAGTTTGGCGTTCGTGGTGGAATATTACTATTCGGGCATGGCGTTCACGCTGGCCTGCAACCGGCTCAATATCCCGGTGGTCGAAGTACCCCACGGCAATCACGGTGTGACGCACATTGCCTACAGCCGCTGGAAGAACATCCCCGGGAGCGGATTCAATACACACCCGGCGATCTTCTGGTGCTGGACGGCGCAGGAGGCCGACTGCATCGGAGCCTGGGCCAGGGGGGGGGCGTTGCCGGTGCCGGTTATCGGCGGGAACCCCTGGCTGGAACGCTGGCTGCACGGCACCGACGCTCTGGTCAGCCGCTACGACCGTCGCGTGGCGGAACTAAAACAGCGCTATCCGGGTGAAAGGCACATCCTTTTGACCTACGAGTTTGATATGGAAAGCGCTGCCCGTCTGATCGAGACTGCGCCTGCCTCATGGCGCTGGTGGGTCCGGCTCCATCCCTGCAAGCTCGATTCGCTCCCGGAGGTGGCAAAGTTGTTCGCCCAGCGGGGTATCGGCAACATCGAGATCGAGCAGGCCACGTCCCTGCCGCTCTATGCATTGCTGAGGCAGATGGATGGCCACGTTACCGAGTGCTCCAGCGTGGTCATCGAGGCAGACCGCTTTGGCGTGCCGTCGGTCGTTACGACGGAGCTCGGGGCGGGGTTGTTCCGGGAGCAGGTGGCGACAGGCAGCGCGCGGGTTATCAGCGACAACGCGGGTGTGGTTGCCCGTCTTTGTGAGGCGGGCCGTGTCACGGCCTCCGGCGGTGCCGATGAGTCTCGGTTCCGGCAGGCCCTGGATCAGATCCTGGCGTATGCCGCGACGGACGTCGCCGACAGGGTGCGGTTCTCATGGCACTGAAGGGGGCTGAAAAGCTGTTCCAGTCGGCCGGGATCTATACGGTCTCCCGCATCCTGAGCTCGGCGGTCCCCTTCCTGATGATGCCGGTGCTCACCCGCTATCTGACGCCCGCCGACTACGGCATCGTGGCCATGTTCGCGGCGGTTCTGACGTTCGTCAATCCGTTCGTCGGCATCAATGCGGCCGGCACCATCGGTGTCCGCTACTTCAGCAAGGAGCACATCGAGATGCCGCGCTATGTCGGCACGTGCCTCTATGTCTCCCTGGCGACCCTGGTGCTCGTGGCGCTCTTCTTCGCCCTGTTCGGCTCGTTCGTCAGCCGGGTCACCCAGTTTCCGGCACCCTGGCTCTGGTCTGTCGTGCTGGTTGCGGCAGGCCAGCTCGTGGTCAGGATCGTCATGACTTTCTGGCAGGTGGAACAGCGGGCCCTTGCCTACGGCGTCTTTCTCAATGTGCAGACGCTCGTGAACGTGGCGCTTTCCGTGCTGTTCGTCATCGTGCTCGGTCGCAACTGGCAGGGGCGCATCGAGGCCCAGGTGGTTACCATCTGCTGCTTCGCGGCCATCGGGCTGTACATCCTCTGGCGCAAGGGCCAGGTGAGCATGCACTATGACCGGGGCTATGCCTTGGACATGGTTCGATTCGGTCTGCCACTGATCCCGCATGAGATCGGCGGCATCGTTATCGGCCAGACCGACCGGTTCTTCATCACAAACATGGTTGGCATCGGGGAAACAGGCGTGTACAGCGTGGGGTACCAGGTCGGCGGCATCATCGAAATCCTGGCGCTGTCGTTCAACCAGGCCTATTCACCCTGGCTGTTCCGCAAGCTCCGGGACGGCGGCGACGACTTCAAGCGGACGCTGGTGAAATACACCTATGCGTACATGGCGGGGATATTGCTCCTGGCAGTGGGGTTCGCTGCCATTGCCCCCTGGCTGCTCTCGTTCTTTGTCGGCAAGGCCTTCGGCGGCTCCGGTGTCTACACCTTCTGGATTTCCATTGGCTTCGCCTTCAGTGGCATGTACTACATGGTCTGCAACTATATCTTCTATGCGGGGAAGACCTCGGTCCTGGCGGCAGTGACCTTCGCCACGGCGCTGTTGAACGTGGTATTCAACTACGTGCTCATCAAGCTGAACGGGCCGGTAGGGGCCGCCCAGGCATCGGCCATCGCATTTTTCATCAGTTTCGTTCTGACCTGGATATTGAGTGCGCGGGTCTATCCCATGCCGTGGAACCTGTTTCGTCACAGAGAGGCGCAGTAATGATTACCGTCATAGACTACGGCATGGGCAATTTGGGCTCCATCCAGAACATGCTGAAAAAGATCGGTGTCCCGGCGTGCATCTCGTCATCGCCCGAGGAGATTCTGGCGGCGGAAAAGTTGATCCTGCCGGGAGTCGGTTCATTCGACCATGGCATGGCCAGCCTGGCGAGCCGCAGTCTGCTGGATCCGCTCAACGAGGCCGTGCTCCGCCGGGGCAGGCCGATTCTCGGCATCTGTCTCGGGATGCAGCTCATGACCCGGCGCAGCGAGGAGGGGCAGGCTCCGGGGCTTGGCTGGATCGATGCCGATGTTGTCCGGTTCGACATCGCCGGTAGCGGTCTGCGGGTGCCGCACATGGGCTGGAACCAGGTCAGCCTGCAGCGGCCCGACCCCCTGTTTGACGGTATAGGGGCTCAGACGCGCTACTATTTCGTCCATTCATATCATGTCTGCTGCCGGAACCGGGATGATGTGGTGACC
>CALMOE010000244.1 GCA_937871715.1 uncultured Geobacter sp. | reverse complement strand
TTGATGCCCTGAGCTGGAGGGCGCCCCCCTTCATCAGGTGAATGCACGAGCTGTCGATGCGCATCATGTTCTGCAGCTGGAAGAGGATGTAGCGCAGCATGTTGCGCGAATCCATGGTCGAATTGAGGCGGGTGGCGATGGCATACATGGTGAGCAGCTCCCGGTCCAGCGCCCGGTTCACCTCCTGAAGCCTCCTGCGCTTGGTTATGTCGGTGATGATGCCGTCGGTATGGCGCCCCCCCTCACTTTCGTAGATCTTCAGGGCACGTTCATGAACCCAGATCCAGTTGCCGTCACTTTTCCGCAGGCGGTACTCCACATCGTAGCGGCGCGAGCTGGCGAAGAAGTGGGTATAGGCCTCCCTGACCATCGCCACGTCGTCCGGGTGGATCAGGCCGAACCAGAACCCGTCCCCCCACTCTTGCACCTCATCGGACGAATAGCCGCTTATCTGCCTGAATTTATGGCTGATGTAGGAGGTCCGCCGCGTCTGGTCGGCAGTCCAGAGAACATCCGGGATGTTGCCGACAAGTGTGCGAAACTTGGCCTCGCTGTGGCGCAGGGAGTCCTCAGCCTTCTTCAGCTCGGAGACATCCCTGGCCGCGGCGAAAAGGCCGATTGCCCCACCCTCCGTATCCCTGTAGACAGTGGCATTGTAAAGCACCGGGGTCAGAGTGCCGTCTTGATGGCGCATCTCCAACTGTTGGTTGAATACGCCCCCCTCCTCAATGGCCCTCATGTTGATTCTGCTCGCAATCTCCCTTTCCGCGAAGTAGCCGTTGAAATCGCTGCCGAGCAGCTCATTGCGGCCGTAACCGGTGATCCTCTCGGTAGCCGCGTTCACGTCAATGATTTTACCCGCAAGGTCCACGGTCACCAGCGGATCGAGGCTCGCCTCGATCATGGTACGGTTGTAGATGCCGGCCACTCTCAGCTTTTCCGAGGCAGTTTTCCTCTCGGTGATGTCGATGGAAAAGACGACAACGCTCCTGCTGTTGCCGTCGGCATCGATGATGGGGATGACCGTATTTTCGAAGATCATCCCCATGCGCTCGTCCACGAAGCACATGGCGGCGCGGCTCTGCATAACCCTCTCGATCTCGTTCCTCCGCCGCTGCTGTATCTTCAGCTCCTGCATATCCCAGATGCAGCGGCCGATCAGCTCCCGGGGTGTCCTGCCGTAGCGCTGGGCAGCAACCCTGTTGATGGCCAGGACGGTTCCGTCCATGCCCAGGAAGAGGAGGGACTCGGTGACCGCATCCAAGACGGTCATCATCTTCTTCTGGCTCTCCAACAGGACCGACTCCAGCCTTTTGCGTTCGCTGATGTCCCGGACTATTGCCCACATTCCGGAGGGGTTGCCCAGTTCGTCATGGAGGAGGAAGCACCTGAGCTCCACCGGGAACAGAGTCCCGTCCCTGCGGCGATACTCCTTCTCGTAGATCTCCGAATACCCCTTAGTAAGGATCTGCTCCCGGACGATCCTTGCCTCGAAATCATGCCAGCGCTGCGGGGTTATATCGATGTATTTCAACTGGCTCATCTCATCCGCGCCATAGCCGAGCATCTCCAGGTAAGCCGAGTTGAACTCCCGTATCACCCCATCCATGTCAACGGAGACAAAGGCGTCCATTAGGCTTTCGTGGAGCATGCGGTACTTGTTCTCGGAGAGTCTCAGGGCCACCTCCTGCTCCCTGCGCGTGGTAATGTCGCTGCAGATGCCGATGTAGCCCGCAAACCCGCCATCCACATCGCAAAAAGGCTTGCAGTGCGCCTCGATCCAGCGATACACCCCGTCATGGCAACGCAGGCGGTACTCCAGGCTGAATGGGCGCTGTTCCCGGAAGGCCCTCCTGTAGATGTCCAGGTATCGTTCCCGGTCATCGGGGTGAACCCCATCCAGCCAGCCATCGCCAAGCTCCATGCCGACGGGCCTGCCGGTAAATTTCTGCCAGGAGTTGTTGAAGTAGTCGCGCCCTCCATCGGGACCGGACCGCCAGATCATGGCCGGCAGGTCCTCGAAGAGGGCCAGGTAGTAATCCAGCGCCTGGCGGTACTTCTTCTCCGTCTCCCGCAGAGCCACCACCATCTCCAGTCGGGCGGTCACATCCCTTGCCATGGCAAGCCGCACCACCCTGCCGCTTATCTGCAGCGCGCTGAAGGATATCTCCACCGCTATGACGGTTCCATCCTTCTTGCGATGCCTCCATATCCCCGCATCATTCAACCCCGATGCGCCCGGGGCAAGATTGTCGAGAAGGTGCGGGACATCGTCGCCAGGGCGGATATCCTTGATGGTCATGGAGATGAACTCTTCCCGGGTATAACCGTACTGCCGGACAGCGGCAGCGTTCACCTCCAGAAAGGCGAGGCTCTCCAGGTCGTAGAGCCACATGGGGATGGGGTTCGCATCGAAAAGGAGTCGATCGTTGGCAAAATGGGAGAAGAGACCGCCCCCGCCCCCCCCATCTC
>CALMOE010000243.1 GCA_937871715.1 uncultured Geobacter sp. | reverse complement strand
CCGACCGGGGGAGGGGGAGGGAGCTCTCCTGCGTCTCCTGCCACGACCCCCACGGCGGTAAGTACCGTTACTATTTCGTAACTGGCGGCGACAGCAAGATGGATCTCTGCCAGATGTGTCACAGGAAGTAGGCGCGGGAGCAGGCGCTACCCGCAAACTCCCGCTAACCAGACCAGTTACAGATGAAGTCAATGGAGGTTTATGTCATGAAAAGGCGGCTACTCGGTATTGCAGGCATGTTACTCCTGGCATCTTCATTGATCCTCGGGGGGTGCGCCGCAGAGCAACAGACTACAAGGCGCTATCTCTTCCCCCGGCCGCCGGACCAGCCGCGGCTTGAATGGATCAAATCCTATTACAGCCAGAACAGCTTCCCCAAGAGCGGGTTCACTCTCTTCCTGGAAGGTGTTTTCGGCGAGCCTGAGCCGATAACCTTCGAGAAGCCGATTGACCTGAAGTCCAACGGTGAGGGGATGGTATACGTTGCCGATGTGGCGATCCCCGGAGTGGTAGTCTATGACCTGAATGCCGGCAGGGTGGAGCTCTGGAGGAAGGGGGATGACCCGGACAAGAGCCTCGCCATTGTCCCCTACTACCTCTCCCTCGACAGGGACAACAACATCTACGTTGTCGGCACCGGACAGAAGAGGATCTATGTGCTCGACAGGGCGGGTGTCGTTACGCGCTATATCGACTATTCTGCAACGGTCAAGTCCCCCGGCGGCATCCTTGTTGACAGCGACAGCGGCCGGATCTACCTTGTCGATGTTGGCGATAGCAAAGTTGCCGTATTCGACATGTCTGGAAAGCACATCTTCTCCTTCGGCAAGTTTGGCACGGAAGACGGGGAGTTCAACAGGCCGGTGCCGATCGCCCTCAATCACAAGGGGGAGCTGCTCGTAGGCGATGTGATGAACGCCAGGGTGCAGTTCTTCAACAAGGAGGGTAAGTTCCTGCGCAAGTTCGGCCAGAGGGGTGACGGAGGTGCCGAGTTCCAGATCATCAAGGGGCTTTCGGTCGATTCGGAGGACAATGTCTATGTCACCGACGGCAAGGCAAACCAGGTCAAGATATTCAGCGCCAAGGGGGAGTACCTCCTGGCTATCGGTTCCGCCTACTCGGTGACCAAGAGCATGAGGGAGGTCCCCGGCGGATTTCTCCTCCCCCAGGGGATATTTATTGATAAAAACAACTACATATATATTGCCGATCAGGCGAACGTCAGGTTCCAGGTCTGGCGCTATCTAGGCGACACGGAGGCGAAACCGGGGCAAAAGACGCAGGGCAACGCGAAATAGCCGACTTCACTGCCAAGCCCGTACTGAAGGTGATCTGGCTGAACTCCGCCGTCGTCCAGCGCGAAAAGGCGGTATTTTGTAGCTCGCGGGAAATATAATGCACCATATTTCTAATACACCAAGGCGGCAAATGGTTTGACTGTTAGCTAACTATATGAAATGACACATTGTTCGTATGAATTGGTTTTGTTGCGAAGCTTTTGGCATAAATAATGCTGAGTATAGAACAGATATTCACAGAAGCCTGTCAGACAGGCAAAATAAGAAAAGGAGAAAGTTATGAAAAAGGTAGTATCCCTCCTCGCAGTAGCTGGCCTCGTCGCCGCATCCAGCGCAGCATTCGGCGCCACCATCGTTAGCAGCAAGCACAACCTCTCGGCATCCGGCGTAGGTGCTGCTTACACCGTCGGCAGCAGCACACAGATCTGCGTTTACTGCCACGCACCGCACGGCGCCAACCTCTCCCTCCCCCTCTGGAACCGCACCAACCCGACTGCCAGCGCCTTCACCCTCTACTCCGGCGTGAACATGGCCAACGTCTCCTTCAAGACCGGTTTCACCGCTGACAGCACCTCGCTGTTCTGCATGAGCTGTCACGACGGTATCACCAATCTGAACGCAGTTCACAACACCGGCAACATCATCCGCACCACCGGCGAGACCCTGACCGCTGGCCAAGTTTCCGGCAACGCCAACCTGACCAGGGATCTGAGCAAGACCCACCCGGTCAACTTCCCTGTTACCCTGAACGGCCAGAGCGACCTCAACCTCACCGGATCCGTAATGGGCCCGGGTGTAGCAATCGCCGGCATGACCAAGACCTTCCCGCTCTTCAAGACCTCAGTTGCCGGCAACTCCGCTCGTACCACCGCCAACGCCTCCCTCGAGTGCGGCAGCTGCCACTCTGTTCACGACAACACCAACCAGCCGTTCCTGCGCGACACCATGGATCAGTCCAAGCTCTGCCTCGGCTGCCACAACAAGTAATATTTTTGCAATATCTCTTAAAAGCGGGAGGGGGAAACCCCTCCCCTTTTTTGTATGAGCGGAAAAATATTAGGTGCTGATAATTAGTCGCGGATTCACTGCATGTTCACCCTCCTGGGGAGGGGGCGAGGTAAGGTTTGCTTCCCAAGGCTCCTAAAATAATCACGCAACTGAGCGTGACCCTCTTCCTCTCGCTGGCTGCGACCGCCTGGGCGCAGAGCTCTATGAGCGGCTCAGCCGAGCTCTCCTACGTCAATTTCAAGGCCGAAGCCAACGGTGAAAATGTCTTCAGCGGGAACACCCTGGCGCAGCAGTACAGCGTTGACTGGAAAACCACCAATCTTGTCTACAAGAACCAGCCGAGGTACTACACCGTCGGTCTCGGCTACGACTGGACGAGTTTTGCCACTGAGGTGGACGACAGGGGAGCAAAGTCTGAGATCGGTCAGGTCTTCGGCAAGTTTCGCTACAGTGGCGAGGTCGGCTTCAATTCGCCTTCTGCGCCCTTCACTTTTCGGGCATATGCCGACAACGGTAGAAACGGCAGGCTGGAGAGGAATATCACCAGCGGACTGATGGATGACGGCCTGATCTACGGGATATCAAACCTTTCCAAGGGGCATGTTGCCGGGTTTTCCTTCTCCTTCCTCTCGGATCAGGCTGCTTCCTCGTCCTTGCGCCAGCTGCCGCGCTTCTATCTCGACTACCGCGAGGTGGTGAACAAGCCGGTATTGAATGACGGCTCTTCAGACGACAAGACCACCGAGCTTTCCGTGGCCGGACTCAACAAGGAGAATAACTGGCTGCAGTACAGCTGCACAAAGTATGAGAACTTCCGCAATCCCTTGAGCAATTATCTGCAGCAGAAAATACAGATAGGTCTGGTCGACCAGGTGGGGAGGAGGAAGTGGGCGGCTTTGACCAACTGGATCGATGTCTCGGTAGACGGCTCCTACAAGACGAGGAGCGGGATCAATGACGGGAGTTATGATGAGGAGTACGACCTGAATTTCCTGGCCTATGCCCGCCGCCGCAACTGGGAGGCCAGGACCGTGATGAACTACAACCGGGAACTTACCGTCGACAGGATCGAGGAGAAGACCCGGGTCCCCGTGTATCTGAAGGGGGTCTGGAGCTCCGATGCCGACTGGTATGCCAGTACTGGGTTCAATCGCGCCAGAGAGCTGAAAAATGACGGAAGCATCCTCACATCCTACAGCAACAGCGTAACCGTCGGCGCAACCATGAACAAGCGGTCAAGCTTCACCTTCTCGCCGTTGCTGCGTGCGGAAACGTCCCAGCTTAAAGGTGGCGGAGACGGATATCTGCTTGAGGTGGGTGCGAATACCCAAAGTACCAGGTATTACAGCGACAAGGCCAGCATCCTGGCTGGTTACAGGCTAAAATTCAAGGATGACGGCATGGGTGGTGCGACAAGCTCCACCTGGAGCAACGAACTCCGTCTCAGCGTCGATTACAGGCCTGTTGCCCGCCTTCGCCTGGGCCTGAAGGAGCAGGTGGAGCACGGCAGGGGGTTCGGTTTCGTCGAGCAGTCCAGGCTGGGGAGCTCGCTCCTCTCCCAGAACAGCTTGCAGCAGTACACCCGCGTCATCAGCAGTGCATCGGTAGGATTCATCGCCTCGTCCTCCTTCTCTACCTCCCTGGAGGCTACCCACGACCTGGTCTTGGCAGAGGATGGCCAGGATGAGTCGATCCAGATCGGCTACAACCTGTCATACAACAAGAACGACATGGGCGCCCGTTTCAACTCCAGATACCAGCGCACTTATGCAGGAACCACCTTCTACAACACCGGGGACGCATACTACAGGCCGAACAGGCATCACGAGGCATATCTAAAGCTCAAGTTCGACATGAGCTCTGGTAACAATTACGACACTACCGATTTCTACCTGATCCAGGGGTACAACTACAATCTTTTCACCAGGAGCGGCGCCACCAGACCCCTTGCCACCCTGCTGGAGGAGTCGTCCTTCGCCCGCAAGTCTTATAATTTCGAAAGCTACGATACCTACGCTCTGCAGGTGACCGGCCGCTACTTCCCGACGGACAGGATAGCCCTCTTTGGCATGGGGAAATACCAGTACGAGCGTGGTGCGACCACACTTCTCTACAGCTTGGGCGCCGCCATGGACTTCAGGCTGCTCACCACCTCCCTCGACTACACACTTGCCAAGAGGGACAGCGACAACAGGATAGAGCGGCGGCTGAGCGCCTCGGTGAAAA
>CALMOE010000242.1 GCA_937871715.1 uncultured Geobacter sp. | reverse complement strand
CCCCTCCCCCCCCTGTATGCTCGAAACCGCCGGCGTGCAGATAGATCCCGTTCTCGCCGTTTTCCCCCCTCCCCACCACCACCGGATCTCCACGCTTCACCCGGCGGGGTTCAACCACCTGCAGGTCTCTCCCCTCAAGTACCAGGGCCGCGTCCATGCGACTTTCTGCCGCCAGCAGCCACTCCCCGTCGCCAAGATGGACGTATTCCGGATGGTTTGATGTTGCATGAAAGTTTTCCGGTAACACACCGTCGCATGGAGCCGGCAGAGTGGCCACAATAGGTGAGTTGCTGAGGGGCGGAGCATTGAAGTCCGGCGGAGTATACTTGGGGAGTCTGAACATGATAACCTCCGGTTCTCATTTCTTTTCTAGTAATAGCCCCCCTTCCCCTTTTGTCAACAGAATCTGCTGCTGTGGTATAGTTTTCATACCAGGCATCTGTGCTGATAGCCGTGTCTCTGGAGGTAGAGATGAAGCGGAGCAGGATTCTTATCATGGGGGCGGCTGGCAGGGACTTTCATAACTTCAATTGCGTTTTCAGGGATGACCCTTCCTTCAGGGTAGTCGCCTTTACCGCCGCCCAGATCCCAAATATCAGCAGGCGACGCTATCCGCCCGAACTGGCGGGGGGGCTTTATCCCCGGGGAATCCCCATCTGCCCGGAGGAAATGCTCGACAGCTTGATCAGCAGAAAAAGTATCGGCCAGGTGGTCTTCGCCTACAGTGACATCTCCCACGAAGAGTTGATGCACATCGCCTCCAGGGTTCTTGCCGCAGGGGCTGACTTCCGCCTCATCGGTCCCGATGCCACCATGCTCCGCAGCCGCTGCCCGGTTGTCTCAGTCTGCGCAGTGCGAACCGGATGCGGCAAGAGCCAGGTGGTTCGCCATCTGTGCGACACCCTCGTCGCTGCCGGAATCAGGCCGGTGGTTGTCAGGCACCCAATGCCATATGGCGACTTGCGCCTGCAGGCGGTGGAGAGGTTCACCGCCGCGGAGGATCTGGATCGTTACCACTGCACAATTGAGGAGCGGGAGGAGTACGAGCACCTGCTGGAGCACGGCGCCATCGTTTATGCCGGAGTGGATTATCGCAGAATCCTGCGCCTTGCGGAAAAGGAGGCCAATGTCATCATCTGGGACGGGGGTAACAACGATCTCCCCTTCTTCAGGTCGGACCTGGAGATTGTGGTGACAGACCCGCTAAGGGCCGGCCACGAAGTCAGCTGGTATCCCGGAGAGGTCAATCTGCGCAGGGGGGCGATTGTTGTGATCAATAAGGTTAATGCGGCTCCTCATGAGAGTGTGGCAGCGGTTGAACGGAATATCCGCAAGTACAATCCATCGGCCACCATAATTCGCACCGCCTCTCGGGTACGGGTAGGTGGCGCGGAGTCGCTTGAAGGGAGGCGAGTCCTGGTGGTAGAGGACGGGCCTACCGTCACCCACGGCTCCATGCCATCAGGAGCAGGCCTGGCAGCCGCCCTTGAGCATGGGGCGATAGTCGTCGACCCCCGCCCCCATGCGGTAGGCTCCATTGCCAAGGCTTATGCCGACTGGCCCCACATCGGGCCGGTTCTGCCAGCCATGGGGTACTGGCCGGGACAGCTGCGCGATCTCAAGGCTACCATAGACAGGGTCCCCTGCGAATTGGTACTGGCGGCAACCCCCATCGACCTGGCCAGGGTGATAAGGGGGGGGGAACCGATCCTGAGGGTAGAGTACAGTGTCGAGGAGCTAGACGGCGCTCTGCTCAAGGAGAGTATTCTGCGCCTTGCTCTCGGAGCTGGCCAGAGTGCAGGAGGTGACAGGTGAAAGATGTTACGGATCGCCGTCTGGTTGCCATGGTCTGCACCATGTGGATTCTGCCGCAAACAGGAATTCCGCCATTGCAGCCTTACTGTTGGCTCTTGCCCTGTTGCTCACAGTTTTCATCAGAAACGATCTGAGTGGCGTCAACTGAGCAGGGGCTCTTCGGGGGACTTGCTCTGCAGTAGTAATTCTTTCCGGTTTATCATCAGTATCTATTTTTTTCTCGCATGGCGGGAGATTCCGCAGTATTGTGCAGAATCTAATTTGCCAGGAGACGGCTAAGCAGCCCATTACTAAATAGAGTACGAGGAGGATATGCAATGGAAACTCTCGCAGCAATTGCAAGCAGAAGAAGCGTCCGCAAGTTTTCCGACAGGCCTGTTGAGGAGGAGAAGCTCCAGGCGGTCCTTGAGGCTGTTCGCATGGCCCCTTCCTGGGCAAACATGCAGTGCTGGAGGCTGGTGGTGGTCAAGGACGAGGCAGCCAGGGCGAAAATAAGCGAGTTTTCCTATGTGGAGTCGTACTTCGCAGCCCGCGGCTACAAGTCAAACCCTGCCATGAAGGCACTTGCGGAAGCACCGGTAGTAATCGTCGCCTGTGCCGTGCCGGAACAGTCCGGCGAGATGGCTGGTCAGGCCTATTATCTTGCCGACATGGGGATCGCCTCCCAGAACCTGATGCTGGCAGCCCACGACCAGGGGCTTGGCAGCGTGTTTGTAGGGGTGTTCGACGAGGATAAGCTGGGCGAGCTCCTGGATATCCCCCCGGGGGTGAGAATCGTTGGCCTCTTCCCCCTCGGCTACCCACTGGGTGAGCCGAAGGCAGGGCCGCCTCGCAAACCTCTGGAAGAGATCGTCCATTACGAGAAGTGGAAAGGATAGAAGATGCGCAGAGAGCTGTATGTGGGGAGTCTTCCCTATGAAACCACCGAGGATGATCTTCGGCGCCTATTCAGCGTTGCCGGCAACGTGCAGTCGGTTCACCTCATCACCGACCCGGTGAGCGGCAGTTCAAAGGGGTGCGGATATGTGAAGATGACCACGGTCAGCGAGGCTCTCGAGGCGATTAATTGCCTCGATGGAGCACTGCTGGATGGCAGGATAATAGCTGTCTCCATTGCCCGCGAGCAGAAGCCGCAGCCCAAGGGGGAGAGAGGCACAAGAAGCCGCCAGGCAAAAGGTGGATCGGCGGGAAGGTCGAGACGAGAGTAAGCAGGCCTATACATGCGAAAGGGAGGGATCCCCCCCCTTTCGCGTTTTTTAACTCCCCTACTCCACTACCTCCAGAACCCCCTCCATCCCCTTCTCCCGGTGACTTTCGAAGAAAAGCAGCTTCCTGCTGCAGTAGATAGGATATTTGCCACTCTTTAACGGCGTGAAGCGGACTATCCTCGCCTCACTGTCAAGGTCCACCCTGATATCCTTACCACCGTCAATCTCCATAATGACCAGGTCGTGCGGCACAATCCCTGGTTCTTTTCTCACCCTCATCTCCACCTGTACGTTGACCTTGACGACTATGTGGGCAGGATCGAAGAAATAACTTCCCCCTGTCAAGGTCACTCTCTGCACCCCGTCACTGTCCACCGATGCCCGGTAGAGCTTCCCTTCCGAGGCTGCATTGACCTCTGTGGCTATAAGAATCAGGAGAACGATAATGAGACTTTTCATGGGGACCTCCTTGCCGGTTGCCTATCTCTTTTCCGACGAAATAAATATGCTGAGGAAAAAGCTGACAAGGCTGAATATGAATGCGCCCAGGAACGCCTGGGAAAAACTCCCCACGTGGAAGCCGCTGACCAACTTGGACACCAGATAGAAGAGAAAGGCGTTGATGAACAGGGTGAATATTCCCAGGGAAAGTATCGTCACCGGTAGCGTCAGCATGATGAGCACCGGTCTGAGGAATGAATTGAGAAGCCCCAGGACAACGGCTGCCACGAAAACCGTTGGCCAGTCATCGATAACGATGCTTGGGACGAGATGGACCACTACCAGGAGGGCAGTGCTGTTGACTATCCATTTAACGAGCAGATTCCGCAAGATACACCATTCTCCCCGGTTAGGATTTGACCGTACGTTTTTACAGGGTACTATATCATAAAAGCAGACATTATCCCCGGCCAGATTCGCCCCCTGACCTATGGCGTTAATGCAATATTTAGGTGAATTGCAATCCCCCCCTTTACAATGGCCGAATGTTTCTGGTATCACTAGTGTTAGTGAACTGATTGCCGAAGATTACTGTAAACCGCAGTTACTCCAATAAATCCGAAAGGCAGGTACGCACCGTGGAACAAAATCAGAGTGGCATCGGAACCGGAACAATCCTTCTCTCCTTCATCACCGGGCTCGCAGCTGGCGTCGCAACGGTTCTTCTCATAAATGCCAGCAAGGAGAAAAGCACCAACGGCGAGGAGCAGGAAGACCAGCTTTTCATCTAACTGTTCTTCTGTCTGACCGTGTTTGCAGGTTATAAACCTAATATCGAAAGGGGGCTATTGTCCCCTTTTCTTTTTTGATGGAGAGTTCCAATGCACCAACTTGAAGCAATTACCTGGAATCTTGACCCCATATCCCCTGGCTCTGTCGAAGGATTCACACAAGAGCTGCGGGAAGCGGTTGAAGCCGCAGTCGACTTCGGCGCCACCTATCGCGGCAAGGTGGCAGACCTTGATGCAGGGACACTTCTCCTGGCACTGAAGAGATACGAAGAGCTGCAGGAAACGGCGGTCAAACCCCAGTACTACGCATACCTGCTCTTTGCTGCCGACTCCGGGAGCGACGAGGCGAAGAAGCTCTCCCAGCAGGCGACGGAGAGCGGCAATCGACTCAGCAGGGAGCTCCTCTTTTTCGACCTTGAGATTATGGCCATCCCCGAAGAGGCATTCAACTCCCTGATGAATGATCCACTCCTTGCCAACTATCGCCACTACATGAGCAGCATCAGGAAGTTCAGCCACCACACTCTGCCAGAGAGGGAGGAGCAGCTCCTCAAACAGAAGGATCTCACCGGTACTGAAGCCTTCAGCCGCCTGTTTGACGAGCTTTCGGCCTCTTTCAGCTTCACCATGGAGCTCGACGGTGAAGAGCAGGAGTTCACCGGCGAGGAGCTGCTCGGCCTGCTCCACCATACCGATCCGGAAGTGCGGGAGAGAGCCTTCTCCCTCTTCCTGCAGCGCCATGGTGAAAACAGCATCGTCTACTCCTCAGTATTCAACACCATCGCCTTGGATCATGCCCAGGAGATGGAGCTGCGCGGCTACACCCACCCCATGGAGCCGACGAACATCGGCAACGAGCTGAGCAGCGATATCGTCCAGCAGCTGATGTCTGTCACCGAGGCCAACTACCCCCTGGCTCAGGAGTATTTTCGCCTGAAAGCGAGGATTCTCGGCCTGACGAAGCTGAAGAACTGCGACATCTACGCACCGGTGGCAGAGAGCCAGAAGAGGTACTCCCTTGCCGAGGCCAGGGAGATGGTTGTCCAGGCATACGGCGCCTTCAACCCTGCATACACCCCCATAATCGAGGCATTCTTCACCGACGGCAGGATCGATGCCTATCCCCGTACCGGAAAAAGCGGCGGGGCTTTCTGCATGGGGATGACCCCGAGTTTCCCCCCCTACGTTCTGCTCAACTACACCTCGAACCTGCGAGATGTTGCGACCCTGGCCCATGAACTCGGTCATGGGCTCCATTTCGTCCTCTCCGGCCGCCAGAGCATGCTCAACTACCATGCTCCCCTCCCCCTGGCTGAGACGGCATCGGTGTTCGGAGAGATGCTTCTCACCAGGCTAATGCTCGAACGGGAGAGTGATCCTCAGGTGAAGATCTCCCTTCTCTGCGCCAAGATCGAAGATATCATCGCCACCACCTGCAGGCAGGTGGTACTAACCCGTTTCGAGGAGAGGCTGCATCTGGAGAGGAAAAGCGGACTGCTCACCGACAGCCGCATCTGCCAGATATGGCTGGAGGAGAATGGCAGGCTCTTCGGAGATGCGGTCGAGGCTATAGAAGCGTACCGCTGGGGGTGGAGCTACATCTCCCACTTCATCCATACACGTTTTTACTGCTACTCCTACACTTTTGCCGAGCTCCTGGTACTGGCTCTCTACCGGGAGTACCAGCAACAAGGGAGTGATTTCGTTGCTGGTTACGAGGCTATCCTGGCCAGCGGAGGTTCACTCTCCCCTGCCGACACAGCTGCCCTTGCCGGCATAGACATCTCAGCTGCCGGCTTCTGGCAGCAGGGGTACGATATCCTTGCGGGCCTGATCGAAGAGCTGAAAAGTCTCATCTAAGAAAAAAAGGCCCGCTTTTTCGGCGGGCCTTTCCTTTAAAACTCTCTATCTTCTATTTTATCCTTGATTTTATCCTGGAGAACTCTTTTCTGTCCTGGGTCCCGTTGTACTTGAGCGGTGGAAGCTGGGCAATGGCATTTTTCACGTTTGTCAGTCTCTCGGAGGTGAGCGGGTGGGAGGAGAAGAATTGTGCCACCTGGTTGCTCTTCTGCCCGGAGATGGCGTCCAGCTTGGTGAAGAAGGTTACCATTGCATTCGGATCGTAACCGGACTTTGCCATAGTCTCCACCCCGAGATAGTCCGCCTGGTTCTCCATCCCCCTGCTGTAGGCCATTGAACCCGCAGTTCCGAATAGGGAGGTGGCAAGCTGGGTCAGCATGCCCGGATTGTCGCCGAGAAGTAGTTGCAGCACCAGGTTGTAGCCGTACTGCTGGGTCATCTGCCGGGTGCCGTGACGGGCAACTCCGTGGTTGATTTCATGGGCCATGACGGCCGCCAGCTCATCCTCGCTGCCTGCGGCCTTGATAAGGCCGGTATGCACGTACAGATGCCCACCGGGTACGGCAAAGGCATTCACGCTCTCGTCCGTGACCACCTTGAATGTGAACTGGAACGGCACCTCCCTTGCGTTGGCCAGAAGGCGCCTACCGACACGCTCCACGTAAGCCGTCGTTTCGACGTCGTTGTATACCTTGTGCTGCTGCTCTATCTCGCTGACGAACTTGTCGCCAAGCTGTTTCTCCTGCTCGATGGAGATTAGATTGATTCCGTGGATATCACCCTGGTTTACGGCGCATCCTGACTGGATATATGTCGTTGTCAGCAGCAATGTTATGTAAGCGAACCATTTTTTCATACGCTCCTCCTTTCAGGGAGTCTCAGTCATGCAGGTTGTGATGGACTCTTTTTCAGGGAACATGCTGCCTCCCAATCGTAGTAGCCGTCCCCTTTGATATCCCAGAAAGATTCTATCCTCTGCCAATAGTAGTCGAGGTCGGTACACTCCCTGTCGATTGTGGCGAGAAACGATCCTTCGATCATCCCCTTGCGGTGGAGAAAATGGTAGAACTCCCTGATTCCCCGAAGATGGGCGGCTATCTCAGCGCTTTTCGGCTCAATGGTGTTGACTATGTACCAGTTGCCGGCAAAAGTGCGAACAAGGCCGGTTAACTCCGAGAGGATGTTGAACTGGCGAAAGCCGATTACGTAGTCACGGATGAAATAGTCTGCGCTGTTTGCCAGTTGGGTGGCTTCGTTCTCATCCAGTCCGTTTTGCAGGCGTTCCCGGTAGAACTCCATGAGCAGGTCGCGGCAGAGGGCATCGACCCTTAGCTCGTCATCCAGGGTTACAATGGTGAAATCATTTCTGGTGCACTGGTTCATAAACAGTCCTTGTCTTTTTTTATGGATGCTATATCTGGGTGCGGGGGTCTAGCGCGTCACGCAGCCCCTCGCCAACCAGGTTGTAGGCGATTACGGTGATCAGGATGGCAAGCCCCGGGAAAAGGGAGAGCCACCAGGCGAACTCCAGATAATCCTTGCCGGAGGTAAGCATGTTCCCCCAGCTGGGCACTGGCGGTTGCACGCCAATGCCGAGAAACGAGAGAGCCGACTCGGTAAGGATTGCACCTGCCACTCCCAGGGTGGCGGTAACTATAACCGGGGAGATGGCGTTGGGGAGGATGTGCAAGAATATGATTCTCGTGTCCGATGCACCGATCGACCGTGCGGCTAAAACGAAATCCCGCTCCCTGAGGGTGAGGACTTCGGCCCTGATCAGACGGGCAACCCCCATCCATCCGGTAAGGCCGATAATTATCATTATGTACCAGATTGATGGTTCCAGCATGGCGATAACTGCCAGCATGAGGAAAAATGTGGGGAAGCAGAGCATTATGTCGACGAAGCGCATCAACAGCTGGTCGATCCAGCCGCCGTAGTAACCGGCAAACAGCCCGGCGACCGTACCGATTGCCGCGGCAATGCCGACGGAGACGAAGCCGACCTTAAGGGATATTCTCGCACCGTAGATGATCCGGGTGAGCACGTCCCGTCCCAGTTCGTCAGTTCCCAGCCAGTGAGCGGAGGAGGGAGGGAGGAGTACATGGTAGGCATCCAGATCGTCGGGGGAGTACGGCGTAACGTACGGAGCGAGGAAGGAGAGGATGAACAGGGTGATGACTACCATTGCACCGCAGATTGCGAAGCGGTTAGACCTGAATCTCTTCCATATTACTCTGTAGAAGTATGATGTGTCTATTTGTCTGAGCTGTCTGTTTAGCACCGTTTGCCGCCGTTCAATCAGTAGTTTGTTCAGCAAGGGTCGGATTATTTATTCATTCAAGCCGTATTGCCGCGCCTGATGCGAGGGTCTGCCACTGCATAGGCAAGGTCGGCAAGGAGATTGCCGGTAAGTGTGAGAAATGCGCCGATAACCAGGATTCCCATTACCAGTGGGTAGTCCCGGGACATAACCCCCATGTAGAAAAGTCGTCCCATGCCTGGTATGGCGAAGATGGTTTCGAAAATTACGCTTCCGCCGATCAGCCCGGGGAGTGAGAAGCCGAGGATGGTAATGATGGGGAGGAGTCCGTTGCGCAGGGCGTGGCGGAAGATGACGATTCTTTCCGGCAGACCCTTTGCCCTTGCTGTCGTGATGTAATCCTGGCCGAATACATCAAGCATGGTTGAGCGAGTATAGCGGGAAAGGGATGCCAAGCTGCCGAAAGTGGCCACTCCCAATGGGAGGATAAGGTGCTTGGCCATGTCCCATAACCAGGCTAACCCGGTGAGCTTGTTGGCCCCAAGTGAGTGCAGGCCGGAAATGGGGAGTATGTTTAACTTCACTCCGCAGATGTACATCAGCACCAGGGCAAGCCAGAAAGTCGGAATGGCAAAGCCTAGGAAGACGAAGACAGTAATCCCCTTGTCCACCAATGTGTCACGGTGGGTCGCTGCCAGTATGCCGATTGGGATGGCAAGGCCGAACTCTAGAATCAGGGCGATGAAGTTGATGGAGAGAGTCACAGGGATCGCTTCCCTGATCTTGTCGATCACCGGTCTGCCGTCTGGGGCAAATGAGCGGCCAAAGTCGAATCTGGCCATCTTCTTTACCCAGTTTGCGTACTGGACGTGCAGGGGTTTGTCCAGCCCGTAAAACTCTCGCAACCTCTCCCTTGTCTTGGCAGAAGCCTTGGGGCTAAGAGCCGTCTGCATCTCCACCGGCTCACCTGGCGCAAGGTGTATGACCACGAAGGTGATCAGGGTTATGCCGATGAAAAGCGGTATGATGAGGAGCAGTCTGCGTAGCAGGTACTGAAACATATTGGACCTATTCCCCTACCCCTTCCAGTTCGTAATTTATGCTGAAACCAAATTCGCTGCGCATCTTGTCAACCAGGCGGCTGGCGCTCTCCTCAACCAGCATGTCGAGCAGGAGCCTTCTCTTTTTCGGTGGCTTTATGAGGTGGGGTTCACCGCTTATTCCACCCAACCTTGCTGCCTCCTCCAGCGCATCCTGCATGGTGCCGATCCTGTCTGCCAGCTTCAGAGCGACTGCCTGTTCGCCTGAAAATATTCTGCCATCTGCCAGTTCCCTTACCTTCTCTATGGGGATATTTCTCCCCTCCGCCACAGCCCTGACGAACTGTGCATGGGTGCTGTCGATTACGGACTGGAGCATCGTCTTTTCTTCGGCGCTCATGGCCCTGGCGGGAGAGCCGACGTCCTTGAATTTTCCGGTTTTCAGGGTAAAGGCCTTCATGCCTACTTTATCCATCAACCCCTCAAGGTTTGAGAACTTCATCAGCACGCCGATACTGCCGGTGATGGTGCCAGGATTTGTATAGATGAGGGTAGCCGGCGAAGCGATGTAGTAGCCGCCTGAAGCCGCTACGCTCCCCATGGAGACTATTACAGGTTTTTTCGACTTCATCTTTTTCACTGCAGACCAGATCTCCTGGGAAGGTCCTACTACCCCTCCGGGGGAATCTATGCGCAGCACAACAGCCTTGACCCTGTCGTTTTTGGAAAATTCATGCAGATGCTTGACAGTCTCCTGCGGGTCGACGATCAGCCCCTTCACCTCCACCAGGCCTACACCGCTGCTCATCGATATCTCCTGGCTTTCTCCGAGAATGGTCGAAATCGCCATTAGTGAGAAGCATGCGGCGATAGTGAAAAAAACTGCCAGCGCCAGGATGAGCCATAGCCATTTTCTCTTCATTTTCGCAAACTCCGTGCAAGAAGCTTATATTGATAAAAAAACTGAAGTTGACGGCCTGTTACCGTAGCTGCTATGCTTTGCTAATGAAAATCATGGTCATCTCCGATACCCACGGCAATTATCTGGGCCCCCTCGCCTGTCTGGAAGAGGGGTCTGATGTCGAGCTTATCGTACACCTGGGTGACGAGATCTCCGATGGCAGGATGCTGCAGAAGCTAACCCATGTCCCGTTAATTCTGGTGCCAGGCAACTGCGACCCGGATGCACGTGAGCCCCGTGAGCTTTGCGGCGTACTCGGCGGGCAGAGGATATTCATGACCCATGGCGATCTCTATCGGGTGAAGAGCGGTCTTGATTTACTGATCGCCAAGGCCGTGAGTGAAAAAGCAGCGGTTGTACTATTCGGCCATACCCACATGCCGTTGGTGCAGAGAGAGAATGGTCTTTTGCTGGTGAATCCCGGCACCCTCATGACGGCAAGCAAGAACAGGAGTTACGCTATACTGGAAGTCTCTGCCGAATCGGTTTCGGCGGAGATAGTCGCCCTGTAGTCATCAGCAGCCACAGCCGCAGTTGTGACAAACCTTCCTGTTATGGTCGTCAGGAGGCACCGTCTCCGGAGCAAATGCCACCCTGTTAACGGCCCGCCTGATATCTTCGAACAGGTTCAGATTCTGGCTCTTACCAATGATATGCCCGATGCACTTGTTGGTAAACCCGTCGGACGGTGAAGATATCCTTACGGCGTTAAGCAGGTCGGCATAACTGTTGACCTCTATGCAGAACTCGTCATTACACCTGTTTACCAGCTCTATGCCGTAGCCTTCCAGTTCCCGATGCAGACCGGCAACGAACCCCTCGAACTCACTGCCGTACAGATCCACCCACCAGTCATTACGTAGATGATTCTGGGCGTATACGGTGAGTAGAATTTTCTTGGTCAACATATATCTATCTTCCCGGATGTTTTTAGCTGCAGATCTTGCTGTTGAGTGATTTGAGAATCATGCCGAGAACCTCCTTTTGCCTGGCTTCGTACTTGTTCAGCACAGCCAGGCAACTCCCCATGGGGAAGAACTCCCTAAGGTAGTCCGGATCCCTTGCCGACAGTATTACAATGCGGTTTTTCTCCACCCCTACTTCGGTGGCATAGCGATACAGTTTCATGCCATCCAGCGCCGGCATCTCCAGGTCAATGAGGATCAGGTCGTTGTCTCTCTTGCGCAAAAGAGCCAGTGCGCTAACCGGGTTGTTGCAGACTTCCAGCTTGAGAAGCGGGCATGTTGCACGGACATCGGAGCTGAGCAGGTTGGTGAACACCTGATCGTCGTCAATAATCAGTATTTTTCCCATAATTTAGGTGCTAGCAGTGGCGGTTTTGGATTTCGTCCCAATGCCGTGCTTTCTCGTTATGTAGCTGTCAATCCGGTTGCGAATTCAAGCTACTTGATCCCCTTCGTTGTGGTGTAGATAAATCCTCTTACTACCGGATTGTCACTGGCCTTAATTTCAGCCGGAGTGCCGATCGCTTCTATCCTGCCGCCTGAAATCATGGCGATGCGGTCGGAGATGTACAGGGCGAAATTCAGGTCATGGGTCACTATGACCGTCGTGTTGTTTGTAGACTGCTTAAGTTTTATGATTGTGTTTGCCAGTTCGTCCGTGTTGATGGGATCAAGCTCGGCAGTAGGCTCATCGTATAGTATCAGGTCGGGATTCATGGCTAGAGAGCGGGCGATTGCCACCCTCTTCTTCATGCCGCCGGAAAGCTCTGCAGTGCGCAGCCCTTCCAGCCCTTCAAGGCCGACCAGGGCAAGTTTCTCCCTGATTATCTGCCGTATGACAGACTCCTTGCAGATCCGTTTTTCCCGGAGCCACAGTCCCACATTCTCCCCGACAGTTAGGGAGTTGAAGAGGGCCGATGACTGGAACACCATGCTGTAGCGATAGTTGGGCGGTTCACTGTCGGTAGGGTTGAAGACCGGATGGTTGTCGATGAAAACCTCGCCGCTGTCAGGCGATAAAAGTTTAACAATATGCTTGAGGAGTACGCTTTTTCCCGTTCCTGATGGACCGATTATGGAAAATGTCTCTCCCGGGAGTATCTCCAGGTCGATATCCTCGAGCACGTGTTTTTCACCGAAAAACTTGTTCAGTTTTTCGATGCGTATTCCCACCCCCCTGGTATCGTGGAGGTCAACACTGCACTCCTCCTCTTGGTGCTTGGTGAAAAACGGTTGGGTAAGACCGTGCATCATTTTATCAAGAATCCCGCCCTTACCGCTAATTTTCATGAATTCAGGCAAGAAAGTCACTCTGGCTCCTTGGTCTCTTCCTGATTAAATTTAAAATATAGCACATATGTCGGTAAATCTTGCAGGCCATATGCTATCTGCATGAAATTAGAACAGGTACTTCTGCCGGTTATTGAAATACCCCTTATGCCGGTAGATGAACTGGGTGAGGAGCAGTATGGCGAGAGCTGCGGCAATATTGTTGATCATCAGGCCGTTTTGGTCAACCTGGGTACCGGCTATTTTCTCGATTTCAACGGGTGTGATCAGGTAGAGGTTCACCATAGTGTTGACTATTTCGAAAATGTTGTAGGCAATAAGGATATACCAGGTGAGAAGCTGTTTTTTATAAATGCCTAAAAAAAGATAGATACAGATCAGGGAGTCAAAGAAGACTAGTACCTTGGCAGGGGCATCGGTATAAATGCTCCCCATGAAGGGGAAAGGGTTGCCGTAAGTAGTCACGGAAAGCATGAAGAAAAACAGGTACAGCCCGGTGAGGAGGGTGAGCCCGAATGGGCGAGGCGTTTTGTTTTCTTCAGCTTCGAGCATTTAGTCTTCCTATTGGTCGAGAAAGGTTCTATTTCTTCTTACGCATGTCACTTATTGCCACGCAGAAAATGATTACCGCCATCACACCGGTGATGAAGATCCAGTCTGCGGGTGAAAACCCGAACATCACTCCACCCCCAGATTGCGTAGTTCCTCTGCAGCCTCTGTAAAATCCGGGCGAAGCTGCAGGGCGGCACGCAGATACTGTTCGGCATAGCGGGGTATTCCCAGCCTGACGTAGCAGAGGCCAAGCAGGTAATTGATCTCGGCCAGCGGGAACTCGTCAAATTGCTGCAGGGCGCCTATGACGTCGATGATGATCGCAGCCGCCTCCTCCCAATCCTCAGCCTCATAGGCTTCCAGGGCAACCCCAACCGCCTGGAGGAAATCGACCGGAGGGACAGGTGGCAGTTCGGAAGTGCGGATCTGCTTAATCCTGCTGTTGAGCCTTGAGGAAATCTCTTCGGGAAGCTGTTGTAGAACTGATTCCCATAAGTCCGCTGCTTCCTCGTAGCGTCCGAGCAGGTAGCAGATTTCACCTAGCTGGTGACGTATCTGGACATCTTCGGGATTCATTGCGAATGCAGTGCGGAGATACTTCTCGCTTTGGTAGAGAAGTATCGTGACGTTACCCATGGCAGCCAGGGTGAGCCCTTTTGCCAGGTATGTAGCGCCAATTTCCAGGGGGAAGCGATGGCTTTCAGGTTCAAGCAGGCTGAAAATCTTCAGGTAGTTGATTTTCCGGTCAAGATATGGGAGGTCCACATCCTTCTTGTCCAGCATCATCAGGTTTGTGGCCAGTTCTGCCAAAAGGTGTGGATACCCCTCTTTCAGCAGGGCAGCATACCTGTCTGCCATCGGGAGATCGGGATTGTGGCGCAGGAGGTGGTAAATCCCCCTGCCGATGGCGTCGTATGAGGGCTCTTCGCCTGCAAGGGAGGAGTAGTCCTCCTCCAAGAGTGGAATGGAGATATCCCCATACGGGATCTGAACCTTGCCGTCGCGGGCGTGGAGAATCGCGGTCAATGGCGGCGTATAGAAGCTAATCCCTTGAATACTGCCAGGTATTGATGGTGTTGCTGAGTTCATTGTTTCTCCGCATGGGCGTGCAAGGTGTCCCTGTCGCTGGGGCAGGCGGAAATATATCCGCATTGCTCGGCCATCGTCAAGAATGATTTCCACCAATTATGATGGGGAACACATGGCGGCGGATTGTGGCAATACTCTTCTCAACTGCGCATAGGGCCAAGTGGCGGTCGACCTCATCGGCCCAGTGCATTGCATCGAGAAGCATCCTGTTGGGGTAGCCGAGGGTGCTTATCAGTCTAATGAATGAATCCGGTAGCTTTGCCGGCAGTTTACTGTTGTTCATGGTGCCCCAGACAATCGTCCAGGCCCGCGCAGTATTGATCAGGTCATACCCTCCGCCACCTACAGCTATCCATGGGATCTTCAGTGCATTTATCTTTTTAATGATGTAGCCGTAGCTGTGGGTTGTTATCTCCAGTCGCGTCAGGGGGTCGGTACGGAAGGTGTCAGCCCCTATCTGGGTGAAGATCACATCCGGGTCGTAGGCTGCTATCAACGGAAAGACAACTTCGTCGAAAGCTTTCATGTAGAGAGGGTCGTCAGTGTGGGCAATCAGCGGTATATTGACCGAGAAACCGTATCCCCTCCCCTCCCCCAACTCCAGTTCACGACCTGTTCCCGGGAAGAAGTAATGGCCGCTTTCGTGCATGGAGATGACCAGCACACTGTCCGTATCGTAATAGGCATCCTGTACACCGTCGCCATGGTGGGCGTCGATATCCAGATAGACTACTCGCTTCCCCATAGAGAGCAGGCGGTTAATGGCGATGACTGCGTCGTTAAGGTAAGAGAATCCGGATGCCTTGGCCTTGTGGGCATGGTGATATCCTCCCGCCAGGTTGAACGCCGCCCTGTACCCTTCTTCGCTTACGAGCCTGGCTGCCTCCAGTGTCCCCCCGGTGCCGAGGCAGGCCCAGTCGTAGAATCCTGGAAAGACAGGGTTCTCCGAGTCCCCGAGCCCGTAGAGAAAATCTGCCCTTGGCTGGCTGGAGCAGCTGAACTCCCTCATCCGTTGCAGATATCCGGCATCATGGAAAGTCAGGAGTTCATCATCATTTACCGCTCCTGGCTCGCAAACGAGAGCTCCTGGTAGTGTTGTAAGGCCATAGGAGTGCATCAACTCAAAGGCGAGACGAAATCTTTGTGCCTTGAACGGATGGCTCTCGCCGTACGAGAATTGGTCAAACTCGTGGGAATAAATCAGGGCTGTGCGGGTAGGCATCTGACACCTTTGGCTGCATAATCGTATCGATAACTATTACACGAGCAAAGGGTGCTAGTAAAATATATATTTATTGCTGATTAAAGACGAAACTGTTTTTGAATTACTCAACTCTCTTCATGATGGTTTTAGCAGACAAGTTTAGCTTTGTTTTCAAGGAGTCTTAAGGTATCATTAAAAGTTTAAGGCACGGATATATGTGGCGACCCTGAGGCAGCGGTGCCAATTGACTTGTGCGGAATCAATGGGGTATTTTGTGCTGGTCTCTTCGTCGATGCCACGGCTGAATTCACTGACCATAGATGTTGAGGATTGGTATCATGTCTGCGGCTTGGCCAAGGAGCCGGTGGTAAGGCAATCGGAATGGAGGGTTGAGCAAAACATTGACCGGCTTCTGTCACTGCTCGCCCGCCATGGTGTAAAGGCTACATTCTTCGTGCTTGGCTGCGTTGCCGAGTCGATACCGTCACTTGTCCCCCGCATATCGGCTGAAGGGCATGAAATAGCCTCCCACGGCTTCTCTCACCGCCTGGTATACACCCTTACGGAAGATGAGTTTCGTGAAGAAATCAGAAGAACAGGCTCCATAATCTCCTCCCAGTCCGGTGAGCCGCCGGTCGGTTTCCGTGCTCCCCAGTGGTCGCTCTCGCGCAGGCGGACGCCATGGGCATTCGACATACTGGCTCAAGAGGGGTATCTTTACGATTCCAGCTGCACTCCGTTGCCTTTTATCGGCGAACCGGGGGGGGATATTAGCCCCCACAAGTTAGGCACTTTGAATGGGCCACTCTGGGAGATACCGCCTCTGGTTACAGCCGCTCCGCTCATTAACCTGCCTACTGGTGGCGGTTGGGGGTTGAGAATTTTTCCGATGTGGCTCATTGAACGTAGCGTGAAACTGGCAAATATCAAGGGTGATCCAGCCGTTTTTTACCTCCATCCACGGGAGATGGAAGCAGATGGTCCAAGATTGGGGCTCTCAGCCATTGCTTCTTTCGCGGCATACGGCCCGCGCTCCGATGTAACTTCCAGGGTGGAGCAACTGCTTGAGCGCTATCAATTTACTACCCTGCGAAATCTGGTGAAAACTTGGCAGTAACTGTAGTCATACCGGCATACAATGCCGAGAGAACGATTGCGGAGGTCGTCCAGGAGGTGCAACTATCGGGCTGCCCCATATTGGTTGTGGATGACGGTTCCAATGACAATACTGCCGCCATAGTTTCTGAACTAGGGGTGAACCTGATCAGGCAGATGAAAAATGCGGGCAAGGGGGCGGCCCTGAAGAGCGGCTTTGCCTGGGCCATTGAACAGGGTTACAGCGGTGTTGTCACCGTTGATGCCGACGGGCAGCACGACCCTGCAGCAATCCCACTGCTGATAAATACTGCCATGGAGCGCGGTGCGGACATCCTCCTGGCTTCCCGCTACTCGCAGTTTCAGCAGATGGCCGGGCTAAGACGTCATTGGAACCGGTTCGGTGCCTGGTGCATGAAAAGAAGGACTGGCTATAACATAGATGACAGCCAGTCCGGTTTCCGCTACTATTCTGTTCGTTTACTTAGTTCTGTATCACTGGTGAGTAGCGGCTACGACATGGAGATGGAACTGCTGCTCAAGGCATGGCGGGGAGGTTTTTATGTCGACTCCATACCGGTCGCTGCCAGGGTGGCTGACGGCAGGAGCACCAGTCATTTTCGAGCGGTACCTGATACCTGGAGAATCTGCATGACCTTTCTCCGTTACATGAATAAATAATCAGCAGGTAATCAATTATGCTTCATAGCCTGAAAAACTATACAACCGAAAAGATTGTCTCCACGCTCCTCTCCATGGCCACTAACTCTTCGAATGAGACCCTGGCCAACATGACCCACCTGATGGAGCTGATCCCGAAGAAGGATTACTACAAGGAGCGTATCCGCTGGATACGCTCCTTGATAAAGGACAACCATCCAAGCATCGAGTTCCCCCGTCGCATCCTGCGTGATATTCACCCCAACCAGCGTCAGAAATGGATCACAAACCTGACCGTTAACCACCTCCTCTCGGGAACCAACAAGCGCAAGGCCTGGGCAGACCGACACGGATTCTACCCCCCGTCCACGGTTGTAATCAGCCTGACAATGAAATGTAACCTCTCCTGTTACGGCTGTTACGCCGGGGACTACTCCAAGACGCTGGAACTCTCCAATCAAGAGGTGGATTCGGTTCTCACCCAGATGAAGGAGATGGGGGTCTACTTCGCGGTGATCTCCGGCGGCGAGCCCTTCTTCAAGGACGATATCTTCGATCTCTTCCGCAAACACTCGGACATGGCTTTCCTGGTATTCACCCACGGCGGGCTCATCGATGAGGCGATGGTGGAAAAGCTCATCGAGGTTGGCAATGTCATGCCGGCCTTCTCCCTCGAAGGGTACGAGGAGGAGACCGATGCCCGCCGCGGTGCAGGACATTTCCGAAAGGTGATGCGGGCCATGGAACTGCTCAAGGCTAACGGGCTCTCCTTCTGCGGCTCCTTTACCCAGACGAGCCAGAACACGCATATCATAACCGACCCGGCATATATCGATATGCTTCTGGAAAAGGGCGTTTACGCCCTCTGGCTATTTACATATGTGCCGGTCGGACGAGAGCCGAATCTGGAGTTGATGGCCACCCCGGAGCAGCGCGACATGCTGCGCAACCAGGTGGCTGAGTTCCGCGATACCAAGCCGATGCTTTTCATCGATTTCTGGAATGACGGGCCGATCATCAGCGGCTGCATCGCGGGTGGTCGAAAGTATTTTCACATAAACGCCAACGGCGACATCGAACCGTGCGTCTTTTGCCACTTCGCCGTGGACAACATCCGACGCACAACAATCGCCGACGCCCTTGCCTCCCCCCTCTTCAGGGCAATCAGGGAAAAGCAGGGAGAGCATGATAACCTGCTCCGTCCCTGCATGCTGATAGACCATCCAGATACAGGTCGGGAACTGTTCGGCTCCCCTGGAGTTTATGGCACCCACGAAGGGGCAGCGGCGATTTTCACTGAACTTGCCCCGCAGATGGACGAATATGCCGCTGACTACGCAGAGATTGCCGACCCTGCATGGGAAAGGGAGTTCAAGTCCGAATGCTGCGCTGAGAAGAGGCGCGGAAGGGTTAGGAGTCGCTAGCTAAGCGGTTTATTGCTCTTATGAATCTGTATAGCAATGCAAGCCTGGCGATGATAAGCATGTTTACCCGGCTGGTACCCCGCTGGCTTTATCCCCCTTTCGCGGCACTGACAGCCTGGTTCATCTATCTGTTAACCCCGATGCAGCGCCGGGGGTGTCGCGCTAACCTGAGGGTCGTTACCGGCAGGAGAAACGTCGAGCTGCTGGTCCTGAGCGCGTTTTACAAGTACGCCCGCAACTGGACCGATATCATGCTCATGACCAGGGTGAGCGAAGAGCGGCTCTTCGCCATGATGGGGAACCGCTCTTCCAGTGCCCCTTTAGACAACGCCCTTGCAGCGGGGAGCGGCGCCATCCTGGTTTCGCCACACCTGGGGAACTGGGAGCTCGGCGGATTGGGACTGGCAGCGATGGGGTACAGGCTTAACGTCATGACCTTCCGCGAACCGGATGAAAAGGTCAACGAAGAGCGTGAGAGAATCAGGATGGATCGGGGCATCGGCGTAATTTACGTCGATCGTAATGACACCTCTCCCCTGGCCATAATAGAGGCGGTAAATGCCCTGCGCCGCAATGAGATCGTGGTGCTTCTGGGCGACAGGGACGGCTCCTCCCACACGCTGGATATGGATTTTTTCGGCAGGCCAGCTTCCATACCTGCAGGAGCAGCCTACCTCTCCATTGCAACCGGCGCCCCGATCATACCAGTTTTCGTCCCGCTGGAAGGGAGCAGATACGCAACCTACATGGATTCTCCGATCCATGTAGGTGGGGGGCATTCCGACCACCGAACGGCAATCAGAATCGGCATCGGTCAGCTCGTAAACGTTTTTGAAAAATACATCCGTAAATATCCGGATCAGTGGTATAACTTCTTTGATTACTGGAATTGAATTCAATAGCAAAGGATCTTGATGCATGTCTGAAGAACTGATCGAACAGGTAAAGCAGTTGATAATAGATGCCCTGCGCATCGAAGGTATGGCTCCTGCGGACATAGAGAGCGACGCGCCCCTTTTTGGTGAGGGGCTCGGTCTGGACTCCATTGATGCCCTTCAGCTTGTGGTGGCCATGGAGAAGAGCTACGGCGTAGTTGTGCCGGATGCGGCCACTGGCACCAAGGTATTCCAGTCTGTCCGATCCATGGCAGCTTATATAGCGGAAAACCGCAAATGAAGGTGCTATTCGTCTCACCCGGATGGCCAAAGGGTCGTCTGTGGGGCGAACTCGGTTTCAAGTTCCCTTCCCTCTCCCTGGCGGCTCTTGCCGCCGTAACTCCCCCTGAATGGTCAGTTACCCTGTGGGATGAGAACATCGAGCCCGGCTTCCCGGTTAGCGATGCGGATCTGGTGGCCATCACCGCCATGACCCCCCAGGCTCCCAGGGCCTATCAGATTGCAGCCCGCTTCCGAGCCCAGGGGAAAACCGTGGTCATGGGTGGATTCCACGCAAGCAACTTGCCGGAAGAGGCTCAGCTGCATGTGGATGCCGTGGTCGTCGGCGAGGGGGAGATCATCTGGCCAAGGCTCCTTGGCGATTTCGTGCGCGGTGAGCTTGAGCGGCTCTACCGCTCAGCCGATCTTATCGAAATGACAGCCATACCGTCCGCCAGAAGGGAGATATTCAGCGGCAAGAAGTACCTTTTCACCAACACCCTCCAGACTACCCGCGGCTGCCCTTTTGACTGCGAATTCTGCTCGGTAACTGCCTTCTACGGTCGCAGGTATCGCAAGCGCCCGGTTGACGATGTTCTGGCTGAGCTGGAAATCCTGCGGCAGAAAAACTCCTTTATCTTTTTCGTTGATGACAACCTGGTGGCCGACCGTAACTATGCCCTACAACTCTTCAGCGGCATGGCAGGAATGGGGCTGAAATGGCTCTCCCACGCCCCCATTGACTTTGCCGACGACCGGGAGTTCATCAGGTCCGCGGGCGAGGCAGGCTGCATCGCCCTTTTCGTAGGGTTCGAATCCCTCAACCAGGAGTCCCTGGCCGCCATGGGGAAGGTCACCAACACCGCGAGGCTCTACAAGGATAACGCCAATGTCTTCAGGGATAGCGGCATAGGGATACTCGGCTCATTCGTACTCGGGACAGACAACGACACGCCGGAGATATTCCCGCAGCTGCTCAGGTTCTGCGAGGATGCACGCCTGGAGGCGGCAATCTTTCCGATCCTTACCCCCTACCCCGGCACCGTGGTACGCCGGCGACTGGAGGCGGAGGGGCGGATCCTCTCCAATTCGTGGGAAGATTACGATATGGAGCATGTCACCTTTCAGCCGAAGGGGATGACACCGGCGCAGCTGCAGGAGGGGTACGACTGGCTTAACAGCTCATTCTACTCCTTCGGCTCAATGTACAGGCGACTCTGGAAAATGCACCGTTCACTGCAGGTGTTCCTGCCGATGAACATCGGCTTCAGATCGGCAATCAAACGTAAAAAGGTTAATGCATGATCTGTGTCATGTTCCCCGGTCAGCCCCTGACCCAAGAAAACAACCTCCCCATTGACGAAGATTTCCGGGATATAGCCCTCCTGACCCGCAGGATGACAGGACTTGACCTGGAGAGCTTCAGCTGGGGAGAAAAGATCCTCTCCAGGCAAGTCGCCCTGCAGGTCTACGGTACGGCAATCAGTCTAATCCAGCGGCAGCGGCTGCAGAGTTCGGGTGTGAAGCCGGCAATTATCGCCGAACACAGCATGGGTATCTACCCGGCGCTGGCTGCCTGTGGTTCGCTTGCCGACAGCGACGCCCTCACCCTGACCATGAGGGTCGGCAACTCTCTTGCCTCCATGGCCGGTGGTGTGGAATACTCCCTGGGGTGCGTCATCGGCCTGCCTGCAACTACCGTTTTGTCAGTTGCAGAGAACAACGGGGCATACGTGGCAAACCGGAACACATCGCGCCACCTGCTCCTTGCCGGAGAGCGGCATTCCATCGAGTCGGCCATGGCCGAGTCGCTATCCCTGGGAGCGTTCAGCGTGCGCACCTTCCCCTGCGATGCTCCGCTGCATACGCCTCTTATCGAGTCAATTGCACCCCAGTTGGCAGGCATAGTAGGGGATTACTGTTTTGCAGAACCGACTGTTCCTCTCATGGAGCATATCGAACAGGAGTTTCTGACAGCCTCGGACATTCCCGATTTCCTTGTCCAGGAACTCTGCCTGCCTGTCAATTGGGAAGAGACCTATCTTGCCCTGCGCAGGGCAGGGATTACGGCTTGGCATGAAGCCGGCTGCGGAGACTCCCTGAAAAAATACAACCGCTGGATCGCTTCGGAGCAGCAGTGAACCAACACGAGACAGGCATAACAGTTCGTTTCAACGAAGTTGATGCTTACCAGGTTGCCTGGCACGGTCACTATGTTGCCTGGATGGAGGTGGGGCGCAACGAACTGGCATCCCGCTTCGGCCTTGCAGTTGACCAGTTGGCAGAAGCCGGGTACCTGGGTCCGGTGGTAAACCTTGAACTCAAGTACCTGCGCCCTGCCCGCTTCAATGAAAGGCTTACGGTAAGGACGACTGTAAGGCGTAGCGATACTCCAACCCTGGAATTCAGCTGCGTGATCGTCGGTGCTGACGGTCGTCCGCTGGCAAGGGGGGTGACCGTGCACGCCCTCACCGATCTCAAAGGTGTCACCCAGTACCGTCTCCCCGGTGAGATTGCCTCTAGGCTGGAAAAGATGCTTGCCTGGGCCGAAACGCCATGAAGCTGCTCCTCATCTCAGCCAACCGCGAAAGATCCCCCTACCCCGTCTACCCGATAGGTCTCGCCTTCCTCGTCCCCCGCCTGGCTGCAGCCGGACACGATCTGCGCTGTCTGGACCTCTGCTTCTGCGAAGAGCCCTCAGTCGCCATCTTGAAGGAGCTGGAGGGTTTCTCTCCCGAGGCCGTAATCATCTCCATCCGTAACATCGATAATGTAACCTTTCCGGGGAGCCGCTCGTATCTCGGTGGGGTCAGGGAGGTAATAGATACGTGCCGCGGCAGGGCTGTGACCATAGTCGGCGGCTCGGGTTTCTCCATCATGCCCCGGGAGCTGATGGCAGAGCTTGGGGCCGATTTCGGCATTGCAGGCGAAGGGGAGGAGTCGCTGCCCGTGCTACTGCAGAGGCTTGCGCAGGGGCGTTCAACGGAGGGGATCCCCGGTCTGCTTACCCTTGGTAATGACGACTTCACCCCCCCAGTACCGGTGTCGTGCATCGGCACACCCGATCGCAATCTATTCGACGTTGCAGCCTACCACCGCCTGGGCGGCATGGCCAACATCCAGACAAAGCGCGGATGCCCCTTCAGCTGCAGCTACTGCACCTACCCGCTCCTTGAGGGTCGCACTGTCCGCACCCGGCCCGTAAGCGACATTATCGGGGAGATCGGAGACCTGGTTGACAGATTCGGCGTCAACTACATTTATTTCGTTGATGACATCTTCAATTTCCCCACCGCTTTTGCCGAAGAGCTCTGCCGCGCCATAAGCGAGGCACGTCTTGCCATCAACTGGTCAGCCTTCATCAACCCTGACTTCCTGCCGGAAAGAGTTCTCGATGCCATGATCGACGCGGGATGCGATGCCCTTGAGTTCGGCACGGACAGCGGCGCTCCAGCGGTTCTTTCCTCCCTGGGCAAGTCCTTTAATGTGGAAACGATCCGCGCCGCATCCATGCTCTGCAGGGGAAGGGGGGTTGATTTCGCCCACTACATTCTCTTCGGCGCTCCGGGAGAAAATGAGGAGACTGTCCTGCAGACCTTTGCCCTGATGGACGAACTTGAGCCAACCGCGGTAATCGGCATGACCGGTATCCGCATCTTCCCCGGGACGGAAATTTACTCCAGAGCCCTGGCAGACGGGGTTATTGCTCCCGATACCCTAATGCTCGATCCGCATTTCTACATATCCCCCCCGCTGCGGGACAGCCTCTGCGACCTGGTGACCAGTGAGGCCCTCAAGCGTACCAACTGGGTCTTACCCGGTCTGGAGATCAACATCAGCGATGCCATGCTGGAGATGATCCGCAATTTCCCGGTGCGTGGCCCTCTCTGGAAGCTGATGAAAAGAGTCTCTCGATCCCGCATCAACCCTGTCTAGCAGGATGCGCTTCAGGCCTGCCCATCACCCCCAAGCCTCTGGACTTTTTCTGCCGATGCCGCTAGAATCAGCATACTTATGCCAATAGAGAATCTAATGAACTTTACTGACACCACCGTGGTCGTCACCGGTGGGACCCGTGGGATCGGTCGCTCAGTCAGCCTCGCCTTCGCCGCTGCCGGAGCAAACGTCCATGCAGCCTACCTGCAGAACGAAGCTGCTGCTGAGGATCTGAAGGTAGCGGCAGCCGCACTATCTGGGAGCATCACCACGATCAGGGCTGATGTGACCACTGGCGACGGTGCCGTCTCCCTGATAGATTCGGCTGCTGCCGCCAGCGGCAGCATTGACGTCCTTGTCAACAACGCCGGGATAATCCGCGATGGCTACCTGGCGATGATGGCCGAGTCAGACTGGGACGCAGTGCTCCGTACCAACCTCTCCCCACTTTTCCACTGCTGCAAATGGGGGGTGCGCAAAATGCTGGCACGGCGCCAAGGGGCGATTGTCAACCTCTCCTCCATAGCAGGCATCAGCGGCACTCCAGGCCAGACAAACTATGCCGCCACCAAGGGGGCGATCATCAGCTTCTCCAAGGCCCTTGCCCGCGAGGTCGGACCAATGGGTATCAGGGTGAATGTGGTGGCCCCGGGTATGATTGCCACTGACATGACTGCCGGCCTGAAACAGGATCTGGTCGAGCGCGTCGTCTCCGGATCAGCCCTGGAGAGGATCGGCCAGCCAGACGAGGTTGCCGCGGCGGTACTCTTTCTCGCCTCGCGCCAGGCTGCATACATCACCGGCCAGACGCTGGTCGTCGACGGCGGCATCATATGAGCGAGAGAGTCGTCATCACCGGTCTCGGCATATTCTGCGGAGCAGCGCAGAATATCTCCTCTTTCCGTTGCGCCATCCTGGAGGGGAGAAGCGGCGTCGGCCCGATTGACCTCTTTGACGTATCACCCTTCCCCGCCGGCATAGGCGTACAGGTGCGTGATTTCGACCCTGTAGCCAGGTTCGGCGGGCGTGGGGCTGCCAGGCTCTCCAGGGCAGACCAGTTCGGACTTATAGCCGCCGGTGAAGCCATGGAAGCGAGCGGCATCCGCGGCATCTACGACCCTTACTCTGTCGGCGTAGTGGTTGGCGCGGGTGCGGCCGGCATGTTCCAGGCGGAGCAGTGGCTCAAGGGGGCTCTGCAGGAGTTGAAAACCTCGCCGAGCCTGCTGCGGGGGGTCCTCCCCGACAGGACTGCCACCGTGATCGCCGAGGAGTTCGACATTGCCGGTCACCAGGGGACGATAACCACTGCCTGCTCCTCATCCGCCACTGCAATCGGCTGGGGTGCGGATCTGGTCTCCAGAGGCAAGCTGGATGCAGTTGTCTGCGGCGGGAGCGACACCCTCTCCATCCTTACCTTTGCCGGTTTCAACTCACTGCGGGTCGTTGATACCAACCCCTGTTCTCCTTTCAGCCTTGGGCGACAGGGGATCACCCTCGGCGAGGGGGCAGCCTTCATGGTCCTTGAACGCGAGACTGTGGCCAGGGAGCGCGGAGCTACCATATACGGCATGGTCAGGGGGTACGCAGTTGGCGGTGAGGCCCACCATATGACCGCCCCTGATCCGAGCGGAGTCGTAGCCTCGCGGATAATGAGAGATGCCCTCTCCATCGCGGGTATTTCTATGGAGGAAGTGGGCTGGGTCAATGCCCACGGCACCGGCACGCCGCTTAATGACGTAGTTGAATCAACCGCCATGAAGCTGGTTTTCGGGGAGCGGGCGACAGATGTCCCCCTCGTATCCACCAAACCGATTACTGGCCACTGCCTTGGTGCTGCCGGAGCTATCGAGGCAGTGGCCACTGTCCTGGCACTTGGTGCAGGTACCATACCCCAGACCCTTCATTTCCGCGGCAGAGACCCGGAATGTGACCTGGATTACTGCCACACCGGCCCCAGGTCAACGGCCAGCAGCGTGGCCATGTCCAACTCCTTTGCCTTCGGTGGCAATATCACCAGCCTGGTCCTTAGCCTATGAAACATGACGTTGCCGACATAGTGGTAACCGGCCTTTCTGCCATATCGGCAGCGGGCGTCGGTATCGACCCCCTACTGACAGCAGTTGCGAGCGACCGCTGTTGCCTGTCCGACGTGCCTGAAACCCTGGCTATCGGCGCCAAACTCAGATGGGGCCGGGCTGATCAATTCCGGGCAGCTGACTTCATGCCACCGCTCAAGGCGCGCAAATTCGATCGCAGCAGCATCTTTGCCGTGGTTGCCAGCGGACAGGCCCTGGCCAATGCCGGTATCAGGAAGGGTGACATCTCCCCTGACCGCATCGGTATAACCATCGGTGCCGGTTTCTGCGGCATCGCCAACTCGGAAGAGTTCATCAGCGGTTATTTCCTGAAGGGGGTTGACGGAGTGGCCCCGATGCTCTTCCCCAATACCGTCGCCAATGCTGCGGCCAGTAACGCCTCGATCGAACACGGACTGCAGGGGCCGAATGTTACAGCTGTACAGAGATTCTGCTCAGCCGAATCGGCGTTACAGCTGGCATGCCGCTTCATGGAGGAGGGGCGTGCCGATGTCATGGTAACCGGGGGGGTGGATGAGCTGACGCCACGCATGATGCAGGGGTTCAGGGATATGCGTCAGGACAGACTGCTGGCAGCCGGTTTTGCCGAAGGATGCGGTGCCATCGTCCTGGAGAGACGCTCCCATGCCGAGTCTAGGGGGGCAAAGATACTGGCTGGCATCACGACTGTAAGCAGTATCGGCAGATTGCTCGCGGGTCGCGAAGAAGAGGCCCTGCACCGTCTTCTCCCCTCGCATCCTCCGGCATGGGTATCACTCTCCGGTTCTGCCGACCTGTTGCAGGCATTTGCCGATGCCCTGCCTGGTGCTAAACGGATCAGCACTGCCGCCCTTATCGGCCGTTCCCTTGCCATGGGGGGGGTGTCCATGGCGGCACTCATTGCCAGCCTGTCTACAGGTGAGCATGGATTGCACCTGGCTGCCTCACCGGAAGGGCCATACTTCGCCATCAACTTCATAGGGGGCTCCCCTGCTTAATCCAGATCCATGCGCATACCTTCCCCACCGCCACCCCTTTCTCTTCCTCGACAGGATTCTCAGCCGCGAACCAGGCGTCTCCGCCACCGCACTCCGCCAGGGGAGCAGCGGCGAGGCCTACTTCAGCGACATTTTCATGGTGGAGGGGTTGGCACAGCTTGCGGGGGTGGTTACGGTGCAGGAAGAGGGAGAGGGGGGATTTCTCGCCGCCATCGACCATGCCGAGTTTTTAACCCCATACCGCAGCGGTGAGACTCTCTGCTTTGCCGTCAGGGTGATCAAGAGCTTCGGCCGACTCTTCCTGATGGAGGGGGAGGTGACATCCGGCGAGACCACCCTGGCAAGGGCAACCCTCACCCTTGGAGTAGGCAAGCTGTGATCCGTCTGCTGGCTACAATCATCATCCTGCTGCTTCTCCCCTTGAACGCGACTGCTGCTTCCATTACCCCCCTGGAGGCCCTGGAAAACCTGCGCAGGGGGTTCAGCGAGATTAATGATTTCACTGCCGAGATATCACAGGAAAAACAGCTGACAGTCATGAGGAGGAAACTGGTTTCCACCGGGTCTGTCCGCTTCAAGAAACCGGACCTGTTCTACATGGAGCTGAAGCCCCCCCATGCAAGTCGTATGGTCCTTCGTGACTCGGTCATCGAGCTACATATACAGGATGGTAACAGCCGCCAGCAGATTCCGCTCCCGGCTGACGAAGGGCTGAAACGCTGGATGTCCCTGCTTTCCAGGCCGATAAGCACTCTCCCTTCGGGGATAGATTTCAGTGCCGAACGTAGCGGTGATACACAGACCCTGACCATTGCTCCGCAGAAGAAGGGGCAAGTGCGCAGCTTCATCCTGACGAGCAACATCGACGGTCGCCTACGCAAACTGGTGATAGAGGAACGTAACGGCAATCGCACCGCCATCACCTTCCTGAAGATGCGTCCCAATGTTGGCTTGAGTGAAAAGGACTTCCGTATTCAATGACACGCGTATATGTTGCAGTTTTAATCCTGATAGTCGGACTTTTTACCGGCTGCGCCTCGCGCCCCATCCCAC
>CALMOE010000241.1 GCA_937871715.1 uncultured Geobacter sp. | reverse complement strand
AGGACGAAGCTGGTCTGGCCTGGTTTACGCCTGGCGACGATCCCGGGGAGCCAGGCACGGTTGCGCTCGCTGATCAGCCGGCGGTAGAGGATTGGCTGCTCCCTCTTCATCCGCCCGGTGAGGAGCTCCTCCAGCCCGGCGGCGTCCCCGCTGCGCCAGGCCCCGGCGAGGCGACCGAACTCCTCCCTCGCCCCTTTCAGCTCCCGGAGGGAGTGGCGGACGAACTGGTCCTCGTTGCCGTCGGCCATGGTGACGAGGAAATCCAGCTGCTCCTCCACCGTCTCCAGCGCCCCGATCATCTTCTTCCCCTTCACTGCCCTGGAGTGGAAGTGCTGGTCCACCCCCTCCTCCGTAACCCCAAGGCGCTGCAGCTCCATCATGGTCAGGGTGAGAATGAGGAAGGAGGGCCTCATGCGGCGCATGGACTCCAGGGGGATGGAGTTGGCAGCGCACTGCTCCTTCAGGGTGGCGTAGGTTGCGGGGGAGAGGTGGCGGTCGATTGTGTCGCCGTTTTCGTAGATAGCCCTGGCCAGGAGCCTTGACCGGGTGGCCGGCTCCTGCAGCTTGGCGATGTCGGTCTCGAAGAGGATCAGGTCAGAGGAGTCGAAGGCCCGCTCGAACTCGGTTGGCAGGGGGTAGTCCACCTGGCGCAGCAGGTGGAAGGTCCCCCCCAGGCAGATCACCTCGCCCCCCTTCCTGGCCCGCCAGACCGAGGAGGCGGCAGCGGCGAGGCTCCAGGAGAGGAGCACCAGGAAGATGGCGACGAGGAGCCTTCGGGCAGCGGTGCCTGCTGGCGTCCGAACCCTCATGCGTTCCACCCCCTTAAGCCTGGGGGTGGAGCAACCTTTACGCCCGTGGCGGCCACCACCCTCCCCCCCCCTGCCGGCGGCAGACTCCGTCCAGGAAGAGGTCTACTATCTGGGGGTCGAGCTCGGCGCCGCGCATGTCCTCAAGGATGCGGCAGGCAACGGGGAGGGTGAAACCGCGGCGGTAGGGGCGGTCGGTTACCAGGGCGTCGTAGACGTCGGCCACGGCGACGATGCGCGCCTCCAGTGGGATCGCCTCCCCCTTCAGGCCGTCCGGGTACCCCGTGCCGTCGTAGCGCTCGTGGTGGTGGCGGACGATGTTGAGCACTATCTGGGAGAGGTTGGCCTTGGCGGCCACGTCGGCCCCCCACTGGGAGTGCTGCTTGACATGGCTGTACTCGTCGTCGCTTAAGGGGCCGGGGCCGTTGAGGATGCTCTCCGCCACGCCGATCTTGCCGCAGTCGTGCAGCCAGCTGCCGTACTTGATCTCCCGCTGCACGCTGCGCGGCAGCTCCAGGAGCTCTGCCAGGCGGACGGCGTAGACCCCCACCCGGTCGCAGTGGCCACGGGTGGATGGGTCCTTCAGCTCTATGGTCTGGGCCAGGGAGAGGAGCACATCCTCGTCCTCCTTGCGCATGGCCATCTTGGTCCGGTAGCGGCGCAGCCCCTCGTTGACAGCCCGGAGGATCTCCTCGGCGCGCAACGGCTTGAGGACGAAGCGGAAGACCTCGCTGGTGTTGATCGCCTCCAGAGCGCTGGTCAGGTCTGCGAAGGCGGACATGAGGATCTTCACCGTGTCGGGGGAGATCCCCTTCAGCAGGGAGAGGAACTGTACCCCGCTCATGCCGGGCATGATGTTGTCCGAGACCACCACGGCTATCTCGTGCCGGCGCACCAGCTGCAGCGCCTCCTCGGCGCTGGCCGCCGAATGGAGGACGATCTCCTCCCCGGAGAAGAACTCCCTGATCATGTTGATGGTCACCCTGCTGTCATCCACGAATAGTACATGCTCCGCCATAAACCCTATCTCCTCGGTGATCTCCGTCGCCGGCAAAGCCAACGCCAGCCCACTCACCTGTAGTCAGTAAATTTCCCTTGGCGGCAATGACAATATTTTCAGACTCTAACCGAATGGAAGCAATGCAGGCCGCGCCCTTAATTAAAGCACAAGTGGTGCCAATTCTCACCTGCGACTTTTTTTCACCTTGTCCCGTGATATCGACAGCTTACCCCGGGTGAAAACTTTAACCGCATCTAACAAAACAGGGTGAATGTGTAAAGTTTCTTTACAACTTCACTCCATGGCAACCACAAACCCTTGCCAGGCAAGGGATTGCGGGATGTGTAAAAATTATTTACAGCTGTAAAAAAACCTGCACCCACCGGGGATCGCCGTTTCTGCCCCGATCAGCGGCAGCTGCCTTGAAAACAGCCACCCCTCCCTTGAGCTGCTACCCCCCAGCGGGTGATAAATCTTCTGTTTCCGCGGCGTTGCAATCTGTGGTACATAGTTGGCACGGCTTATGGATGGTGACCGTTGTTACCGCTTCGATGCGGAGCAGTCAGCAACGGAAAGGAGCTCCCCCATGAAGAATCTGCTCGTTGCCATGGCAATCGCCATCTGCGCCGTCTCCACCGCCGGCGCGGGAGAGATCAGGCTCTTTGCCGCCGCCAGCCTGCGGGAGGTGGTCGGCGAGCTGGCAGACGGCTTCGCCAGGAAGAACCCGGGGTGCAGGGTCAGCAGGAACTTCGGCGCCTCCGGGAGCCTTGCCAGGCAGATCGAAAGCGGCGCCGCCGCCGACATCTTCATCTCCGCCACGCCCGAGTGGGTCTCCTACCTCCAGGGGAAAAGGGTGCTGGTACCTTCGTCAATATCGGTGCTCGCCCACAACTCCCTGGTATTCGTCGCCCCGCGGGAGAAGAGGGTAGCCTCCCTGCAGGAGCTGGACTCCCTGGAGCGGATCGCCATCGGCAGCCCGAAGAGCGTCCCGGCCGGGGAGTATGCCCTGGAGGCCCTGCGCCGCGGCGGGGTCGAAAAGCTCCTGGAGAAGAGGCTGGTCATGGCCAGGGATGTGCGCGAATGCCTGAAGTACGCGGAGCGGGGGGAGGTGGACGGCGCCTTCGTCTACCGCAGCGACGCCCTCCTGGCGAGGGGGGTGATAGTCAAGTTCGCCGTCCCCCGGGAGCTCTACCCGCGGATCACCTACCAGATGGGGCTGACCAGTTCCGGGGCGCTGAACCGGGAGGCCGCCGCCTTCCACGCCTATCTGCAGGGGAGCGCCGCCAGAGTGATCATGGCGCGCCACGGTTTCGACCCGTTGGTGGCGCCATGAAGATCCATTCCGAAGTAAAACCATGATCATCCTCGACCCGGCCGACTACCTGGCCATAGGGCTCTCCCTGAAGATCGCCCTGACCGCGGTACTCCTCTCCCTCCCCTTCGCCTTTGCCGTGGCCTACCTCTCCACATTCGTCAGTTTCCGCGGCAAGCTCCTCATGGAGGCGGTGGTCAACCTCCCCCTCACCCTGCCGCCGGTGGTGGTTGGCTATCTCCTCCTGCTCCTCCTCGGCAGCAAGGGGTGGCTCTCCCCCCTCCTGGAGCATCTGGGGGTGAGGATCGTCTTCACCTGGAGGGGGGCGGTAATCGCCTGCGCGGTTGTCGGCTTCCCCCTCATGGTCCGCTCCATGCGCATCGCCATGGAGGCCATCGACCTTCGCCTCATCCAGGCATCACGCACCCTTGGCGCCACCTGGCACGACACCATCCTCTCGGTGATCCTCCCCCTCTCCAGGAGGGGGATCATCGCCGGCTCCTCCCTGATGTTCGCCCGCGGCCTGGGGGAGTTCGGCGCCACTGTCATAGTCGCCGGCAACATCCCCGGGGTGACCAGAACCATCCCCATGGCGATCTACGACTACGCCGCCTCACCCGGCGGCGAACCCTTGGCCGCGGCCCTCTGCGCCGTCTCCGTGGCCATCTCCGTTGCCGTGCTCATCCTCCACGAGCGGCTCGGCAGGAAAGGGAGGGGGTAAATGGAACTATCAATCTCACTGGAGAAGAGCCACCCCGGATTCACCCTCGCCATGGATGAAACCCTCAGCGGCGAAAGGCTCGGCATCTTCGGCCCTTCCGGCAGCGGCAAGTCCACCCTGGCGGCCATGATCGCCGGGCTGGAGAAACCCGACAGGGGGAGGATCGTCCTCGACGGCGAGACCCTCTTCGACAGCGACGCCGGCATCGACCTGCCGCCAGAGAGGCGCCGCATCGCCATGGTCTTCCAGTCAGCCAACCTCTTCCCCCACCTGAAGGTGGAGGAGAACCTCCTCTACGGCTATCGCCGCACCCCGGCGGCGCTCAGGGCCATCCCCCCCGAGGGGGTTGTGGAAGCCCTGGGGCTTGGGAGCCTGCTTAGGCGCGAGGTAGCCCACCTCTCCGGCGGGGAGAGGCAGCGGGTCGCCCTGGGGCGGGCCATCCTCGCCAACCCTCGCCTGCTGGTGATGGACGAGCCCCTCTCCGCCCTGGACGACGACCTGCGCTTCCAGATCATCCCCTACCTGCGGGGGATTGGCGAGCAGTTCCGCATCCCCTACATCTACATCTCCCACTCCCTCGTGGAGATGCGCCTCCTCACCGACAGGGTTCTCCCCACCTCCCGCGGGAGCGCCTCACCTCCGATTCACCCCAAGGAGCTGGCGCTGCAGCGGATGGGGGGGAGCCACGTGGGGTTCATCAACCTCCTCCGCCTCCCCCCCCCCTTCAGGAGGGACGGCATCCTCCACTACCCCTGGGGGAATGTCAATCTGCAGCTGGCCGGGGAGCCGACCCATGACGGGGAGGCGCTCTACGAGCTCTCTTCGAGGGACATCATCCTCTGCAGGGAGCACCCAAGGGCCATCAGCGCCCGCAACCTCCTCCCCGCCAGGGTGCTACGTACCCTCCCATCGGGACCGCGCACCGGCGTGCTACTGGACTTCGGCGGCATGGAGCTGGTGGCGGAGATCGCGGGTGGGGCGGCGGCGGAGCTGGAGATCTCCCCGGGGGCCACGCTCTACGCGGTCATCAAGGCATCTGCATTCCGACGTCTCGGATGAAAAATTGTGGGGCGGAGAATCCCTTAGGGTGAGGCTGACGGATACCGTTGCCGGCACGAGATGAGCTCCTCCAGGGAGTCGAGGGGCTCTTCGAACTCCAGCCCCACGCAGACCAGCTCGTTCTTGCGCCGTACCTGGCGCACGGTGGCTGTAAGGTGCAGGTTTTTCGGCCAGAAAGGGCGGGTGAGGCGGATGGAGAGGCTCGTCCCCTCCGGGAGCAGGTTTTCGCACCCCAGCCCCATCCCCCCCTCGCTGATGTCGGTGGAGAGTGCCGGGCGGAAGAGGGCGCCATCGAAGGAGGCGTACTCCACCAGGGTGCGCACCGGACGGCGGCTGTTCCTCCTCCGGTCTGACCTCTTGTTGTAGATGGTGTTGCGCCTCTCTTTCGCCCGGTAGAGCTCGGCGTCCGCCTCCCCGATCAAATCCTCGGCTGTCTCCCCGCTTTCCGGGAAGACGGCGATGCCACCGCTGATGGTGAGCCTCCCCCCCTCCAGGAGATCCTCCCCCGGGAAGTGGCATTTCTCAACCTCCTCGCGAATCCTCTCCGCCACGGCGTGGGCACCATGCCTGTCCACCCCCGCAAGGAGCAGGGCGAACTCCTCACCGCCGTACCTGGCAGCCATGTCACCATCCCTGAGAACTCCGGAGATCAGCCCGGCACAGAGCCTCAGGGCCTCGTCGCCGAGGAGGTGCCCGCAGCGGTCGTTGTACTGCTTGAATCGGTCAAGGTCCAGGAGGAGCAGAGCGAAACTCTGGTCGGAGCTGCGCCTCTGGTTGGCGATGGTGCTGGCAAGGACATCCTTGAAGTAGGTCTGGTTGTAGAGACCGGTGAGTCCGTCGGTGACCGAGGAGCGGGTAATGTTGTGCAGGTAGTCGGCCTCGATGATTCGCGGGTCGTTGAAGACCCCGGCCACGTTGCAGAGGTAGTCCAGGAGTGCCGGGCGGAAAGCGCGGCCGGCATATTCGGGGTTGAAGATCAGACGGGAGTGTTCGACGGCCTCTCGCCAGTAGCGGCCGGAGAGTTCCGAGCCGAAACGCTTCCCCACCAGAAGCCCCAGGATCTCCTTGTAGACGCAGTTGCCGTGCTCCGAGGCAAGGGCATCCACGCCGGAGATCAGCTGATGGTCCATGGTGGCGGAGCCGAGCAGCTGCAACAGCTCGGCAAAGTACTCTTTCTGTGGCTGGTGGGGGTGGATCACGGCATACCTGTGCTGGAGAAATCTACAACCGGCATAGGATAACTATTTGCATTATTAAATGCAACTTATTTTAACTGCACCATGAAACGTCAACAATTTGGTGGCGCGCTGCTGCCGGCAGACTGTTCAGGAGCCCCCATCCTGCCGATGGGGGAAGGCGAGCCGGTACTCGCGCCGCAGGATATCACCGCCGGGGGAGGAGATGAAATCCCACGGCAGCTCGACATCCAAGGACAGCTCCCTGGTGGCCAGGGCAGCTACGTCGACCCCAAGCTCCTTCGCGGCCCGCCGCCAGCTCCCCAGCTCGGCGCTCCGCACGAGGAGAGGGGCCAGGCTCCGCTCCCCGCGGGAGAGGATCGCCTGGAGAACTGCCTCCCTGACGCTCTCCGCCTGGATCGATACGTTGGGCATGCGCCTCACCCCCTTCTGCAGCAGGGCCAGGCGCCTCTCCAGCTCCTTCTGCTCCAGCATGCCGCACCACTGGAAGGGGGTGAATGGCTTGGGGATGAAGGGGTTGACGGAGAGGACGATCTCGCCGATCCGCTTGTTCTGCCTCGCCCTCTCCAGCACCAGCACCCTGATCTTCTCCACCAGCTCCAGCAGCTCGCGGATGTCATCGTCTGTTTCCGTGGGGAGGCCGATGATGAAGTAGAGCTTGAGATTGAGGATGTCCCGACCCACCAGCCGCTGGCAGGCTTCCAGGATCTGCTCCTCGCTTATCCCCTTCCTGATCATGTCCCGCAGGCGCTGGGACCCCCCCTCCGGGGCGAGGGTGGCGGTCTTGTGACCCGAGGCGACCAGCACGTCGATCATCGCCTCGTCCAGGCCGTCGATGCGCAGGGAAGAGACGGAGACGCTCCCCCCCAGCTCCAGAATGTGGCGGCAGATGGTCCCTATCCCCCGGTAGTCCCCCACCGCCGCGGCCACCAGGCCGATCTTGCGATGGGCGGCGATGGCCTCGTCCACCCGGGTGATGATCGTCTCCACCGAGCGCTGCCTGTAGGGGAGGTAGATGTAGCCGGCGGCGCAGAAGCGGCACCCCCGCGGGCAGCCGCGGGAGAGCTCAACCAGGTGCAGGTCGGAAAACTCGGTCTCCGGGGTGGCGATGGTGGTGGCAACGATGGCTGAGTCCAGGGAGGCAAGGTACTGGCGGACCACCCTGGTGCCGTCCCCAGGGTTGCGCAGGGAGGGGACGTACACCCCGGGGATGGAGGAGAGCCTCCGCAGGAGTTCACCCCTGGGGAGGGAGATGGCAGCGGCAACGCTGCCGAGCAGCTCCTCCAGGAAAGCCTCGGCCTCACCCAGGCAGGCGATGTCGAGGAGGTCGGCCACCGGCTCGGGGTTGAGGAAAATGGCGGCGCCGCCAGCCATGATCAGCGGCTGGCGCTCGCTCCGCTCCCTGGAGTAGCATGGAAGGCCGGCAAGGCACAAGATTCGGGGGAGGTTCAGGTAGTCACTCTCGAATGATACGGAGAAGGCGATGACGTCGAAGTCAGCAACCGGCTGCTGGCTCTCCAGGGAGAGGAGGGGGGTGCGGGACTGCTCGTACTCCCGCATCTCTTCCGGGTCAGGGAGAAAGGCCCGCTCGCAGAGCATGCCGGGGATGGAGTTGATCAGTGAGTGCACCGCCATGAACCCCAGGTTGCTCATGGCGATCCGGTAACGGCTGGGGTAGACGAGGCAGACCCGCAGCCCGGCGCCCCGCCTGGTAACGGTTCCGCCGGACTCGGTTTCCAGCCTCTTCTTCAGATTTGCCTTGATTTTCCAGGACATGACAACTATCTGCCAGGGGGAGAGAAAAAGACCCGGCCCCCCCTATAGGAGGGGGGAGGGGGGCCGGGGATTGAAACTGTCAGTCCACCGACTTGCGCAGGAAGGTGGGGATGTCGTACTGGTCCTCGTCGTCCATGAGGAAGCTGGGCTGGCGGGTCGCCTGGGTACGGCGCTGGGCCTCCTCGCGGTTCCTCTCGAATGTCGGGCGGTCCCAGTCGCTGCGCGCCGGGCTCTGCAGCTTGGTCACCTTCTCCCGCTCGATACGCTCCTTCTCCTTGTCGAAACGGTCGCCGAAGCCGGTGGCGATGGCGGTCACCTTCAGGTTCTCTCCCAGGTTCTCGTCGACGAGGAGACCGATGATGATATTGGCGTCCTCGTGCACCTTCTCGTGGATGATCCGGCTGACGATCTCGTACTCATCCATGGTCATGCTGGAGGAGCCGCAGATGTTCACCAGCACACCCTTGGCGCCGGAGATGTCGATGTCCTCCAGCAGCGGGCTGGAGATGGCCGCGGTGGCCGCCTCGGCGGCACGGTTGTCGCCGCTCGACATGCCGATACCCATCATGGCCATGCCGCGCACGCTCATGATCGCCTTGACGTCTGCGAAGTCGACGTTGATCATACCGGTGGTGGTGATCAGGTCCGAGATCCCCTGCACCGCCTGGCGGAGCACGTCGTCGGAGGGCTTGAAGGCATCGAGGATGGAGGTGTTCTTCCCGGCGAGGCCGAGGAGTCGGTCATTGGGGACGACGATCAGGGAGTCCACGTGCTTCTTCAGCTCGCGAATACCCTCCTCTGCCTTGGCCATCCGCTGCTTCCCCTCGCGGCTGAAGGGCTTGGTGACCACACCCACGGTCAGGGCGCCGATCTCCTTGGCCACGTCGGCGATGACCGGCGCCGCACCGGTGCCGGTGCCGCCACCCATGCCGGCGGCCACGAAGACCATGTCCGCCCCATTCAGAGTCTCGGCCAGCCTGGCACGATCCTCAAGGGCCGCGTCGCGACCGACCCCCGGGTCTGCCCCGGCACCGAGCCCCTTGGTGAGCTGGGAGCCGAGCTGCATCTTGGTGGGCGCCTTGGAGTGGCGCAGGGCCTGGGCGTCGGTGTTGGCGACGATGAACTCCACATGGTGCACCTGCTTGTCGATCATGGTGTTGACTGCGTTGCTGCCGCCGCCGCCAACCCCGACCACCTTGATCTTCGCCGCCGGCTCGAAACTCTGATCAAACTCAAACTGCATGCCGTACCCCCTTTTCCGGTCTTTGTTTATGAAATTGAATGTAGTCTGCCTACAGAACCAAATATCCCTGCAACGTCAGATTTGAGATGATCGCCAGGCAGCGAGGAGTCGGGCCCGCAGGCGTACTCCCTGGAGCCCGGCGACGCAGCAACGCCGCGAGCGCTCAAATGTGGCGTTGCTTTAGAAGAATTCTCCGAACCACTCCTTCATCCTCTTGCTCACCTTCCTGAAGAGCGAGTCGTCGCTCTGGGTGGTGGGGAAGTGGCTGGCCACCTCCATATGCCTGCTGCCGTAGATCACCAGGCCGACGCCGGTGGCGTAAACCGGCGAGTTGACCACGTCCACCAGGCCGCCGATCTTCTGGGGCACGCCGCGTCGCACCGGCAGGTTGAAGATCTGCTCGGCCAGCTCGGGCATCCCCTCCAGGATGGTGCTGCCACCGGTGATGACCACACCGGAGGCGATCATGTCCTCGTAGCCGGACTTGACGATCTCCCTGTTCACCAGGGTGAAGATCTCCTCCACCCGGGGCTCCAGGATCTCGGCCAGGAGCTGGCGTGAGAGGATGCGGGGCTTGCGGCCGCCGACGCTGGGGACCTCGATGGTCTCGTCCTTCCCCACCATGGAGGCGAGACAGCAGCCATACTTGTGCTTGATCTTCTCAGCCTCGGCCATGGGGGTGCGCAGCCCGACGGCGATGTCGTTGGTTATCTGGTGGCCGCCGAGGGAGAGGACCGAGGTATGCTTGATGGCGCCGTCGACGAAGATGGCAACGTCGGTGGTGCCGCCGCCGATGTCCACCAGGGCCACCCCCAGCTCCTTCTCCTCGGGGGAGAGGACCGCCTCGGAGGAGGCGAGCTGCTCCAGGACGATGTCGGAGACGTCCAGGCCGGCGCGGTTGCAGGACTTGACGATATTCTGGGCGCTGGCCGCCGCGCCGGTGACGATATGCACCTTGGCTTCAAGGCGGACACCGCTCATCCCCAGGGGTTCGCGGATACCGTCCTGGTCGTCGATGATGAACTCCTGGGGGAGGATGTGGATCACCTCGCGGTCCATGGGGATGGCAATCGCCTTGGCAGCCTCTATGACCCGCTTCACATCCTCGTTGGAGACCTCCCGGTTCTTGATGGCAATGACACCCTGGGAGTTGATCCCCTTGATGTGGCCGCCGGCGATGCCGGCGAAGACCGTCTTGATCTCGCACCCGGCCATCAGCTCGGCCTCTTCTATGGCCTTGCGGATCGACTGCACCGTGCTGTCGATGTTGATGACCACGCCCTTGCGCAGTCCGTGGGAGGGGCTGGAGCCGATACCTACAATGTCGATGCCGTCCTCGGTCAGGTTACCGACAATGGCGCATATTTTGGTAGTGCCGATATCAAGACCGACAATGAGATTGTCCCTTCTGGCAGACATTTGTACCCCCGCAACGTCCTTTATTCACCCGGCAGGCCAAAGGCCGCCGCCTATTCATCAGCTTTTCTTCACAACTATCCTGTCGCTGTAATCCAGATCGATGTACTCAAGGCCGGAGATCTGGTTCTGCAACTCGCCGTAAACGCGGGCGAGGCGGTCCAGCTTCTCCTGGAAACCATCCGTGCCTAGCCTGATGGGGAGCCCCCTGCTCATGGTGAAGAGGGTGAAGCCAAACCCCTTGTCATAGTGCAGCTCGGAGATGTCGGCAACTGTGATCCCACCCCTGTTGCCGCGCAGCTGCTCCAGCAATCCTAGCATGGACTTGAGCGTCTGCTTGGAGCCCGCCGGATCCCGGAGGATGTCCTCCTCGGAAAACCCGGTGATAACCGGGAAGTCGAGGCTGTCCCCCTCCTGGAGCGGCTTGAAGATTTCACCCTTGGCGTCCAGGTAGTAGAGGTACCCCATGCTGACTATCCCCACCGGTTCCCGCTCGACGATGGCGATGGAGAGGGAGTGGGGGAAGGTCCTGCGCACCTTGACGCTCTCGATCCAGGGGTTCTTCGCCAGCTGCTCCCCCATGCGGGAGAGGCGCATGGAGAGAAGGTCGTCACCCGGCTTGACCGCTGCTGCGGCAAGCAGCTCTTCGCGCTTCAGCTTCTTGAGCCCGCTGACCTCGATCCTCTCCAGGTTAAGGAAGGTTGTCCTGGCGAGGAAACCGTAGAGCTCGCAGACAACCAGGACAACCATGGCCGCGACGACGAGCACGCTCACCAGGCGGACGCACTTCTTGAAAAAACCGCGCAGGTCGACCTTGCGCCGCTCCTTCTTGAAGCGGTTCCTGGTGACCGGTTTCTGGTTGTTCAGGCTAAGTTCGCGCATATTCTCCCGGCGCCCGCACCTGAAAATACCTGCCTGACGGACAGGCTATCTTCCGCTAAGATCAATAGCATATTTTAATTCCATTTAATAGCATAAATTGTGTTGCCTTGACTGTTTTTTCACAACATATTGGATCAGGAGGGGACATTACCCCCCCAACACCGAAACCACGCCCCCCCCGCAAATCAGATCTTCAGGGATGCTGTCAGGGCGATCCTCTCCACCAGTTCGGGGAAGCATATCCCCGCGTACTGGGCGATCTCCGGCAGAAGGCTGAGGGCGGTCATACCCGGCAGGGTGTTGACCTCCAGCAGGTAGCTCTCACCATCGGGTGTGACGATGAAGTCCACCCGGCTGTAACCGGAACAGCCGAGGGCACGGTGGGCCTTCTCCCCGAGGGAGAGCAGGGCCCCGTACTCCTCTTCGGCCATTGGGGCCGGCATGATGTGGGTGGCCATGCCGTCGGTGTACTTGGCCTCGAAATCGTAGAACTCCTTCTTCGGCACTATCTCGATGGCACCGATGGCCTTGCCGTCCAGGATCCCCACCTGGAGTTCCCGCCCCTTGACGTACTTTTCGATGAGCACCTCACGGTCGTAGGAGAAGGCGATCTCCAGCTTTTCCGGGAGCTCTTCGTCGGTGCGGACAATGCTGACCCCCACCGACGACCCCTCCCGGGAAGGCTTGACCACCACCGGCAGGGGGAAGGGGAGCGATGCGCTGTCAACCTTTTCCCCACGACTGACCACCAGATGGGGGGTGATGGTCAGTCCGGAGGCGGCGAAGACCTTCTTGGCAAACACCTTGTCCATTGCCAGGGCGCTGGCCAGGACACCCGAGCCGGTGTACGGGATGGCCAGCATCTCCAGCACCCCCTGGACAGCCCCGTCCTCGCCGTAGCGTCCATGGAGACAGACGAAGGCCACCTCCACCCGCTCCTCGGCCAGCCTGGCAACAATATCCCTCCCCAGGTCTATGGCAACGGCATCATAGCCGCGCTGCAAAAGGGCGCGGTGCACCGCTGCCCCGCTCTTCAGGGAGACCTCCCGCTCGGCGGAGAGCCCACCCATGAGCACCCCGATTCTTCTGGTTTTCAGTTCAGCAGACGTCATCCTCTCACCTCACACTCGCTATGGCAGCAATCCTCGCCGACGATGCGCACCTCTTCCTCCAGGAGTATCCCAGTTGTCCCCAGCACACCCTCCTTGACTCTGGCGGCAAGACGGAGGAAATCACCGGCCGTAGCCCCGCCTGCATTGACGAGGAAGTTGCTGTGCACCGTGGATACCTGTGCCCCCCCGACCCTCTCCCCGCGCAGCCCTGCTGCATCGATGAGACGCCAGGCCGCCTGGCCGGGGGGGTTCTTGAAGAAGGAACCGGCACTGGGGTGGCCAACGTTGTGCTTGCTGCGCCTTAGCTCCAGGTCGCGGCGGATCGCCTCCTCGGTCTCCGCCTGGTCTCGCTCCTCCAGACGAAAAGCTGCTCCTAGGATCACGTCCCCCTCCTGCAGATCAAGGCGACGGTAGCCGTAATCCAGCTGCTCCACGCAGAACTCCATGACCTCACCGCCGCGCAGGATGACGATGCGCTCCACCCTCTCCAGGATACCCTCGCCGTAGGCGCCGGCGTTCATCCGGATCGCCCCGCCGATGGTCCCCGGGATGCCGGAGATGAAGGCGATCCCACCCAGGCCATGCTCCAGGGCGAAGCGGACCAGCTCCAGGTTGTCGGCCCCTGCCCCTGCCCTAACCACTCCATCGCCGACCAGTTCCAGGGAGTCCAGCCTCTCCAGGGAGACGACCGCCCCCCTGATGCCGCCGTCCCGCACAAGGAGATTGTACCCCTTGCCGACCACCAGCCAGGGGAGCCCCCTGGACCGGAGCCACGCCAGGAGTTGCTGCAGATCATCCGTGTCGGCCGGAGTGGCGAACAGCTCCGCCGGACCACCTACCTTCAGGGAGGTATGCCGGCTCATGGGCTCGTCAAGGAGGAGCTCGCCGCGGAAAAAGACGCGTATATCTTCGCCGATCCCAGCCATGGCCTACCCCTGCCCCCCCCCCGCCAGCAGCTTGATCAGGGCCTCACCCTGCTGCCAGATGTTCCCGGCCCCCAGGGTGATTACGATATCCCCCTCCCGCAACAGATCAGCCAGGTGGGCGGGGATCTTCTCACGGTCAGAGATCCAGGTCACATCCTTCTGCCCATGGCGACGGACCTCAGCCGCCAGCCTCTCGGCGGTGGCCCCGGCTATGGGCTGCTCACCGGCGGCGTAGACATCGGTCAGCACGAGGAGATCGGCATCGTAGAAAGCGGTGACGAACTCGTCGAACAGCTCGGAGGTCCGGGTGTAACGATGGGGCTGGAAGACGGCGACGATCCTTCTTTCGGGCCACCCCTGACGGGCGGCGGCAAGGGTTGCCCTGATCTCCACCGGATGGTGGCCGTAGTCGTCAACCACCATGATCCCGGCCGGCTCCCCCTTGACTGTGAAGCGTCTCCCCACGCCGCCGAACTTGGCAAACCCCTCCTGAATCGCGCTGAAGGGGACATCCAGCTCAAGCGCCACGGCTATGCATGCCATGGCATTGAGGACGTTGTGGGCGCCCGGCATGCGGAAGGATATCTCACCCAGGCGGTACCCCTTGTAGTGGGCGACGAAGGAGGTGGTGAAGCCGTCATGACGCACGTGGGTCGCCCTGATGTCTGCCTGGGAGGAGAAGCCGTAGGTGGTGTAGCGCTTCTTCACCTTGGGGAGGATCTCGCGGATGTTCCTGTCATCCAGGCAGAGGACGGCCAGTCCGTAGAAGGGGACCTTGTTGATGAACTCGACGAAGGTCTCCTTGATCTCCTCGATCCCGGAGTAATGGTCCAGATGGTCGGCGTCGATGTTGGTCACAACGGCGATGGTGGGGGAGAGGACGAGGAAGGAGCCGTCGGATTCGTCCGCCTCGGCAACGAGGAACTGCCCCTGCCCCAGGCGAGCATTGGTGCCGATGGCATTCAGCTTGCCACCGATGACGATGGTCGGGTCTATCCCCGCATGACCGAGGATGGAGGCGGCCATGGAGGTCGTCGTGGTCTTGCCGTGGGTGCCTGCTATGGCGATGCCGTACTTCATCCGCATCAGCTCGGCGAGCATCTCCGCCCTGGGGATGACCGGCACATGCAGCCGCCCAGCCTCCACCACCTCCGGGTTCTCGTCATTCACCGCCGATGAGATGACCACCACATCCACGTCCTTGAGGTTTTCGGCCTTGTGGCCGATGCCGATCTCAGCCCCCAGGGAGGCGAGGCGCTCGGTGATCTCCGAGGGGCGCAGGTCCGACCCTGAGACCTTGTAACCCAGATTGAGGAGCACCTCGGCGATGCCGCTCATGCCGATGCCGCCGATACCGACGAAATGTATTTTCTCTATTTTACCGTACATTAGTTAACCCCTTTGGTTCGGGGCTGAGAGCTCAGGGCTCAGGGCATAAGACTCTCCCCCTTCAGCCTTCCCCTTCAGCCCTTAGCCCTTAGCCTGTTTTTCCAGCATCCTGTCCACGATGACGATCCCCGCATCTACCCGGCCGAGGGCGCGCGCGTTGCTCCCCAGCTCGGCCAGCCGCTCCCTGTCCGTAAGGAGCTGCACCACAGTCTCCGCCAGGTGGCCAGGGACAAGCTCCCTCTCCAGGAGCATCTCCCCGGCCCCCTTCTTCAGCAGCGCCTCGGCGTTGCGCCGCTGATGGTCATCCGTGGCATGGGGATAGGGTATGAAGAGGCACGGCTTGCCGCAGGCTGTCACCTCGGCGATGGTGGTTGCCCCGGCCCGGCAGACAACCAGGTCTGCCCGGCGATAGGCAGCTGCCATGTCATTGATGAACGGGACCACCTCTGCACTGACACCAGCGGCTGCATAGGCAGCGGCAACCTCGTCCCGGTCCTTTTCACCGGTCTGGTGGGTGATGCTCAGCCTGCTTCCCAGTTGTGCCGCCAGAAGCGGCGCAGCCGCGGTCATGGCCATGTTGATGCTGTGGGCTCCCAGGCTTCCGCCGAACACCAGGAGATGGAATCCCCCCTGTTCGCCTTGCTCGCTTCCCCCCTTTGTCAAAGGGGGGATTGAGGGGGGATTTGCCTGCGCCACAATATCTAGTATCTGCCGGCGCAGGGGGTTGCCGGTGAGCACGGTTCGCCCCTCCGGCAGGAAGCGGCCTGCCTCTTCCAGAGAGATGTAGACCTCGCTGGCAAAGCGGGAGAGGAGCTTGTTGGCCATGCCGGGATAGGCGTTCTGCTCGTGGACGAAGATGGGGATGACCATCCCCCTGGCGGCCATGAGCAGGGGGGCCGAAGCATATCCGCCAACGCCTAGCACCAGGTCAGGGGCAAAGGACTTGAGTATCTGCCGTGACTGGGAGTAGCCGTAGAGGAAGGCGGCAGCACCCTTGACCACCCCCAGGCTCCCCCTCCCCCTTACTCCGCTGGCGGATATCATTTCCAGCCGATACCCCAGGGATGGGAGCACCCTGGCCTCCACCCCGCGCTCCGTGCCGACGAAGAGGACCTCGTTGGACGGATCGCGGCCGAGGAACTCCTCGGCTACTGCTATCCCCGGGAAAAGATGCCCCCCGGTACCACCACCGGCAATGAGAAGTTTCACGGCACCCCCCGCATCCTGCTTGAAATGTTGAGAAGAATCCCCACCGCCACCAGGCTGAGGATTAGGGAGCTGCCGCCGTAGCTGATGAAGGGGAGCGCCAGACCCTTTGTGGGGAGAAGCCCCATGACCACTGCTATGTTGACGAATGCCTCAACCCCGAGGAGAACGGCTATGCCGAAGGCGAGGAAGCGGCCGAAGTTGTCCTCGGCATGGATCGCCACCCGTATGCTGCGGTGCACCAGGAGGAAGAACATGGCTGCTACCGTCACAGTGCCGATGAACCCCAACTCCTCGCCGATCACCGAGAGGATGAAGTCGGTGTGGGCCTCGGGGAGGTAGAACAGCTTCTGCTTCCCCTCCCCCAGCCCCTGCCCGCCGACCCCTCCGGTGCCGAAAGCCAGCCACGACTGGATGATCTGGAAGCCCGTGTTGCTAGGATCTGCCCAAGGGTTGAGGAACGACATGATCCGCCTCCAGCGGTACTCCTTGTGCCTAATGGCATAGTAGACGAACGGTGCGGAGAACATCAAAATGGATATGACGTGGGAGACCCGCATCCCTGCGGCAAAGAGCATTACCATGGCCACCCCTGCCAGGGTCATGGATGACCCCATGTCCGGCTGGATCATGAGCAGGCCGATCATGAGCAGCAGCACGATCATGTAGGGGACCAGCCCCTTGAACCAGCGGATCTGCTCCTGCTTCCTGTCGAGGGAGTAGGCCATGAAGATGATCAGCGCCAGCTTGGCCAGCTCGGCGGGCTGGAAGTTGAAACCTGGGAGCCTTATCCAGCGGGTCGCCCCCTTGACATTGCCGCCTACTCCGGGGACGAATACCAGCACCAGGGAGAGGAGGCAGACGAGGAGGATGGGGACTGCCGCCTTCTTCCAGACATGGTAGTCGGTGCGCATGGTGGCGTACATCAGGCCGAAGCCGAGCGTGGCGTAGAGCCCCTGGCGCTTGAGGAAGAAGAAGCTGTCGTGGAAGCGCTTGGCCGCCATGATCGAGGAGGCGGAGTAGACCATCACCACCCCGAAACAGGTGAGGGCGACCACCATGGTCAGAATTACGAGATCGTATCCTTCGAGTCTTTTAAACATAGGGATCTTCCACGCTGGCAGCGGGCCTGGCCGCCGCCTGGGACGCTCTTAGCCTTGCAGCTCCATGACAGCGGCAATGAAGCGCTGCGCCCGCTCCTCATAGTCGCGGAACATGTCGAAGCTGGAGCAGGCGGGGGACATGAGCACCGTCCCCCCTGGTGCGGATATCTCAGCTGCCAGCCGCACCGCATCCTCCATGGTTGCGGCCCTGCGGGTGTCGGTGAGGCTCCCCAGCTCCGCCTCCATCCTCTCCGCCGCCTCGCCGATGAGGATCAGGTGGCGCACCCGTTCACGCACCAGGGGTTCAAGGGGTGCATAGGAGCCACCCTTGTCCTTGCCGCCGGCGATGAGGGTGATGTCCCTGAAGCTCTCCAGGGCCTTGACCACACTCCCCACGTTGGTCGCCTTGCTGTCCTCGTAGTACCCCACCCCCCCCACGCTGCGGACGAACTCCATGCGGTGGTGCAGGGACTCGAAACCCCTCACCGCCGCAAGGCTCTCCCCCGGGCGGCAGCCGAGGAGAAGGCCGCAGGCAAGGGCAGCCATGATGTTCTCCAGGTTGTGCACCCCCTTTAGGCGGAAACCTTCGACAGGGAACTCCGCCTCCACCCCGTCGTGGCGAAAGACGATGACATCCCCTAGACAGAAGATCCCCTCACCCAGCTCCATTTTGCGGCTGAAGGGGAATACCCTGGCGCGCAGGGTTGATGCATGCTGCCACACCATGGGGTCGTCGGCATTGAGCACGGCGAAGTCCTCTTCCGTCTGGCCGGAGAAGATGCGCAGCTTGGAGTCGATGTAATCCTGGAACGTGGCATAGCGGTCCAGGTGGTCCTCGCTCAGGTTGAGCAGGGCCGCCACCATCGGCCTGAAGCACTCCACCCACTCCATCTGGAAGGAGCTGATCTCCACCACCACCCTGTCGACCTTCTCCCCCGACTCCACCAGTTCGATGAGGGGGTCTCCGATATTGCCACCCACGTAGGTGGCAAAGCCGCTCGCCCGGAAGAGCTCGCCGGCGATGGTGGTGGTGGTCGTCTTGCCGTTGGTCCCGGTGATGGCCACCATGGGGGAGCTGATGAAGCGGCTGGCCAGCTCTATTTCGCTGACCACCTCCACCCCCGCCCCCCTGGCTGCCAGGAGGAGCGGATGCTCCTGGGGTACCCCCGGGGAGACTACTATCAGCTCGGCTAAGGTAAAGTCGACCTCTTCATGGCGGCCGAGGACGTAGCGGATCTCCAGGCCGGAGAGCTCTGCCAGCTGGGGCTCAAGCGCCGCGGCGTCGCGCATGTCGGTCACCGTGACCATTGCCCCGGAGCGGGCAAGGAAGCGGGCGCAGGCAACGCCGGTCCTGGCCAGGCCGACGACGAGGATTTTCTTTCCTGCCAATTCCATGAAACTACCTCATCTTCAGGGTGGAGAGGGCCACCAGGGCGAGAATAATGGTGATGATCCAGAAGCGGACTATTATCTTCGGCTCGGCCACACCTTTCAGCTCGAAATGGTGGTGGATCGGCGCCATGCGGAATATCCTCTTGCCACGGTACTTGTAGGAGCCGACCTGGAAGATGACCGACAGGGCCTCGATGACGAAGATGCCGCCGACTATCACCAGGAGGAACTCCTGCTTGGTCAGCACCGCCAGGGTTCCCAGTCCCCCCCCAAGGGAGAGGGAACCGACGTCGCCCATGAAGACCTCGGCCGGATAGGAGTTGTACCAGAGGAAGCCGAGCCCGGCCCCCACCATGGCGCCGCAGAGGATGGCCAGCTCGCCGGTACCGGGGACGTATGGTATCTGCAGGTAGGCGGAGAGTTTGGAGTTGCCCGCTATGTAGGCGAAGATCAGATAGGTTGCCGCATTTATGGATACCGGCCCTATGGCCAGCCCGTCCAGGCCGTCAGTCAGGTTGACCGCATTGCTGGCTCCGACGATGACCAAGACGGCAAAGGGGATGTAGAGCAGCCCAAGGTCGGGGTGCAGCCGCTTGAAAAGAGGGAAGTAGAGCTGCTCGGAATACCCCGGTATGGCGTAGAGGGTGACGGCCACCACCCCGGCAAGAAGGATCTGCCAGAACATCTTCTGCCTCGGGGTCAGCCCCTTGGGATTCTTCTCCACCACCTTCTTGTAGTCGTCCACGAAGCCGAGCAGGCCGTAGCCGGCGATGATGAACAGGGCGAGCCAGATGAAGGTGTTGGTAAGATCCGCCCAGAGAAGGGTAGGGACGATTATGGAGGCAAGGATCAGCACCCCACCCATGGTCGGCGTCCCCTGCTTCTTCAGGTGCGACTCCGGGCCGTCGGTCCTGATGACCTGGCGGGCCTGCAACCCCTCAAGCTTCCTGATCAGCCACGGGCCGATGAGAAACGCCACCAGCAGGGCGGTTATCATGGCATAGATGGAGCGGAAGCTCAGATACTTGAAGACATTGAAAAGTTTTACATCCGCTGCCAGCGGGTAAAAAAGGTGATAGAGCATCAGGCTCTCCCTCCGGCGTACTCACGGCCGGAAAAATTTTCCCTCAGGGCGCCGGCTACCAGGTCCATGCGCATCCCCCTGGACCCCTTGACCATTATGTAGTCGCCATCCAGGTGATCCCTGATGATGTCGGCTACTATCTCTTCGCGGGAATCGGCCACCACCACCTCGTCAGGCGACATACCCGCATCCAGCGCGGCCCGGGCCGATACGCGGGCCAGCCCCCCGTAGAGGTAGAGGCGATCCACGCAGGTTGCGGCGAGCTGCCCCACATCCCGGTGGGCGGACTCGCTCTCCCCGCCAAGTTCGAGCATATCGCCAATGACAGCTATGCCACGCTTCTCCCCTTTCAGCTCCCTCAGGGTGAGCAGGGCGGCGGCTACCGATGCCGGATTGGCATTGTAGCTGTCATCAATGAGCACTACAACCCCCAAATCCTCCAACTTGAAGCGCTTGTCATAGGGGGTGAAAGCGCCGAGGCCGGCGACAATCCCCTCAAGCGGGATGCCGGCGGCAGTGGCTGCGGCTGCGGCTGCCAGGGCATTGTAGATGTTGTGCCTGCCGAAGGCATGCAGCACCACTTCTGCCTTGGCGCCGAAGATCTCCAGGGTGAACTCCTGACCATCCTTCCCCATGTTCCTTATGGCGCTGGCGGTCACATCCGCGCCGTGCAGGCCGAAACCGATCCGCTTCACCCCTTGGGGCGATCTGCAGGCGGCGATTAGCGGATCATCCGCATTATACACCGCCGTCCCCCCCAGCGGAAGACGGAGAAACAGCTCCCCCTTGGCCCTGGCAACGCCGGCAACGCTACCCAGGGTGGCCAGGTGGGCAGGATAGGCATTGGTGATCACGCCGATGGAAGGGGCTGCGATCTCCGCCAGCCGGTCAATCTCCCCGAACTCGCTCATCCCCATCTCCAGCACCGCCCAAAGGTGGGAAGGGGCGAGCCTGAAAAGCATCTGGGGAAGGCCGATGAGATTGTTCAGGTTGCCCGATGTCTTCAGCCCCTCGCCGGTGGTGGCCATGATGGCGGCCAGCATCTCCTTGGTGGTCGTCTTGCCGTTGCTGCCGGTGACTCCGAACATGGTTAGCCGGAACCTCTTCCGGTAGGCCGCTGCCAGGTCACCCAGGGCACGCAGGGTGTCCGCCACGGCTATGCAGCAGGGGACGCCGCCAGCTTCGTGTGACGCCAGCCACCCCTCGGAGGCAAGGGAGACAGACACACCAGCGGCGCTAAGGGAGGCGATGAAGTCATGACCGTCGAAACGCTCACCTGCCAGGGGGACGAAAAGCTCCCCGGCTGCCACGCTGCGTGAATCGGTGGAGACCCCGCTGACAGCTCCCTGGAAGCCGCCTATCACCCTCCCCCCGGTAACCGCCGCTATCTCTGCGATTTCGAACATCAAGGGGATATCTCCGCAAAAGCCCGGGAGGCCTCCTCCCGGTCATCGAAGTGGTGCTTGGTCGTGCCGATGATCTGGTAATCCTCATGACCCTTGCCGGCAAGCAGAAGCAGGTCCCCGGGCTTTGCCAGCCTGACGGCCAGGCGGATCGCCTGCCTTCTGTCGGCAACCGTGACAAACCCCTTGCGCTCGAAGCCTGCGTCCAGCTCCTCTGGCGAATACTCGTACAAATTACCGGCCAGCTCCGGAACCACGATCCCCTCGCGGATCTGGGCAAGGATAGCCGCAGGATCCTCGGTGCGCGGATTGTCCGAGGTGACGATCGCCAGGTCGGAGCCTTCGACTGCAATCCTCCCCATGATCGGCCTCTTACCCTTGTCCCTGTCCCCGCCGCAGCCGAATACGGTGATGATCCTGGCGGTGGCTATCTCTGCTATGGTCGAGAGGACGTTGGCCAAGGCATCGCCGGTGTGGGCATAATCCACAAGGCAGGTCACCCCGCGGCTGTTTTCGACCCTCTCCAGCCTCCCCGGGACGGTGGTGTGGGATGCAATCCCGCTGCCGATCGCCTCAAGGGGGAGCTCCAGGGCTACGCCGGCGGCAACCGCGGCCAGGATGTTGGCCAGGTTGAAGCGCCCCAGAAGGCGGGAGGTAATTGACAGCTCCCCCATAGGGGTGCTGATCACGCCGCTGATGCCGCTCATTGTCGAACTGAAGCGAAGCGGCCTGACATCTGCCTGCTGCCCGATGGCGTAGGTGATCACCGGGCAGGCAGCCAGGGAAACAATGCCTGCTGCGGAGGGGTCGTCAAGGTTGATGACCGCCCTGCGTCTCCCCTTTACCCCGTCCGGTCGGAGTAGTTCGCTGAAGAAGCGGCTCTTGGCCTGCAGGTACTGCTCCATGCTGCCGTGGTAGTCCAGGTGGTCCCGGGTCAGGTTGGTGAAGATCCCCACGTCGAAATGGCAGCCGTCGACACGCTTCTGCTCCAGGGAGTGTGACGAGACCTCCATGACGAACCCCATGGCCCCCCTGTCGGCAAGGGTCCGCAGGGCCCCCTGCAGCTCGGTGGACTCGGGGGTGGTGTGGGATGAATCGAATACTGTATCGCCGAAACGGTAGCTGATAGTGCCGAGTACCGCCGGCGGCATTCCGGCGGCAGCCATGATCGCCTCCACCAGATAGGTGGTGGTGGTCTTGCCGTTGGTGCCGGTAATCCCCACCAGGGGGAGGGCGGCGGTCGGATCGCCGCAGAAGAGAGCGGCAATGCGCGCCATTGCCAGCCTGGCGTCAGCCACCACCACGGCGGGGATCCCCGATGGTACGGCTGCCCCATCCTCTACGACTACGCCGGCCACACCCCTCTCAGCCGCGGCAGCCAAGTATTTGTGCCCGTCGGTAACCGCCCCCCTGAGGGCAAAGAAAAGGGCTCCAGGCCCTGCAAGGCGGGAGTCGTGGCAGAGGGAGACGATCTGCGGATCGGATTCCATGTTGATGCCACTGTAATCGATGCAGCTTGCAAGTTGCGATAGTTTCATATATCCCGTCCTCTCCCCGTCCAATGCGTGGTCTCAGGCTGACGGCGCCAGCCTTACCCACACCTGATCCGCCGGGCTGATTGCCCTCCCCGGCGGAGGATTCTGCTCCACCACCCTGCCGCTACCGATGAGGCGCACGTTCAGCCCCCTCTTCTCCATGAGCTGCAGCGCCTGGCGCATGCTCAGCCCGTGGAAGTTGGCCATGACAATGCCGCCAGCGGAGACGCTCTCCTGGGGAACTTCCTCTGCGGCGACGTCAATCGCTTCGGCCTTTGCCGGCTCACTCTTCTTCCCCTCCACCACCCCGGACTTGCTCTTCAGGGGCTGGGTGGGGGAAACCCGCAGGTAACAGAGGCTCTGCTTGGCAATGGCGCTGAAGGCCGGCGCTGCGACGACACCGCCGTAGGGGCTGGTTTTCGGCTCGTCCACCACCACAAGGATTGCCAGCTTCGGCTGCTCTGCAGGCACGAAACCCACGAAGGAGGCGGTGCGCTTGTCGATAGAGTACCCCCTGGTCACGGGGTCGGCCTTCTGGGCAGTCCCGGTCTTGCCAGCCACTTTGAAGCCGTCCACGGAAGCGCTGGTCCCAGTCCCCCCCTCGGCGGCAACCCCCTCCATCATCTTGGCAACCGCCTTGGCAGTCTCGGCTGAAATCACCCTCTGCCTGCTTACCGGGGTGAACTGCTTGACCGTGTTACCCTTGTCATCAAGAATCTTCTCCACGACATAGGGCTGCATCAGGTTGCCGCCGTTGGCGACTGCCGATATGGCTGTTACAAGCTGCAGGGAGCTCACCGAGATACCCTGGCCAAAGGAGATGGTTGCCAGATCCACCCCGTACCACTGGCTCTTGTTGCGCATGTAGCCTGAGACCTCTCCGGGGAGGTCCACGTTGCTTCTGGCGCCGAAGCCGAAGTTGCGCAGGTATGAGTAGAGGCGCTCCGGCCCTAGCCTGCTGCCGATCTTGGCCGATCCGATGTTGCTGGAGTATTTGAGGATGTCACCGACGGAGAGACGCCCGTACTTGTGGGTGTCGTGGATCGTCCTGCCGCCGATGGTGTAGACACCGTTCTCGCAGTTGAACCAGTCCTGGGGGGAGACGACCTTCTCCTCCAGGGCGGCGGCGATGAGGAAGACCTTCATGGTCGAGCCAGGCTCGAAACTGTCGGTAATCGCCTTGTTGCGCAGAGCAGCGGGAGAAGCCTTGGCCACGGCGTTGGGGTTGAAGGTGGGGTAGTTGGCCATTGCCAGGATCTTGCCGCTCCCCGGCTCCATGACGATGGCGATCCCCCCCTTGGCGCGGCTACTCTCCACTGCTGCGGCCAGCTCCTTCTCGGTGATGTACTGGATGTTCTTGTCAATGGTCAGGGCCACGCTCTGGCCGCTGGAGGCATCCTGCTTCATCACCCCGCGGGTCCCTATGTCCCGCCCCAGGGCATCCCTTTCCGTCACCATGTAGCCGGTGTTCCCCAGAAGGATGCTGTCCAGCTTCTTCTCCACCCCCTCAAGACCTTCGGGATCGAGCCCGGTGAAGCCGACAACGTGGCTCCCTATCTCCGCATTGGGGTAGAACCTCTTCGGCTCCTTGACAAAGGCGAGGCCATCAATCTCCAGCTTGCGTACCGCTGCGGCGACCTCTGGAGTCAGCCGCCTCTGCAGCCAGACGAACCCCTTGCTCCCCTGCATCTTCTTCTCCAGTTGCTCCCTGGGTATGCCGAGAATGGGGGAGAGCTGGGCAGCGGTTGCGGGGATATCCTCGATATTGCGCGGCTCGGCATAGAGGGAGTCCATCTCCACTGAAACCGCCAGGGCCGAGTTTGTTGCGTCGTATATTGCTCCTCGGGAGGGGGTGAGCTGTACTACCTTGAGGTGCTGCTTCTCAGCAAGGCTGGAAAAGCGTTCCTGTTCATAGATCTGCAGGTAGAAGGCGCGGGCGACCGTCACCGTCAGGAGGAGGACGAACACCACCCCGATGGCGCGGATCCTGAGCCGCGTCCACTTTTCCCGCTCATCCCTCACCTTACCTGCACCACCTGCTGCTCGGTGGGGAGCGACAGACCCAGCTCACCCTTTGCCAGCGACTCTATCCTGGCAGGAATCTTCAGGGAGGCAACCTCCAGCTTGAGGCGGTTCTGCTCCTGCTCCTGCTCCTTTAGCTCCCGGCGCAGCTCCCCCACGGCCAGGTTGAGGTCGACCACCTTCACCCTGGACCAGACATGGAACACCGCAACGGTGCTGACTATGGCTATGATGCAGATCATCCAGACAAAGACATCGCCCTTATGCTCGGTAACCCCATCCAGACGTCTGGGATCGGTTACCTTGTCCATTGTTGCCCGCAAATTGGCCATGATCTCCTCCTTGTTGCATCTACACGACGAAAAAGCCGCCACGACCGGCCGCGGCTGCTGTCAAAGTTTCTCTACCGCCCGCAGCTTGGCGCTGCGGGAACGGGGGTTTTGCGCCACTTCATCCTCTGTGGCCAGCACTGGCCTGGAGGTGAGGACCCTGACTTCTGGCCGGTGGCCACAGCTGCAGACCGGCAGCTCCTTGGGGCAGATGCACCCTGTTGAGAGCCGGCGGAACATCTGCTTTACTATCCTGTCCTCCAGGGAGTGAAAGGAGATGACAACCCCCCGCCCTCCCGGCCTTAGCAACCTCACCGCGGCAGCCAGGCCTATCTCCAGGCTACCCAGCTCGTCGTTGACCACGATGCGCAGCGCCTGGAATGTGCGCGTGGCGGGGTGGATCCTCTCCTCCCAAGCCTTGCGCGGGATCGCCCCCTTGACGATTTCCGCCAGATGCAGCGTCCCCGAGATCTCCCCTGTTTCACGTGCCTCGCAGATACGGGAGGCAATCCTCCCGGCCCAGCGGTCCTCGCCGTACTCCCTGATGATCCTGGCCAGCTCGCCGTGGGAGAGCCTGTTCACCAGGTCGGCGGCGGTCTCCCCCCTCCCCCTGTCCATGCGCATGTCCAGGGGTGCATCCTTCTGGAAACTGAAACCGCGCTCGGCGGTATCCAGCTGATGGGATGAGACGCCGAGGTCAAGGATGAAGCCGTCTATTGAAGCTACGCCAATGGAGCCCAGGACCCCCTCCATGTCGGCGAAGTTGCCGCAAAGGGCCCTGAACCTGTCAGCGAAGGTTGCAAGTCGGGCGGAAGCGGCGCCGATCGCCGTCATATCCCGGTCGAACCCGAACAGCCTGCCGTCGGGCCCGCAGGCTTCGAGAATCAGGGACGCATGCCCCCCTCCGCCAAGGGTGCCGTCCAGATAGGTACCGCCAGGTCTGGGGGCCAGGTACTCCAGGACCTCCGCCGGCATCACGGAAAGATGCTCGAAGCCGGACACTACAGCCCCAATTCCGCGGCAGCCTCGCTGCCAGAGGGGAAGTTCCTGATGTTCTGGATCTGGACCCTGTCCCACTCGGAGTGGCTCCAGATCTTTATCTTGTCCATGGCCGCCACGAAGAGGATATCCCTCTCCAGCAGCGCCCCCTTGCGCAGGTGGGGTGGCACAAGGAATCTGCCGACCTTGTCGACTGACATCTCCACCGCAGGGTTGATGATGATGTTGATTATGCTCTCTCGCTGTGCCGAGGTGAGTCCCCTGCTGCTTAGAAAATTCTCCTCGAAGGTAAAGAACTCCCGGTAGGGGAAGATGAGGAGGCCGGAGCTGTACTCACCCCCGCCGAGATCAACCGGAGCGGAATTGGTGAGGAAAAAGCGGTCGTCGCCGAAGCTCTCCACAAGGGTCTCCCTGAACCTGGCCGGCAGGCTCGTGCGCCCCTTGCCATCTATGGTTGTGGGATATACCCCCCTGAACTTTGCCACCACTCGCCACCATTTCCCACTTTTTTCCACTTTGTGGGAAAACTATAAAGACGAGCAATGGGAGTGTCAAGTTAAAATGCCTGTTATGCATAAACTTTTTCCCATTTTGCCCCCCGGCCGAACTGGTGGGAAAAAGTGGCAAAGGCGAAAAAAAACGGGCCCCCTGATGGGAGGCCCGACGGAAAAAATATGGCAAAGGTTTCAGCTCCGCTCCTTCTCCTTCTTCCTGTCGAGGAGGGAGACGACCTTGGATCTGGCGGAGTGAGCAGACTCATCCCCAGGAGTCGGAGCGGCCTGGGGATCGGCCGGCTCCTCGCGGATCACCGGCGACTCCACCTTCTCCACCATGAGCGGCGTCCCACCCATGGTAAAAGGTGCCCCGGCAACCTGGCTGTCGTCCAGGATCCAGGAGTAGACCTGCAGCGGGAAGGTGAGCACCAGCAGCTTGACATGCCACCACCCCTTCTTCACATCGGGGGAGATATCCTCTATCCGGGCATAGAATCCGGGCTTGTTATCCACGTGTACCAGCACTAGATCGTTGATCGTTGCCATCGTCACCTCAGGTTCAGTAGTTGAAAAGCCCCTTGCCGCTGCTGACGGCCCGCTCCCAGGTTATGAGCAGGCCGTTGGCAAAGCGGTTGCCGAGGAGTAGCTCCAGACAGAGATATAGGCGGCGCAGCTCCTGCTCAAGCGTGAGCAGCTCACCCCTGGCCTCTTCGCAGAGCTGACCCTCCAGCTGATCGCAGAGGAAGATGATGCAGTTGAAGGGGCGCAGACCCGGCTCCATCAGGCACCCCCGGAAGGAGAGATATGGGCATATCTGGTGGGCGAAATCAGGAGTGAACAGCTCCCGCCCGGTTGCCAGATATGCGAGCAGGTCAACCGCGCTGAAGTGGTGCTTGCCGTGGCGACAGCAGAGGCCGCCGCACCTGGCGCAGGCGCCGTCCGCATCCACCTTTGCGGCGATCCGCTGGAACGACTCCTTGAGAAGATATATTTCGGCAACCAACTCCCCCACCCTGATTGACAGATGAGGGGGGAGCTGACGGTACTCTTCGCTGGCAGCTGAAACCGCCGCCAGCCAACCCTCTTGCTGCGTCACACTCTCTCCCGGAAAAATTGGTCGAAGCAGGCCGTAAGCCGGGTTCTGTTCCCGCCTGCGGTTACCCGCAAGGCGGGCGGCAGCCATTCATCTAGGACCGCCGTTGCCGACGGTCTCAAGCAGCCAACCCGGGAGCACGGACGGGCCGTCCTTGACGCTCCCCTATTCGGCCTTGCTCCTGGTGGGGTTTACCTGGCATCCGACGTCACCGCCGGACCCGGTGAGCTCTTACCTCACCCTTTCACCCTTACCTGTCTTCGCAAAAGCTTCGGCAGGCGGACTTCTCTCTGTGGCACTATCCCTGGGGTTACCCCCGCTGGACGTTATCCAGCACCATGCCCTGCGGAGCCCGGACTTTCCTCCCCCTCGC
>CALMOE010000240.1 GCA_937871715.1 uncultured Geobacter sp. | reverse complement strand
ACACCTGATTTCGAGTCAGGCACCTTCGGCCACTCGGACACCTCTCCGTATTTACTTGTGACCCCCCGCTACGGGGAAGTTCTGCCTTTGTACCCCATTTCAGAGCAAAACTCAACAGCTAGCTTCTGGTTTTCTCTACCGAGTTCCGTCAGGGGAGCCGGGCGAGGAAGACCGCCATCTTCAGCCCCCCACGTCCGGGGCGTTTTACGGTCACGGCAAAGCCGGCCTTCTCCAGGCGCTGCACGTACTCCTCGTCATACTGCTCCCCCCAGACGGCCAGGGTGCCGCCGGGGTGGAGGGCGTTCTTCATGGACGCTATGGCCCGGCTGCCGTAGAACGGGTCACCAGTTTTGTCCGTGCGCGGGTGGGGGCCTCTGTAGAGGTCGAGGACGATGGCGTGGTAGCGCTCTTCATCTCCAGCTGCGGCCAGGCGCACCCTGGCCATGACGTCGCCGATGGAGAGCCTCACCCGGGGGTCGAGGATCGCCCCGTTGGTCAGGGGGGCGAGGGGGCCGCGGCACCACTCCGCCACCACCGGGTTGAGCTCGGCCACCTCCACCACCGCGTCGGGGGGGAGGGTGTCCAGGGCACCCCGCAGGGTGATCCCCATCCCCAGGCCGGCGAGGAGTACCCTGGGGGCGCGGCTCTCCTTGAGGCGCTCGCACCCCAGCTGGCCGAGGACCACCTCGGAGCGGCTGGAGAGGCTGTTCATCAGCACCTGGGGGCCGATGGTGATGAGGAAGTCCTTCTCCCCCCGCTGGCGCAGCTCCAGCACCCCTTCTTTGGTGGTTACGCTGGCGAGTCTCTTCCAAGGGAGGGCCATCAGGCTTCCTCCCCTGCCGCGTCGCAAGGCTCTTCGTGGGGCTTCGGCTCCTCCAGGCTGATCCTCCCCAGCTTGCCGCTGCGCAGCTCCCGCAGCAGGGCCTCGGCGGCCCTGGTCAGGTCCACCTCGCCGCCGCCGGCCAGGCACCCCAGGCGACGGCCGACCGCCTCCACCAGCTCGTGGGGGGTGGGGGGGAGTTCGGCCAGTCCGTAGCGCCCCATAAGAAGCCCGGGGTAGCGGGCCATGAGGAAGGCGGCGGCGAAGAAACCGACCTGGGCGCTGTCCATGGCACCCGCGCCGATGGCGCCGCTGGTGGCCAGGCGGTAGGCACCGTCCTGGTCCTCCATGTCGGGCCAGAGGACCCCGGGGGTGTCGTTCAGGACCACGCCGTTTTTCAGGTCGATCATCTGGGTGGTGGTGGTGACCGCCGGCCTGTCCCCCACCTTGGCCAGGCTCCTCCCCGCCAGGGTGTTGATCAGAGTCGATTTCCCCACGTTGGGGATGCCAACTACCATGACACGCACCGGGAAGCCGGGCTTCCCCCGCTTGGGGGCCATGGTCTTGCAGAGCTTGATGAGGGGCTTGGTGTCGGCGTGATTCTTCGCCGACATGGGGAGGGCGCGCACCCCCGACTGGCGCTCGAACTCCTTCACCCAGGCCCGGGTAACTGCCGGGTCGGCCAGGTCGTGCTTGTTGAGCACCTTGATCCACGGCTTGGAGCGGCGCAGCTCCTGCAGCTTGTGGTTGGAGCTGGAGTGGGGGAGGCGGGCATCCAGAACCTCGATCACCACGTCGACCCTCTTGATCAGATCCTGGATCTGTTCGAACGCTTTTCCCATGTGCCCGGGGAACCATCTAATCGTCATATTGCCCTCACTCTCGTCATCTACTGCCTGGTCACTCGCCGCCACCGGCCATGATCGCAGCCACCCATTCGGCCAGGAGCCCCAGCTGCTCGATGGAGATCCGCTCCGCGGTGGTGTGCACCTTCTCGTAGCCGCAGGAGAGGACCACGGTCTCCACCCCGCGGCTGTTGAAGATGTTGGCGTCCGAGCCGCCGCCGGTGGACTTGAAGCGGACCGGCACCCCGATCCGCCCGGCAGCGGCAGCTGCCAGCCTAGCTGGCGGGGAGTCCTCGCCCAGGGAGTAGGATGGGTAGCAGTCTGTTGTGGTTATATCAACCGTTCCGCCGGCCTCTGCCGCCGCCGACTCCATTGCCCGGACGCACTCCTCCACCTGGGCATGCACCTTGGCCGGGTCGAGGGAGCGGACCTCGCCGCAGAGCTCGCAGCGATCCGGGACGATGTTGGTCGGGCCGACGGCGGAGATGCTGCCGATGTTGGCGGTGGTCTCCGCATCGATGCGCAGCAGCTGCATGCGGCAGATGGCCGCGGCGGCCATCTGGATGGCGGAGACCCCCTCCTCCGGGGCGAAGCCGGCGTGGGCGCTCCTGCCGCGGAAGGTGGCGCTGAACTTCACCTGCCTGGGTGCCCTGAGGACGATCTCCCCCACCGGGCCGGCAGCATCGATGACGAAGCCTGCGCGGGCTGTGAGCAGCCCGGTGTCGAAATGGCTACCCCCCACCAGGGCAAGCTCCTCGGCAACGGTCAGGACCAGCTCGATGGCGGGGTGGGGGGTGGCGGAGTCGGCCAGGGCGGCGATTGCCTCGACGATCGCCGCCAGCCCGGCGCCGTCGTCGGCCCCGAGGACGGTGCTGCCGTCGCTGACCACGTAGCCACCTTCGATGCGCGGCCTGACGCCGACCCCCGGGACCACCCGGTCCATGTGGCAGGAGAACATGAGCGCCTCGCCTGGTGCGCTCCCCTCAAGGCGGGCGAAGAGGTTGCCGGCGCTGCCGCCGATTTTCTCCCCGGTGTCGTCCTCCCTGACCGTGAAACCCAGGGAGGTGAGGATCCGGGTCAGCCGGTCGGCCATCCCCCTCTCCCCCCTGGGCTCGGAGTCGATGGAGCAGATCTCCATGAATGTGCGGACAAGCCGCTCCCTGTCTATCATCCTCTCCCTCCGGGAGTTTTTTGCTATACGGGCAGACCTTGTTACCATGGGGGGATGCCAGCGTCAAGCAGCCATATCCCCGCCGCAGATCTCCCCGCCTCTCCACCCCCTATGGTGGTATACTGAAAAAAAGGGAGTCACCATCAACCCATGCAAATCGGGAGGAGGTGAACGATGATGTTGCGCAGACTATTGCCGCTGCTCTCGCTGCTTGCCCTCCTGGCATCCCTTCCCGGCTGTGTCGCCTACGATCCGGGCTATTACTACTACGACCGTGGCTACTACTACGGCCCCTATCTCTACCCGCCCATCTGGTTCGGCGGCTACTACTATTTCGGCGACTTCGGCCACCGCCACGACTACCGCGGCTACCGCCACTACGGGCATCGCTAGGGGAGAGGATGCGGAGAGCTTGATTCCGCGGCAAAAATCGCTACAATCGGGAGCGGATTTACATCAAACCGGCTGCGGCCAGGAAAGAGAAGACCATGCCGACTACAAAGCGGAGCACTCCGCGCGTCAACAAGCTCTCCTTCATCTCCTTCGTCTCCAGGGAGGGGGGGGAGCAGAGCAGCCCCGTATCCATGGGGAGGACCCTGAACATCAGCACCGCCGGGCTGGGGATAGAGATCTTCACCGAGATTCTCGTTGGCGAGGTCATGGAGATGGAGGTCGCCCTGGGTGACGAGATCATCCCCCTGCGCGGCAGGGTGGTGCACAGCCACGGTCTGGAGAGCGGCGGCTTCTACGTGGGGATCGAGTTCGACCACCCCGAGGAGCGGCTGGCCGGGGTGACCCTGGGAGAGGATTAGGCTTCGCTACCCCCCTGGCGCTCCCCCTTCTTCCGGCGGCGGAGCTCGCGGAAAAAGTCGCTGAGGATGGCGGAGCACTCTTCTTCCCGCACCCCGCTTGTCACCTCCACCCTGTGGTTGAAGCGCCGGTCGTTGGTCAGGTCGTAGAGGGAGCCGGCTGCTCCTGCCTTGGGGTCGAAGCAGCCGAAGACCAGTCGCTCCACCCTGGCGAGGAGGATCGCCCCCATGCACATGGGGCAGGGCTCAAGGGTTACGTAGAGGGTGGTGCCGGTGAGCCGCCAAGCCTTTAGTCGCTTGGCGGCCTGGCGGATGGCAAGGAGTTCTGCGTGGGCGCAGGGGTCCTGCTTCCCCTCCCGCAGGTTGTACCCCCGGCCGATGACCCTCCCCTCCTTCACCAGCACGGCGCCGATGGGTACCTCACCCCTCTTCCCGGCGTTGGCCGCCTGGGCCAGGGCCTTCCCCATCCAGTAGCTGTCGTCCCGCATCCCATCCCCCCTGCGAATAGTTCACCAGTTTTATACCACGCCGCCGCCCGCTGCGGAAGCTATTCCCTTTAAACCCCCTCTGTAGTATACAGATGACATTGGCGTGAACTGCCAAGGGAGGATGCCATGAAAGTACGCAAGAAAGTCCTTGATTACGAGTACGCCGAGGTCCTGGATGCCCGGACCAGGGAGCTGATCCGGGTCGGCTGCGCCGTGGCGGTCGGCTGCCCCACCTGACTTAAGAAGCACTTCGCGGGCGCGAAGGAGGCAGGTGCGACAATCGACGAGCTGAAGGAGGCCATGGCCTACGGCATGATCGCCCCCTCGGGGCGGGCGAAGAACTTTGTCCTGGGGCTGGCGGAGGAGCTGGAGCTTTAGGATTCGGCAGACGGGGTCTACCGGAATGAGCGCCTGAGAGTGCGGGGAGTTTGCCGCACAGATGTCGCCTGCATTCGGGCTGACGGTCCGTTTCTGTACGTTTCCGGCTCACTGCGCTGCAGCCGATAAACTCGCCCTACGGGCTCAGACAGTATCGGCTGCTGACGCTTCATTGCGCCGAACGTACGACGAAACTGCCCGTAGGCCCTCATTCCGACAACATCCATGTGTCAGACAGGTATTCATCTTCTTGCGCAGACTCAGAACCCTCCATCACCAGATCATCGGCAACCCGGCAAAGAGGGTCTCCCTCCGCCGCAGGGTGGTGAACCTCTCCCTGCCGGTGCTCCTCTCCTCCCTCTTCCAGCGGCTGGTCTCCATCGTCGACATCTTCCTCGTCGGCGGAGTCGGGGCGGCGGCCATCGCCGCCGTGGGGCTTGGGCAGTTCCTCAACTTCCTGGCCATGACCGTCTTCTGGGGGCTCTCCACCGGCACCACGGTGGTGATCGCCCACCTGCGGGGGGGCGGCCAGCGGGAGGATAGCAGACGGGCTGCCTTCGTCGCCCTGATCGCCTGCGGGGTGATGGCGGTGGCCGTCTCGTACCTGGGGGCGTTCCACGGGGCGAAGGTGGTGCGCTACATGGGGGCCGGGCCGGACGTGATGGCCCACGGCGAGAGCTACATCCGCCTGGTCTTCCTCTACTTCGGCTTCACCGCCGGGCTGAACATCCTCTCCGGGATCATGCACGGCCAGGGGGACACCCGCACCCCGATGACCGCCATCATCCTGGTGAACATCCTCCACGTGGTGATCGCCTGGCCCCTGATCTACGGCAGGCTCGGCTCCCCCGCCTACGGGGTGAATGGCGCCGCCTACGCCATCAACATCTCCGAGGGGATCGGCTTCGCCTACCTCCTCTTCCAGGGGGTACGCAAGGGGTACCTCTGCTGGGGGAGACCCGACCCGGCCCTGTGGAGAAGGATCTGGCGGGTTGGGTACCCGGTGGCCCTGGAGCGCCTTGCCCAGCAGTCGGGCCAGCTCCTCTACTCCCGCTTCATCCTCGGCTACGGCACGGTGGCCTACGCCGCCCACCAGGTGGGGCTCTCCATAGAGTCCCTCTCCTTCATGCCAGGCGCGGGGATGGGGATCGCCGCCGCCACCCTGATGGGGCACTCCCTGGGGGCCAGGAAGTACCGCCAGGCCCGGGTCGGCCACGGCGAGGCGCTCCGCCTGGCAGTGCTGGTGATGGGGGGGATGGCCGCCCTCTTCCTGCTGCTCCCCGGACCGCTTTTGGGGCTCTTCACCAGCGAAGCCGAGGTGATCCGGGAGGGGACGGTGTTCCTCCGCCTGGTGGCCTTCGCCCAGGTCCCCCTGGCCCTCTCCTTCGTCTACGCCGGCAGCCTGCGGGGGACTGGAGACACCTTCTTCGTCTTCCTCTCCACCCTCCTCTCCATGTGGGGGGTGAGGGTGCTCCTCGCCTGGCTGGTGGCGGATTTCCTCCACCTCTCACTCTACGCCGTCTGGGGGGTGTTCGTCATCGACTGGTGGGTCAGGGCCGGGCTCTTCTCCTGGCGCTACCACAGGCGGGACCTGCATGAAGTCAGGCTTTGAATCAGGAACGAGGCGCGAGGTGCTAGGTACGAGGTTAAAACCTTAAACGCTTCGCCTTTCCTCGTTCCTCGAACCTGCCTCTAACCCCGATCCTGCCTTTCGAGCCTGTCCTTAATCTCCCCCGCCAGAGCCGGCGTTATCCCCTTCACACTGCATAGCTCCTCAAGGGTGACCCCGGCGATGGCTGTGACGCTGCCGAACCTGGCGAGAAGCGCCTTGCGTTTTGCCGGCCCCAGACCGGGGATGCCGTCCAGGGCCGAGGCAAGGGCCGCCTCACCCCGCAGCCTGCGGTGGTAGGTGATGGCGAAGCGGTGGGCCTCGTCGCGGATCCTGGCCAGCAGAAGGAGCGGCGCCGAGTTCTGCCGCAGCACCACCGGGTTCTTCCGCCCGGGGAGGAATACCCGCTCGTCGCTCCGCACAACCTCCTCCCCAGCCATCTCCCTGGCGACCCGGCTCTTGGCCAGGCCGGCCAGGCCGACCCCGCTCATCCCCAGCTCGGCCATGACCGCGGTGAGAACCCCCAGCTGCCCCTGGCCGCCGTCCACCACGATCAGGTCGGGTGGAGGGTCGTCCGGGTCATGCTCGCGGAAGCGGCGGGAGAGGACCTCGCGCATCATGGCGAAGTCGTCCGCCTGCCCCACTGTCTTGATGCGGTAGCGGCGGTAGCGCCCCTTGTCCGGCTTGCCGTCCCTGAAGGTGACCCGGCTCCCCACGGCGGACGTGCCGTGGATGTTGGAGATGTCGTAGCACTCTATCCTCGCCGGCAGCTGCTCCAGGTGGAGTCGGCGCTGCAGCTCCTCCAGGACCTCGCCCCGCTCCTCCTCCCGCCTCTCCCGCTCCAGGGCTGCGCTCTGGGCGTTCTTCACCGCCATCTGCACCAGCGCCACCTTCTCCCCTCGCCTGGGGGTGGAGATGGAGACCCTCTTCCCCCGCTTCTCGGAGAGGAGCTCGGCCAGTGAGTCCCCCCCCTCGATGGCTATGGGGAGGAGGATCTCGTCGGGGATGATCACCTCCTGGTCGTAATAGGCGAAGAGGAAGGAGGCGAGCCCCTCCTCTCCCCCCATCTCCCAGGCAAAGGGGTAACTCCTGCTCCCCAGGAGCAGGCCGCCGCGGATGAAGAGGATGCTCACCTGCAGCATATCCCCCCTGGACGCCATGCCGATGACGTCGCTGTCACCGCCAACGGCGGCAACCTTCTGCCTCTCCACCGTGGTCTCCATGGCGCGAATCAGGTCCCGGTAGCGCCCCGCCTCCTCGTAGGCCAGCCGCTGGGCGGCGTCGTTCATCCGCTCCCGGTATATCCGGACGATCTCGCTGCTCCTGCCGGAGAGGAAGAGGCACGCCCCCTCCACCAGGGTGGAGTACTCCTCGGGCGCTATCCTGCCAAAACAGGGGGCAGAGCACTGTTTCAACTGGTAGTAGAGACAGGGGCGGCTCCGCTGGCGGCAGCTTTTCAGGGGGTAGTGGCGCAGGGGGAAGTAACGGCAGAGCTCCTTCAGCACCTCCCTGGCAGCCGAGGCCGAGGCGTAGGGGCCGAAGTAGCGCGCCCCGTCCCGGGGGACCTTGCGGATGATGGTGAAGCGGGGGAACTCCTCCCTGGGGTCGAGGCGCAGGGAGAAATAGGTCTTGTCGTCCCTGAGGCTCAGGTTGTAGCGGGGGCGGTGCTCCTTGATCAGGTTGTTCTCCAGGATCAGCGCCTCCTTCTCCGTGTCGGTAACGATCCAGTCGATGGCCGCCACCCGGTTCATGAGGAAGCGGATCTGGTAGCGGGAGTCGCCGCCGGCGCGGAAGTAGGAGGATACCCTCTTCTTCAGGTTGATCGCCTTCCCCACGTAGATGACCCTGCCGGAGTCGTCCTTCATCAGGTAGACTCCGGGGGAGGGGGGGAAGTGCCTTATATCCTCTGCGCTTATCATGGGGGGAATTATAGAGGCAAGGGGAGCAGTTGCAAAGGGGTTCCGTGACTGGAAGCGATTATCCCTTGACTTCCCCCTGCTGCTGGCGGCATATAGGTCGCAAATTCTGAATATATTCACCGGCAACGGCCAGTTTTAGGGGGGGAAGGATATGCAGGCGACGAACGCCATGGAGGAGTTCCAGCGGGACTTCACCTACCGCACCGGGATGGGGGCAGAGGGGCTGGTGCTGAGCGCCACCATGACCGACAGGTACCACGACCTGCGCATCGAGGTGACCGTCGATCCGGACAACATGACCATAACCGCCGCCAGGGCAGAGTTCAAGCGCTCTCCGACAAACTTCTGCCACGACGTGACCCGGGGGATGGAGCGGCTGGTGGGGATGACCATCGGCAGGGGGATGAACCGCCGACTCCTCGACCTGTTCGGCGGCGGTGAGGGGTGCGGCAACGTCAGGACCATCCTCAGCGGCCTCCTCCCCCTTGCCCTGAACGTCGGCGCGGCCCGGGGGATCAGGGACGAGGCCGATATGCTCGCCACGATCCAGAGGAGGCTTTCCGGGACCTGCGCCGGCTACCCCGCAGAGGACAACAGGGGATAATTTTTTCCTTGACTGCCAGGAGCCCGATCTGCTAAAAGAGAAAGCTCATTCCCCAATAGCTCAGTCGGTAGAGCGGGTGGCTGTTAACCACCATGTCCCTGGTTCGAGTCCGGGTTGGGGAGCCATAATGAACAAGGGCCGTTTTCCCCCAGGAAAACGGCCCTTTTCAGTTTGTACTCACGGCTAGTTTCTGCGATGAAATCGAATGGTTTGCGATATTCATGGCGCAGCTGACCATCCCTCCAACACGAGTTCGAGTAA
>CALMOE010000239.1 GCA_937871715.1 uncultured Geobacter sp. | reverse complement strand
GTCCCCCTCCGCCAAGCTCTCCCCGCCAGGCAACTGCACGGATGCAGTGGGTGGCGCGGGTGGCAACGACTCTCCTCTCTTCGCGGAGAGAAACTCGGAGGTCGAGGGGAGAAGATCACCCCTTTGACCCAAAAGGAACAAAATCTGACTCTCTGCCCAGAACAGCCTGGCGATGAGATCGACCATGCGTGGATGGGTGGCAGGCGAGGAGGCGATCTCCATCACCAGCGGGAGTGACAGCCCCCTCATGGCAGAGAGGGCGGCCGTCTTGATGCGCGGATTCTTGTCGTGGCAGAGAAAGAAGAGCAGGGTTGCACGCTCCAGCGGGGTAGCCTCCAACTCGGCGCGCACAACCCTGAGTTTCAACTCTTCCGCCGCCTCAGGCCGGACGAAACCGGCCAGGGTGGCAGGAACCTTTATGCTTACCTTTTCGGACACGGCACCCTTTCTACTTCCCCTTTGGGGTCACCCTTACCTTCACCCCCTCCTTCTTCAGAGTGGCGGCAACCTTGTCGGCAGCCCCCTTGCCCGGGAACGGGCCTGCGGTAAGCCTCACCGTTGCAAGGGGGAGGGACGCCTGCTGGGTCTCCACCTTAAGGCCGATGCCGGCCAGGCGCTTCTTCTCGGCAGCTGCCAGGTCGGCTGAGCCGAACGAACCGGCATATAGCCTGTAAACCCCGTCCTTTTCGATGGCAAAGGCCCCCTTGGCCCCCTTCTTCAACTTCTCCAGATCAGCAGAATAGGAGTCGTAGTCGCTGTAGGAGCCGTAAAACAGCCTGGTCATCTGCCTGTTTTTCTGCACCGCCGACTTGACAATCTTCACCTTGTGCTTCTTCAGCTTTGCCTCCACTGCCGCGACCTCGCTGGCAGTGAAATCCCCGAGATGAATCACGTATGGAGTCGAGGCAGCCTTAGCCTTGACTGCAGGCACGGCCTTCCCCTTCTCCTCGGCAGCAGCAGGTTTCTGCTCCTTCTTTGCCGCCTGGGGAGCGGCAGCTGCCGGCTGTTTTCCCTTCTCGGCCGCCCCCTTCTCCGCCACCTTTACCGGCTTGGGCTCCTCCTTCTTCGCCGCAGCGGGAGCAGGCTTCTGTTCGGCCGGCTTGGCAGCCTTGGGCTCCTCCTTCTTTACCGGCTGAGCCACATCCTTCTTTGCAGGCGGGGCCGCTGCCTGGGGAGCAGTCTGAGCAGGGGGCTGGGCAGGTGAAGCCGCCGGTGGACCCGCTGCCGGCTTGGCCTCGGCAGGCTTCTCAGCACCTGCCTGTGGCTGGGCGGGAGGGGTTACGCCGGCCTCCGGCCGCGGCGGCATGCTCTGCTTTACCTGAGGTGTCGCAGCAGGGGGTGCCGGTTTTGCCGGAGCCGCCTCCTCGTGGGGCACGATCAGGTTGGTGAAGAAGTAGAGGTAGGCGAATGCTCCCACAAGGAGGAGCAGGATCAGCATGGAGACCCTGTTCCTGCCACTCCCAGTCTCTTTCGGCATATCGGCTTCTGCATCGGATTTCTTCTTGAAGAGGCTCAATTCGATTCTCCTTTAAACATTGTTATCTATTATCAGATCACCCCTTGGCAGCGGCAACCTCTGTAATGATCTTCTGCATCAGGTGGGAGGGGACCTCCTCGTAATGGGAAAACTCCATGCTGAAAAGCCCCCGGTCGCTGGTCATGGAGCGGAGGTCGTTGGAGTAGGCCAGCACCTCGGACATGGGGACCACTGTGCGGATGATCTGGGAGTTGGCCTTCGGCTCCACCCCCACGACCCTCCCCCGGCGGGAGTTTATGTCGCCGATCACATCACCCATGTTTTCATCCGGCACCGTGATCTTCACGTTCATGATCGGCTCCAGCAGCACCGGCTTGCACATCTCCATCGCCTTCTTGAAGGCCATGGAGCCGGCTATCTTGAAAGCCATCTCCGAGGAGTCGACGGTGTGGAAGGATCCGTCGTAAAGAGTCACCTTGAAATCCACCACCGGGTAACCGGCCAGGAATCCGTCAACGGAAGCCTCCTGTACCCCCTTGTCCACCGCGGGGATGTACTGGCGGGGGATGACGCCGCCGACGATTTTGTCCTCGAACAGGTAACCCTCCCCCCTGGGCATGGGGGACATCTCGATCCAGCAGTCTCCGTACTGCCCTCGCCCGCCGGACTGCTTCTTGTACTTCCCCTGCACCTTGGCGCCGGCGCGGATGGTCTCCAGGTAAGGGACCTTGGGGGTCTTGAGGAGCACGTCCACGTTGAACTTGCGCTTCATCTTCTCGACGATGACGTCCAGGTGCACCTGCCCCATGCCGGAGATGATGAACTCCTTGGTCTGTGGATCGCGGTGGGATTCGAGAGTCGGCTCCTCCTCGATCATCTTGTGCAGGGCCGCGTGGATCTTGTCCTCGTCGTTCTTTGTCTTAGGCTCTATGGCGTAGGAGATGACCGGTTTGAGGAGCGGCGCCGGCTCATAGACGACGGGCTTGGCAGAATCGCAGAGCGTGTCGCCGGTCACCGTCTCCTTCAGCTTGGCAACGGCGACGATGTCACCGGCAACAGCCTGCTTGATGGCTTTCTGCTTCTTCCCCTCCAGCTCGTAGATCTGGCCGATCCGCTCTTCAACCCCTTTGGAGGAGTTGAAGACCATGGAGTCTGAGTTGAGCACCCCGGAGTAGACGCGGAAGATGGAGATTTTACCTGTATAGGGGTCGGAAGTGGTCTTGAATACCAGCGCGGAGAAGGGCTCGTCCTCCGTTGGCCCCCTCTCTTCCAAGGCCTCGCTCTTCGGGTTGACACCAACCGCCTTGGTCCGGTCCAGTGGAGACGGGAGGTAGGCGCAGATGGCGTCAAGGAGCTGCTTTACCCCGATGTTGGCCGTGGCTGAGCCGCAGAGCACCGCGGTGAAGGTATTGCGCATGGTGCCGACCCTAAGGCCGTCGATGATCTCCTCCTCGGTGAGGTCGCCGCTCTCCAGGTACTTTTCCGTCAGGGCATCGTATGCCTCGGCAACGGTCTCCACCATCTGCTCCCGCAACCTCTGCGCCTCGTCCAGGCAGTCGGCAGGGATCTCCATTTCACTGAAGCTGCCGGAGTTGTCCCTGGCGTAACGGTAGGCCTTCATCTTCACCAGGTCTACAACCCCCTCGAAGCTCTCCTCCGCGCCGATTGGGAACTGGATGGCAACACCTCGCGCCTTGAGGTTCTTCTCCATATCGTCGATGGCCCGGAAGAAATTCGCCCTCTCCCGGTCCATCTTGTTGACGAAGGCTATCCTGGGTATCTCGAACTCGTTGGCCCAGCCCCAGACCTCCTCGGTCTGTACCTTGACACCGGAGATGGCCGAAAGGATGACCACGCCGCAGTCCAGGGCGCGCATGCAGGCACGGGTGTCGGCGATGAAGTCGCCGTAGCCGGGGGTGTCCACCAAGTGAATGGAGTGGCCGTCCCATTCGCAGTGATCCAGGGCAGAGGTGATGGATATCTTCCGCTTGATCTCCTCCGGTTCGTAGTCCATGGTGGAGGTACCGTCGTCAACCCTGCCGAGCCGGTCGATCATGCCGGCATTGTACAGGATTGCTTCCGACAGGGAGGTCTTGCCGGCACCTCCGTGAGCGATGATTCCCAGGTTACGAATTTTTGCGGTGTCGTACTTTCCCATGATGCCCCCCTTAGGATTGTAAAGCAGAGCAGCGGCTCAGCAGACAGTTGCCGGAGATCCCCACCCTGCTACTGGTTTTCGCAATTTCGTTGATAGAGAATTCTCAACCCGTCAAGCGTCAGGTACTCCTCGATTATTTCAATCGTCTTCGATTCCGGGGCGATCAGCCCGGCAAGTCCGCCGGTGGCGATGACCATCGGCTTTTCCCGGCTCTCAGCCTTCATCCTCCCCACGACTTCATCCACAAGCCCCACGTAGCCGTAGTAGATCCCCGCCTGCATGGAGTTAACCGTGTTCTTGGCGATCAGCGCCGGGGGTTTGAGGATATCCACCCTGGGGAGCTTGCTCGCCTTCTGGAACAGGGCCTCCATGGAAATCATCAGACCCGGGGCGATCGCCCCACCGCAGTACTCCCCCTTCCTGTTGACATAGTCGAAGGTGGTGGCGGTACCGAAATCGACGATGATCAGCGGGGAGTGGTACTTCTCGAAACCGGCAACGGCATTCACTATCCTGTCCGCCCCCACTTCACGGGGGTTGTCGTACTGGATCGGCATGCCTGTCTTGATCCCCGGGCCTACCACATAGGGCTTGAAGCCGAAATACTGCTGGGAGAGCTTCTCCAGCACTCCTGTCAGAGTGGGGACAACGGAGGAGATTATTATCCCCTTGACGCTTTCGAAAGTTATGCCGGTCAGCCGGAAGAGGTCGTTCACCAGGATGCCGTATTCATCGGTGGTCTTGGACTTGTCCGTGGAGATGCGCCAGTCCTTGAGCAGGCGGGCGCCGTCATATATCCCCAGAACTATGTTGCTGTTACCAACGTCAATTACCAGTAGCAAGAAAACCTCCAAAACTGCATGTAAGAATCGGCATCAATCCCCGGCGAGCCTCACGTCCCCGGCAACTACCTGCACCATCGCGCCCCCCTCCCCTTCGAGGATAAGGGCTCCGTACTCGTCAATTCCCCGCACCACCCCACTGGTGACATTGCCGTCATTCGACACTGTTACCCGCTCGCCGGCAAGCCTGCTCCTCTGCAGCCACTCGCCGCGCACAGGGCCGTACCCCTCCCGCAGGAAGGTGGCATAGATCCCGTCCAGCTCCTGCAGCAGACAGCGGGCAAAATCGGTCCGCCTGACGGTCACCCCGCTCTCCAGGAAGAGGGAGGTTGCCGGATGGCGCAGATCGGAGGGGAACTGGTCCAGGGTCATATTCAGATTGACCCCTATGCCGAGGATGACGAAGTTGACCTTGTCGGTCTCGGCGCTCATCTCGTTGAGCAGGCCGGCAACCTTCTTCCCGTTGACAAGGATATCGTTTGGCCACTTGATTCGGGGGGTCAGCCCGGTTGACTGCTCGATTGCCCGGGCAAGCGCCACCACGGAAAGGAAGGTAAGCTGGGGGGCTGACATGGGCTGGATAGGGGGACGGAGGATAACGGAGCAGTAGAGGTTGACCCCCGGAGGGGAAACCCAGACCCTCCCCAGGCGCCCCTTGCCGCCGCTCTGGCTGTCGGCGACCACCACCGTACCCTCTTCTCCCCCCTCCTCCGCCAGCCTGAAGGCCACGGTATTGGTGGAGCCGGCCTCCTGCAGGGAGACGATCCTGCGGCCGATGACCCCGCTTTTCAGCCCCTGCCTGATTTGGGGGGACAAGAGCGAATCGGGGGAGGACTCCAGCCGGTACCCCTTGGACGGCTCGGCGGAAATCCGGTAGCCCAGCTCGCGCAAGGTATTTATCTGTTTCCAGACGGCGCTGCGGGATATCTGCAACGACCTGCTGATCTGGGCGCCGGAGACGAACTCCCCCCCGCTCCCCTGCAGCAGGGAGAGAACCTTCTCGCCGCTCCCGGCCGGAGCCATGCCAGCGGAGCGACTCACTCCCCCTCCAGGAGCATGGAGATGTCCATGGAGGGGGCGGAGTGGGTAAGTGCCCCTACGGAGATGATATCCACGCCGGTTTCGGCAATCCCCCTGACGCTCTGCAGGTTAACTCCGCCCGATGCCTCCACCAGGGCGCGGCCGGCGATCAGCTCCACGGCGCTCATCATGGTAGGGATATCCATGTTGTCAAGCATGATGATGTCGGCACCCGCCGCCACCGCCTCTGCCACCTCTGCGAGGGTTTCCGTCTCGATCTCGATCTTCAGGGTGTGGGGGATGTAGGCCCGAGCACGGCGGACAGCCTCGGTGATACCGCCGGCGGCAACGATGTGGTTCTCCTTGATCAGTACCCCGTCGTACAGGCCGGTGCGGTGGTTGATGCCGCCGCCGACGCGCACCGAATACTTCTCCAGCACCCTCAGCCCCGGTGTCGTCTTGCGGGTATCGACGATACGCGCATTGGTGCCTGCCACAGCCTGGACATACCTGGAAGTGAGGGTAGCCACGCCGCACATCCGCTGGAGAAGATTGAGCGCGACCCGCTCCCCCTGGAGAAGGAGGGAAGCGTCGCCGCTCATGCGGGCAATGACCGTTCCTGACTGGACCCTGGCCCCCTCCTCCGCAAGTGGGGTGAATAGGGCGGTGCCGTCCAGCATGGCGAAGACCCGGCCGGCCACGTGCAGCCCGGAGACTACCAACTCCTCCTTGGCCTTTAGATAGCCGCTGATCTGCTTTGCCCCACGCAGCAAGGCCGCCGTGGTTATGTCGCCGGTGTGGACATCCTCGGCCAGGGCGGCAGCTATTATATTGTCAATCTGTTGCATTTAGACTCTCTCCTGGGATTTTGCCAATTTTGTATAACACAGCTTGCCTGGCGCCGCAATCGCTAAACGCCTGTCCGGCCTTGAGTTCAGCGGCTTCCGGCAGTCAGCATGTCAAGGGGGAGACCGGCGCTTTCTGCACTGGCAACAAAGTCGGCCAGCTCCTTTTCAGCCTCCTTTACCTGCTGCTCTTTTGCCACAACAGCCTCCGCTTTCTCCGCAAGAAACTTCCTGTCGGAATGCCTCTGGAAGATCAGCTTCTTGCGTTTGGCAACCACCTGTTCGTCCTTCAGCCTCGCAAGATCTCTCTGCAACGCTTCCAGGCGCCCCTTCCTCTCGGCATAGCTGGATTGCCACCAGATAAGAGGCTGGCCTGCATAGAGCTCAACCGCAGACAGCGGGAATTCTCTCTTGGCCTGGGGCTGCTCCATAGCTGCTTCGCCTCGCTGACTTGCTTCTGCCGGCGCGCTTTCGTGGATCTTTACCCGCCCCCTGTACTTGGCAGGTACATGCCCGGGATTGTCGCTGAAATTGACGCTGCCACTGTCATCGGTCCATTCATAGAGCTGGCCATGGGCAGCAGAGAACAACAACAGCAAAATGGTTGACATCAGCAGAATAGCTCTCATGGCGCACTCCGTTACTCTTGCATTGCCGCTGCGGACTCCTCATCTAAAGCCCCACCGGGAACAGGCCTACCCAGATTAAACATTGACTGACATACTGACGGTGTGTATATTAGCACGACTAACTACCTTAATCTATTCCAACTTCGAGGAGTATTACATGAAATTGGGTCGTCTCCTTGCATCCGTTTCTCTCATTCTAACCTTACCCTTGGCGGCAGCAGCTAAAGAGACCAAGGACATCAAGTTCTCCTTCAAGAATGCTGACCCCGTAGTATTCAGCCATGATTACCATCTGGAGAAGTATAACCAGAACTGCAAAGTCTGCCACAACGCAATTTTCAATCTCAAGTCCAAGAAACATTACACCATGGCCGAGATGGAAAAGACCAGGTCATGCGGCGCCTGCCACTCCGGCATCAAGGCATTCAGCGTTAAGGACGAGAAGAGCTGCGCAAGGTGTCACAAGGGGAAACCGCGCAACATCGCCTACAAGATCAAGGGTGCCGGTGATGTGACCTTCAGCCATGAGGCCCACCTTGCCAAGGGGAAAGTATCCTGCAGGAGTTGCCACAACGACAAGGTGATCACCGGTAAGGAAAAAGCTGTAACCATGGCCCAGATGGAAAAAGGGAAGACCTGCGGTGCCTGCCACAACGGCAAGCAGGCCTTCACCGTCGCCAGCAACTGTGGCAACTGCCACAAGGGGATGAAACCGAGGGAGATCACCTTCAAGACGAAGGGGGCCTCCGATGCGATCTTCAGCCATCAGGTCCATGTGGGTATGTTCAAGTGCCCGGACTGCCACACCAAGGTATTCCCCTACAAGGCCGGTGCCACCAAGGCCACCATGAACCAGATGGAAGCTGGCAAGTCCTGCGGCACATGCCACAACGGCAAGGACGCCTTCACTGTCAAGGGTGAGTGCGACAAGTGCCACAAGGGTTACAAGCCGGGCAACATCGTCTTCAAGACCGAGGGTGGCGAAGCAACCTTCAGCCACGAGTTCCACCTGGGTATGTACAAATGCGTCGACTGCCACACCAAGGTATTCCCCTTCAAGGCTGGTGCACTCAAGGCCAAGATGGACGAAATGGATAAGGGGAAATCCTGCGGTGCCTGCCATAACGGCAAGGATGCCTTCAAGAGCTCCGACGACTGCATCAAGTGCCACAAGATGTAAGAATCGGCTGACCAAAGCAAAAAGGCGGCCCCGTTCGGGGTCGCCTTTTTTTATACTAACAGCCATAAACTAAAAGAAACCAGTACAGCTACTGAGCACCAAACAACATCTCCACACTAACCCAAAAAGCTGAAGCAGCAACAATAAGATCACGTATAAAGGCGGCCCCATCTGGGACCGCCTTTATAACATCAACATCCCTCGATCGTCCTACTCGACGAAACGGCTCATCTTCCTGAACTTCTGGTAACGCTCCTCCACCAGCTGCTCGCCGCTCTTCCCTTTCAGCTCCTTGAGATTGCGGGAGAGGGCCTCGTGGAGGGTCTTGGCCATGGCCTCGTGGTCGCGGTGGGCGCCCCCCAGGGGTTCGGGGAGGATCTCGTCAATTACGTCCAGCTCCCGGATGTCCTTGGCGGTAGGTTTGAGGGCCTCGGCGGCCTGGGCACCCTTGGTGCCGTCGGACCAGAGGATGGCGGCGCACCCTTCCGGTGAGATGACCGCGTAGACAGAGTGCTCCAGCATCAGCACACGGTCGCCAACGGCGATGGCCAGGGCGCCGCCGGAGCCCCCCTCGCCGGTAATTACCACAATGATCGGCACGGTGAGACCGGCCATCTCACGCAGGTTCCTGGCAATGGCCTCGGCCTGGCCCCGCTCCTCGGCACCGATGCCGGGAAATGCACCGGGGGTGTCAACGAAGGTTATGATGGGGAGGCCGAACTGCTGGGCCATGAGCATGAGACGCAGGGCCTTGCGGTAACCTTCCGGGTTGGGCATGCCGAAGTTGCGGAATACCTTCTCCTTGGTGTCCCTCCCCTTCTGGTGACCGATGACCATGACAGCCTCGCCGTCAAGGCGGGCAAGGCCACCGACGATGGCGTGGTCGTCGCCGAAGAGACGGTCGCCGTGGAGCTCGGTGAAGTCGGTGAAGATCAGCTTCAGGTAGTCGAGGGTGAACGGCCGGTTGATGTGGCGGGCGATCTGGGCGGTCTGCCAGCGGGAGAGGTTGCTGAATATCTCGCTGCGCATCTCCTCTGCACGCTTCTCCAGCTTGGCGATCTCCTTGGAGAGGTCCATCTCCCTGGAGAGCTCGGCTAGCTCCTCGATCTTCTTCTCCAGCTCCATGAGCGGCTTTTCAAAATCCATGTATACCTGGTTTGCCATGTATTCTATTCTCCTT
>CALMOE010000238.1 GCA_937871715.1 uncultured Geobacter sp. | reverse complement strand
ACTCCCGGAGAGTGGCAAAACAACTACGTCTACAAAACGCTCACGGATTCAGGTTTATGGTAAAAAAATCCGCAATTTCTTAGTTTGCAAAAGCTTCTATTTGCTATTTACCGCATTTAACTGCTTCAGTCGAGTTTCGTTCTCTCTTTCAATTTTAATTTTCCTTTGAATTTCTTTATTTGTAAGTACCCAGTTTAAGTTTTTCTCTGCTTTTTTGTTTTCTGGATTTAATAAAACTGCCTTTTCAAACTGCTGCTTTGCTTCAATAAATTTGCCGACTTTAAGATATGCATGGCCTAAATTGTTATGAGCATAATCATTGCTAGGCTCTAACAGTACTGCAATCTCGAGCGCTTTCACAGCTTCTTTGTATTTACCAGACTTTATATATGCAATTCCAAGGCTATTATATTTAGTTTTTGTTTCACTTGCCTCTAAACTTACCGCATTTTCGAACTCTTTAACTGCTTTATCATTTATATTTTTTGCAAGATAAACAGCTCCTAAAGCCATTCTAACATCAGAATCATTTTGGTCTAGCTTTACTAAGATGTTATACGCATTATCAAGGTCAGATGATTTGTTGGAGTTTAGTGCAGAACGCAAATAGTTTTGTGCAATTTTGAGTTTAACAGTATGAGACCGCTTGCCATTTTGCTTTAGTCGTAAATAGGATAGATAGTTGTCTTTCATTTCAGTCAGCATCTTACCATCATGACCTGGCAAAATATGTTCCTCGTATATTCTAGCTAACAAAAAATATGACTGTGCATGAGTGGGTAATGATTTAATTTGCTTATTCAATAATTCCACTGCTTGTTGGTAGTTCTTGTTTTTATGAGCAAGAACTGCATCAATATAAAATCTCGCACTTTCAATATTATCTTCATCGCTATAATAATCAACATTGTTAGCGCCTTGCATGATAACATTATTGTGATTAGTTGTAACTTTGGTCCATATAACTATAGCAACGGACACAGTCAACACTAGAAATGACAATATTAATGCAATTTTGGGTATGAGGTTATTTTTCATTGGCGAAATTATAATGGATTATTTTTTAACCAAGTTTTTCTTGCTGAATTAGATAGTTTACTAGCTTTATCTAAAGCTGTTAATAGCTTCTGTTCCTCATTATCAGCAAGCTTAATATCAATAGTTTTTGAAGTTCCTTTTCCCCATCCCATCCTTAATGGCCCAATTACATCAAAGTTTTTCAAAGCAATAAGTTCAAAATTACAACTAGCATTAACTGACAGTCGATTTAACTCTAGTTCTAAGTTGCCATTTCTAAACTCTTTTTTCATAATAGAATCGTAGTCTGCGTCAGGTGAAAAATCTAAAATACTACCTTTTGTTTTACCTTTAATTGTTAATCTATCAGCATGAGTTGAATCACTATTTTTGAGGGTGCCCAACAATATAATAGCGTTGCCTGTCTCATATTTAATGCATTTTGAAGAAATGTTTTGAGGGTCTCTATTTTCGGCCCAAGATTTGTATGTATAAATGTAGCTTAGTATTCCGGCGAGTACTGCTAATGCAACAACTACTTGCCATGTTCTAAGTAAAAAATTATAAATAGCAGTAAACATGCAGCCTGATACCTTGGTTGATAAATGCCAATGAGATGTGTGTTTATGTTAAATATAGATGCTCAGCTGAACAAATAAGGAAGGCGCCATGACGGCGCCATTCCATATTTACAACTTACTTCAAATTCTTCTTTATCCTCTCCACCGCCTCAATCACATTCTCCCGGTGGCCGAAGGCCGACAGGCGGAAGAACCCTTCGCCGCTGGGGCCGAAGCCTGATCCCGGCGTTCCCACCACGTTGCACTCCTTCAGCAGCTTGTCGAAGAAGTCCCAGGAACTCATCCCCCCCGGGGTCTTGAGCCAGATGTAGGGAGCATCGACCCCGCCGTAGCAGGTGACGCCGGCGGCGGCGAGCCCTTCGCGGATGATGCGGGCGTTCTCCATGTAGTAGTCGATGATCTCCCTGGTCTGAGCCCACCCTTCGTCACTGTACACCGCGGCGGCGGCGCGCTGGACCGGGTAGGAGGCGCCGTTGAACTTGGTGGTGGTGCGGCGCAGCCAGAGCTTGTTGAAGCAGTACTTCTCACCCGTGCTGGTCGTCCCCATCACCTCTTCCGGCACGACCACCAGGCCGCAGCGGACGCCGGTGAAGCCGGCGGTCTTGGAGAAGGAGCGGAACTCGATGGCGCACTTCTTCGCCCCTTCGATCTCGTAGATGGAGTGGGGGATCTCCGGGTTGGTGATGAACGCCTCGTAGGCGGCGTCGAAGAAGATCACGGCGTCGTTGGCATTGGCGTAGTCCACCCACTTCTTCAGTTCGGCCTTGCTGGCCACGGTGCCGGTGGGGTTGTTGGGGAAGCAGAGATAGATGATATCCACCTTCTCGGTCGGCAGGGCCGGGATGAAGCCGTTGGCCTCGTTGCACGGCATGTAGACGATGTTCTTGTAGTAGCCCTTCTCGTTGGCCTCGCCGGTGCGGCCGATCATGACGTTGGTGTCGTTGTACACCGGGTAGACCGGGTCGCCGATGGCCACCACGTTGTCCAGGGCGAAGATGTCGAGGATGTTGGCGCAGTCGCACTTGGAGCCGTCGGAGATGAACATCTCCTCGGTCTTCAGGGAGACGCCGAGCGGCTTGTAGGACTTGTCGATGATGGCGTTGATCAGCCAGTCATACCCCTGCTCCGGGCCGTAGCCGGCGAACTGGGCGGTGGTGGCCAGGTCGTCCACGGCGTCGTGGAAGGCCTTGAGCACGGCCGGGGCCAGGGGGCGGGTGACGTCGCCGATGCCGAGGCGGATAACTTTCGCCTCCGGGTTGGCGGCGGCGAATTCGCGCACGCGGCGGCCGATCTCGGGGAACAGATACCCAGCCTTCAGCTTCAAGTAATTGTCATTGATTTTAGCCATCTTCGGTACATCCTCCTTATCGTTTTTATAAAGGAAATGCCGCAGTTCGCGGCAAATCATGTTTGCTAAAATTGGTTCAAGCATAAACGAGGGATTTTTCGTCCTGGCAAGGCTGTCGAGGGACCGGGCGGAGGCGTAGCAGCGCTACGCCGCACAACCGGTGCCGAAGACTTACGCAGCCAGGGCGGAAAAGAACCGTTTATTTAAGGCCCAAGACATCTTGCATGTCATATAGTCCTGGAGACTGAGAAACCACCCACTGGGCCGCCCGGACCGAGCCGCGGGAGAACATGTCCCGGGTCATGGCGCGGTGGGAGATCTCGATCCGCTCCCCCATGCCGATGAAGTAGACGGTGTGCTCTCCGACGATGTCGCCGCCGCGCACGGTCTGCATGCCGATCTCCTCCTTTG
>CALMOE010000237.1 GCA_937871715.1 uncultured Geobacter sp. | reverse complement strand
ATTATGGCCAGTTTCAATATAGTCTCCTATTCTTCAAAAAATTTCTGCTCTCATCTCATTATCGTACGTATCGCTTGGCAAGATCTGGCAGCGTGCCTGATCGCAGACCTTCAAATGCATATGGGTTCAGTATCTGGTTTCCCCATAGCAGATTCCGCTCAACCTCTCCGAGCGAGGCCTCCTCACAGACGGTCAGCCAGTTCTGCTCGATGCATTCGACTTGATTAACGATGATTTCGATCGCGTTCTCCTCTGAAAGAAGAAACTGCGGTGCAGCAGCAAGACAGGTGGCTATCCTGCTGGAACGGTCATCATCCTTGACAAGCATTGCCTGGGTAGAGATCTGCCCATGACGTGCCTGGGGGCAGATGTCGTATGCAGGCGTCAATGTCAGTAACTGCCCATCCCAGAAGGCAGCATGATTGCGTGCATGGTCGTCGGTATTGCCTACCAGTATGTTGAATACGATGCGGGAGAACAGTTCGCGCAGTGTTTCCGGTGCGGACGTGAATCGCGCTCGCACAAGCTCGGCCAACGTTTCGTAGCTTGCGTAACGGGCCATCATCTCATCCAGAGCCAAAAGCGTCAGCGCTGAAACAAGGATCTTTCGCTGCCAACCGTTGGCAGTTGCCGTCCGGTCGAAACGCTCTACCAGAAGCACGTCTTTGCCGGCAGCCCGTGTCAGTGAAACCGGCGCAACATAGAGACCAGCCAAAGCTGCCAGACTCATGGCAACATACTCAGCCTTGACTACAGAATAGAGATCGGAGGATGTCGAGAATTTCGCAATGAATTTCCGGCTCTCGGTTTGCATGAGAGCCTTGGGGCGGGCCCCGCCTATGGAGGTGCCATGCTGAAGGGCCTGGGCGAGTTCCGGCGACAGTGGGACACCCTTCTCCACACGCTCGGCGGCTTCGATCAGCTCCTCAAGATGGGCGCCGGAAGGATTTCGAGGCTCATACACAGCAGGCGAAAGCTGGAAATCCAATGCGCCAATCCGGTCGGACCCGGACTCTATGAGGTAAGTGAGCTCATCAAGTGCCGCAGGATCGATTCCGGAAGCTTTCCCCCCTAATTTCCGGTTGAGTATTACCCTTCGGCCCCAGGCATCAGGAGCTGCATCCCGCAGACATCCAGGAATGGAAAGCCCTGAAAGGAGAGGAAGCAGCCCTTGACGCAGTGGAAGTTCATCATCGTAAATCGCTATGGCGTTGTCTCGCTGCAGATAGCTCTTACCGTAGTTGAAGAGATATGTTGTCCCTGCGGCCACAAGCCTCCCGGCCACCACCGGCTCTGTCTCGCCAGGGAGCCAGATCCAGACAAAAATCTCCTTGTACTCAGAACTCATCGTTTACCTTCACAGTACTGCGAACCAGCTGAGGCAGAAGAGCCAGCTTATCGTTAATCCGACTTATATTCCTTGAGATATTTGCGTTCCCTTCATCACCGAAAAGGGGTACCCCAACCAAGTTAGCAACCTCAAACACCAGGCCGATCTCACACTTCGGGTCGCCACGCTCGATCTTCTGCAAGGTCCTTCTGGAAATACCTGCACGACCAGACAGATCCTCCTCGGTCATCTTGCGTTCTTTCCTGCCAAGCCGGATGAGCTTGCCCAGAAGTTCTGCTGCATCTCTGGTCTGGCGGAGATAAACGCGGTTCAAAGGTGATGCCATAATGCTCTCAATTGACTACTATCGTAGCCTGGTAATAATATTTTGATTACGATAGTAGCCAATTATCAAAAACAAGGCAACAATAATTTGAAGAGCAGCACTTCGTCACGCATCAAAGTTTGCAAAGGTTGGTGCAAAAAGTTCTGGGATCTGTGGGGCAACCGGTGTCCAGCCAAACGGCAGTAGCGGAGGGATAACAGCAGGTTTAATTTTTTGTCTTTAATGTTCAATTCTGAAGCCGGAGTGAAAGGTCTCCATGGTAAAGGGTATCCCCCAGTAACTGACAACCATGGCGATCAGAGCAATCAGGGCATACCAGGCAAGTCTCCTCCCCCGCCACCCCATGGTTACCCGCAAATGAAGATAAATACCATACGTCAGCCAGGATACCAGCGACCAGACCTCCACCGGGTCCCACCCCCAGTAACTCCCCTTCACCTGATTCGACCAGAAACAGCCGGATACCATCATCAAACCATACATGATAAAGCCGCCGGCAACAAAACGATAGGCCAGATCATCTATGGCGACCAGGCTGGGGAGCCTGTCGTAGATAGGGCCGTTTTTCTCTCCTTCAGCAGATAGACAAGCCCCAGGCCGGCAGCAACAAGCACCGATGCAAAGCCGGTCGAGGCGCCGACGATATGCACCCAGATCCAGCCGCTCTGCAGTGCCGGAGCCAGGGTAGAGGCAACTTCCTTCAGCAGCGTACCGGCCCACCCCATGAGGACAAAGACTACCGGCATAACAAGCGCCCCGACCGGACGCACCCTGGCCGTTGAAAACTGCAGTCCGAGAAAGATAAGAACTGCCATAAAAGCACCGAGAGAAATCGACTCGGCAATTGAGATGAAAGGGGTGATCCCGGTTGAGCTCCAACGGAGGGAGATCGCCGTGACGTGAATGACAAAGCCGCTTACTGAACTGAACTGGCCAACGGTAAAAAGTTTGTCCTGCCGGGCGATCAACCCGAAGATATAGGCAAAGGTGCTGACGCCATACAGTATCACTGTAGCCCAAAACAGCATAAATTCATTACTCATTGATTTGATCCCTCAGATATCCAGCCATGATTCAACCGGATCTTCCGCGAGGCTACAAACTGTCCTTTACTTGAAAGCTTAGTTTGCATAACACAAGCCCTGGCATCCGCCTAGAAACTGATTTCCTTGTTGGCATATATTTTTTCGAGTATTGCCTTACTGTCAGCAACAGGTATGTAAGAATTTGTCCCATCCCCCTTACCAATTATTTTAGAGACCATGACGACCCCATAGGAACCGTCTGGATAGACAGCAAACTTCACCTGGATGCCTTTGACAGATGCCTCACCTTTCCCACTGAAGAGACCGGGTGAGCTTGATTTAAACCAGCCTTCAAAGTCAACGAATACTTTACCTGTAGATGTGCGTGCTTCCTTCCACTCTTTTTTAGTGAAAAAGGCATAGCCATCAAATGCCTGACCTATTGTAGGCGACGAAAAATCAGCCAGCGATTTCCCTTTGAGGACATCAACAAGGCCATTGCCGGCAGGAGCCTTGTCGTCTTTAGCCCCATGAACCGACTTTTGTCCAGGCTGATTCGGTTTAGGAGTCTGTTCTTCCTTTATACAAGCATTCATACAGAAGGATACCGCCAACAAAATACCTGTCGCTATTGTCTTGCGCATTGAATTTCTCCACGATTGCCAATTATGCCATCAATATCTGTCACATCAATTCCAAGTACAGGCCAAAACCATTTTCACAAATTAATGTTCGATCCGGAAACCGGAATGGAACGTCTCAAAGGTAAACGGAATCCCCCAGTAGCTGACAATCATCGCAAGTAATGCAATCAAGGCGTACCACGCCAGTTTACGTCCACGCCAACCAAAGGTTACCCGCAGATGGAGGTAAATGCCGTAAGTAAGCCACGACACCAACGACCAGACCTCAACCGGATCCCACCCCCAGTAGCTCCCCTTTACCTGATTCGACCAGAAACAGCCCGAAACAATCATGAGTCCGTACATGATGAAACCGGCCGCCACATAGCGGTAGGAATAAAGGTCAAGGGTTTCCAGATCGGGAATACGGTCATAGACCCCCCCAGGCCTGTTGTCCTTGAGGATGTAGAGCAGTCCCAGTCCTGCGGCAATCAGCACCGAAGCAAACCCGGTCGAAGCGCCGACGATATGCACCCAGATCCAGCCGCTCTGCAGCGCCGGGGCAATAGTCTGCGCCACTTCCTTCAAAATGGTTCCAGCCCACCCCATCAGAATGAAGGCGATCGGCATGACCAGCACCCCCAACGGCCGGACCTTCTTCACAACGATTTGCGTTATCAGAAAGATCAGTACCGCCATGAACACCCCGAGCATCAGGGATTCGGAAATGGTGATAAAAGGGGTAATGCTGGTGGTGGACCATCGTACCGCAATAGTGCCTATATGAGGTAAAAAACCGAGCATTGCAGAGTAGAGTCCAACGGTAAACAGCTTGTCGGATCGGGAAATGAGTCCAAAGATATAGCTGAATGCGCTCACCCCATACAAACCTACAGCGATCCAGAATAACAGCAGTTCAGGTTTCATACAGTCTCCTATGAATAATTCTTAAAGCTTAGATTTTTCATTGATTCATGTCATTAAAAGGCGTAGGCCCCTTCTCAATAACTCTCTTGGCACTCTACAAGGGCAAACAAAAGAAGGCAAGGATAAATCCCCTGAACATTCATCTAGCCGCGCTAGAATTACGGGACTATATGTCCAGTTCGATGATATGTTAATAGTTACTTGCATAAACACATAGACTGTGTATATTTTTATCATCGTGCGTTTTCAGGGTAGAAAACAAGAATATGACGGGAGGAGTTAGTGACGAATCCATATAAAATAATGCTACTTCTTGCAGCCTGCGGAATTATTGCATCAAACAGCGTGACAGCCGCCGCTGCTGACATCGAGATGATCTCCGTAAAAGGGGGATGCTTCCAGATGGGTGACACTTTTGGCGACGGATTATTGCACGAACAGCCGGCCCACGAAGTCTGCCTCTCCGATTTTAAAATCGGTAAATTCGAAATCACCCAAGCGCAGTGGCTGGCGGTAATGGGTACCAATCCGAGTGCTTGGGTCGGCGATGACAAACCGGTGGACAATGTCAGCTGGAATGATATCCAGGCTTACATTCTCAAGCTGAACAGCCAGAGCGGTAAAAACTATCGACTGCCGACAGAAGCCGAATGGGAATATGCAGCTCGAAGCGGCGGCAAAAAAGAGAAATGGTCCGGCACCAACACACAGGACAAGCTGGTTGACTACGCGAACTATGAACCGAACAGCGCCAGCATGCCTGCTGCCGTTGGCACAAAAAAACCGAATGGTCTGGGAATCTATGATATGAGCGGTAACTTAAGGGAATGGGTACTGGATTATTATAGCGATAGCTGGTACAAGTCGAGCGACAAGAAAAATCCACAAGGTCCAAAGACTGGCACAGAAAAGGTACAGCGGGGAGGGAGCTGGAGCCAGTCTGCCGTGGCAAACCGTGCAACTAACCGCGACAGCAGTCCCCCCAATGACCGTGACGACAGGAACGGTTTCCGCCTTGTCCTTCAGTAATTCCCGGCGGCAGCAAATTGACTGGTGGCGCCGCCAGATAACGTTACTTCACTGGCGGCAATATCTTATTGTACATACTAGCCACCGACAGACTCTGCAACATTAACGTGTGCAGCAATTGCATTGCAGGTAAAAGCTGAAATTGTGTTATTGTCAAGCTATTTGATCAGTTTCTGCTTTTATTTCCCCGCATCATTCTGCCAGCAGTCGTTATAATCATCCCGGCCAAGCCAACCCAGAGACACGCAAGTATGAACGGCTTACCCGGATCATGCCGCACACGCATACCGACCCAGTAGCGCATCTCTCTGAAATTAAACCGATAACCATCCATGGCAAATGTTTTGTGGATATCAGCCTTGCCGCTAGCTATTGGAGGTTTGGTCTCATTCCAATCTCCTGGAGGCCAGATTCGAAAGGCAACCTCTCCGCCGCGCTCGTCTAGCTGCGAAGGGGTATAAAGCATCTGCACATAAAAAAGTGCTTTCTCTGGAGCTTTGGGGAAATCCATCGGCGTCGGCCCGTTTTTTGTTCCCGTGGTAACTATACGTGTACCATCTTGCTGTTTAAGCGTCTGAAGCGGCACAAAAGCGCCATATAGATCATTCCCCTTGTCATCCTGCAGGACAACCAGTGGTGCATACCCTTCTTTTTCCGGGAAATACCAGACACCTTTAAAATCCAGATTCTTAGTAACATAAATAATTCCCTGTTTATTATTCATACCGTCGGTAACAGCTATTTCATATGCCACAGCCTTATTGCTGCCGCGATCTTTATACCCCCAGTGCAACTTAACCAGTTGCGTTTCGCCTGTAAGCCTTGAAAAAGAGAAAAACCGGCCGTGATTATAAAAATCATAGCTTTCCGGGGCATTATTGGGCAGCGTTTCACCTTCGGTAAGCCGCAGCATACCCTCAAAAGAATAGAGACTGTTAAAGACAATCCCTAGCAGCATACCTACAAAACTCAAGTGAAACAGAATCATGCCGAATGAAATAACGGTAATCCTTCGTCGCCAGATCCGCCCGAAGAAGCAGCAGGCTATATTTACGACCAACAGGACCAGCAACCCATGAAACCACAACTGACTGAAGATAAGATTCCACGAATTACCCCCCCGAAAAACTGTAACGCCAGTCACGCAACAAACTAATATAACAACCAGCAGAAACATCGCCAGTTTTGCGGACGCGAGAAAATCATACACGCGACGTGTCACGCGGTGTAACGGATGATAATAAGGCTGCAAGGGATACTCAGGCTCTTGCTCAAAAGGATCATTCGGAATGTTACCCATCATCAGAGTTTTTCCACCTTCCAGATCAATGAATCACCATCCTTTACACCATATGCAACCACCTTGCCGTCACTGCTGAACACAGGTTCCTGGATCATCTCGTACGGCTGGAATTGCTTGATAATCTGACCTTTGAGATTAGTGACAACTACAAACCGTTTGTTATCTTTGCGGACACGATAGACCAACATAGAACCATCAGGACTATATTTTGGAGAAACAGCTCGATCAAAAACAGGACCTTCAACGCCATTTTCGATAATAAACCAGGAGTCGCCACGACGAGCAGCAAATGCCACACGCCTGGAATCAGGTGAAACTACGAGCCCTTCAGCTTCATCATAGGGTTGTTGAGGCAGCAAAATACTACTGAACGCCTGGTGAACGCGGAACCCGCCCTGTGTGGCCAGCAGACACGCAACTCCCTGCCCATTCGGGAATATCTGCAAGCCAAAAGGGATGTTGCCTTCCGGAAGGGCATTTTCCTTACTGTTTAACACGATAAACCGCTTGCCGCCGCGAATACCGATATATGCCAGATTTTTTCCGTCGGGGGAAAAGGTCAGATTGCCAACAATATCGTAGATTTGACCAAATTTAATATCTGAGGCCTTATTCAATGTAAGGCGGGCAACCCGTTGTTGCCTGTCAATCTGTTGAATCGCAGCAGCCTGACTTTTATCAGGGCTGAGAACCAGACCTGTACCGCAATTATCCACCGCTGTAACAGTTTTCTTTGTTGCCAGTTCACTAACAATAAGTTGCAAAGGCTTGTTTTGATCCTTCTGAGCCGCGTATACCAGTAATGTCCCTTCACTATTGAAATATGGTGATTCAATATGGATATCTCCTTCTGTGATCTTTTGACCATCAAGAAAAAGATACCAGGTGGTATCCCGCTTTGCACCATAAACCAGATGTGCCCCAGAGTTGCTGAATACCGGCATTGTTACCGACGCAGAAGGGCCGGCGTCTGCGCCGTTAACGAACATCTTCCACATACCGTCATGCATGGCGCTATACGCAATGCTGCTGCCGTCTGGACTGATAGCAACAGCGTCCAGTGACTGTACTATCGGTCCGCGTTTGTCGAGGTGTACCACCTGAAAACCGTTTTGTACCGGCACAGCATAGGCAACCCCCAGACCCTGGTGCTGAAAATAAACCGATATCCGCGACGCTGCAGAACCGTCTGCAACAGGAGCCGTCGATGCAGAAGTGTCAATCCTGGCGAGTGTTTTAGTCTCGACAACAATAGGAGGAGCAAACTGCCTTGACCGTGATGTGACGTTATCCTTGCAACTGCATAAAAAGCTTAAAACGAGCAAACTTATGGGAATGTACCGATACAGCCTAGACCAACCAGCATTCATAAATATCTCCGTCGTGACAAAATACAAACAACTATGCCCCACCTTTTCAGATGAGGCATAGAAGTTACAGATGCAGCTAAATAGAATCCGTACTAGTAATAACCACCATCAGTGGTTGTTGAATACGTCTTTGCGCCTTGGTTGGTGCAAACGCCACCACCTTCACTACCTGCCATGTTGCACTGTGGACTATAGGTTGTACCGCTGATATTTTGTGGTCTGTGGTCGGTCAGGAATGTAGCAATCCGAATAAAGGCAGTGTATCTACCGGCAGCCCATGCGCCGCCTGCTGCAGGTGCCAAGTTAGTTACACCGGCCTGGGCACGCGGACCGCTGAAACCGTGGACATCTTCTCCACGAATCGGACGTGCCCGGGCAGTATCGTATCCACTGCTGTGACAAACGTTGCAGCCGTATTGCATGAAAGGAATTTTTTGAGTTCTATTAAGAGTACCTGATGTTCCTATTGCAGAGCCAGCTCCATGGTCAGCAGTAGCATTAGTACTGTAACCCAGGTGGCACTGTGTGCAAAGGGTAACGGCATTACCCACAGCCGGTGTTCCGCTGACAGTTGACGTACCTCGAACAGTAACAGCATTACCGTGTGCAACGATTGTCCTTGTGGTCTTCAGGCCGACAGTAAAGTCAGTACCGGTTCCAGCCACATTATGACAATCGAAACAGTTTATCACAACACTCGCAGATTTTGTTTTAAGTGTTCTGTCCGTAGGCAGCTTGTACGGAGTAGCAAGGCGTGCATTTGACGGATAACCGGATGAGAAGCTCCCAAATACCGGATGACGTGAACGGTTAGTCTTTGCAAACTGTGTTGCGACATCGACAACTCCACCAGCAACACCGGCGCTAAGGCCAACTGTGTAATATGTCGTATTATTGGTACGCTCTGTACCAAATGGGAAGTATTGTGTCGGACTGGTTCCAGTACGGGCTGTATTATTAGTTGCGCCGTTGGAATCATGGCACTTGAGGCAGAATTTCTGGGTAATAATATTATCAATTTTATTGGCTGTATGACCATTTACAGTTCTACTGCCGGAAGCGTATGAAGTGGAAAACCTCTGGAAAGTCCATGTCTGGTTATTGATGTTAGTGATCGGAATCTCACCGTTATTGCCATCGGGGTCGCGCAGGTCGATGTTCCCGTCCTGGTGATAAGTGCTAGACGGTTTCTGGGTAGAGTAGACCCCTTCGAGGTGGCAGACAATGCAGTCGGCATCGGTTACGGCACCGCGCCCGGTTTTCTTGTGCCCCCATGCAAGTCCGAATTCACCCTTTACAGCAGCCAGAGTCGCCCCTACAGCGCCCTTGGTTCTGGTATAGGACTGAGAGTGGCAATCAACGCAACCCAGCTTGCCGCCCCAGTTGACACTGCCATGACAGCCGGGAGTTGCGCAGGTGCCGCCGCGTCTTGCGTTGTACGTATAGCCGAGTGAACCATTTATCGAGTATAGGCCATTGCCATGATTGCCTGTCGTGGTGTCGTGACAGACTGTACAGGCTTGAGCAGCATGGGTTGTTCCCTGGTGGGCATTTGCCTTGGAGCCGGCTACGGCTGTGGCACTAGTATAATTAGTATATGCCGGCGGGTTGCCATGACAGGTAGTACAGGTTGTCGACCCGCCCCAACTCGGCGAAGTCAATGTCTGAGCAGTGCGGGTCTCACCAGCCTGGCTTGTGCCGCCGGTGCCGTTGGAATGGCAGTAAAGACTGGAGCAGGTGCCGCCGGTCAGCGTAGCTGCGTTATTGATTGCAAAGCTGGTCCCCTTGGTATAACTGCTACCGCTGCCGGCCATCTGGATAAGACCGTTCGAATGGTTGTAATTCGTGCCGTTATTGACGTGGCAGACAGTGCAGGCCAGTCCGAGGGTGACGGCATGCTTGCTGTGCGAACCGGCGAACTCGCCGCCAGACCTGGTGGTTATACCGGTATCAGTCGGTGGATTCTCGTGGCAGCCACTGCAGGAAGTGATCGTCGTCGGCATGGTAATCGTGGTCCGCTGGAGTTTCGATGGCCCATACCCGGTGGTATCCGGAGTCGGGTTGGTATTGCGGGCAGCGACGTCAAAGGTGTAATCCGTATTGGCGGTGAGGCCCGTTACGGTTTTTGTCCCCCAGTTTGACTTTGACTGCCAGAAGGCAGTGCCGCCGAGAGCCCCTGAGGACTGGACCCATTGAGTCCCATTGACACGAATGGCATAAAGTACAGATGAATCATTGGTATCCGTACCGATGGTAACTTGCAAGGTTGTGCCGGTGCCCGGATTGGCAGTTGTCGGGATGGAAGGAGTCAGCGGTATGACATAGGCGTTGGCAGAAGCTGACTGCGCGCTTGAGCAGGTACCGGCATTGTTGTAGCCGCTGACAGTGTAGGAGTAAGCTGCGCCGGGCGTTACCGAATTATCGGTATAAGAGGGGGTAAGCACGTTGGTGGCAATTTGGGAACCGTTACGGTAAACGATGAAATAATTGGTCGAGGCACCCGTTGTCCAGGTCAGCGGCACGGCAGATGTGGTTTCAGTCCCGACAGTGAGAGCTGTCGGGGTACCGGCGGCACAGGGAGAAGCCGTGGCCTGATTGCCGGTTGCCGGTGTCAGCAGATAATTGATGCCAAGTGCCGGTGACGCATCATTACCGGAACCTGAGTACTCATAAACAGCAACGTGATAGGTTGTCGAGGCGGTGAGTCCGGTGACGGTAACTGCCGTCCCGTTACCCTTGTACACAACATAGTTCGTACCGCCGGTCACAGAACCAGTACCAAAAATTGAATTGGCAGTATAACTGTCATTACCGTCTGCGGGGGCGGTATCAACTGCGGAGCCGGACTTCATAACGACGATGACCCCTGTGCCGGTGCCCCGGTTCCAGTTAACGGTCATGCCAGTCTGGGTGACATTGGAGAATGTCACCGTATTTGCCTGACTGGCTGGCTCGGTGTAAAAAGAACCTTCAGGTGAGTAGGCAGTTCCTTGACTGTTGATCGCATAACCGCGGTAATAGATCCTTGTATTGGCCGGGAGGGATGTAGCGTTTACCGTATAGACACCGGTGGTGCCGGTACCGGTAACCTTGTTGTCTGCCGTTGTCGGAGCTGTGGTAGTCGCCCAGACAACGCCGCGCTCGGTCACAGTGGCACCGCCATCA
>CALMOE010000236.1 GCA_937871715.1 uncultured Geobacter sp. | reverse complement strand
ATCTGGAACTGCTCGGTCACCACCCCCGGCTCCACCTCGGCGATCAGGTTCTCGGTGTCGATGCGCAGGATCCGGTTGAGACGGGTCACCACCAGGACGATCCCCCCGCCCTTTGGAAGGGCGCCGCCGGTGAAGCCGCTCCCCGCGCCCCGGGGGAAGACCGGCAGTCTCTCCCGGTTGGCCAGCTTCAGCACCGCGGCCACCTCTTCGCTTGATCCGGGGTGGACTACCGCGTCGGGGAGGAACTCCATCTGGGTGGCGTCGTAGCCGTAGCAGATCAGGTCCTGCCGGTCGGTGGCGACGTTGTCGCTGCCGACGATCCTTTTCAACTGTTCAATGATATCTGTCGAAAGCATATTATTTTCCTTGATTAAAGCTGACCAAGGGATCAGGGCTAAAGGATTAAGGGGAAAAACCTTGCGCCATTAGCCTTGGGCCCTTAGCCGCGTAGTACCGGCAGCACCGTGCCCCCCTCGGGGATGATGTAGGCGCTGTACTCCCCGGGCAGCATCTCTTCGGCCAGCTCCAGCGCTTCGTACAGGTCGCCGGCCGGGGTCATCCCCATGGAACTCACCTCCTCGCGGGGGAGGCGGGAGACGAGGATGATCCGGAAGCGGAGCGCCTTCTGCCTGAGGGAGTAGGCTGTCTGGCCGTTGATTTCGTAATGCTTTCTCAGGGCTGACTCGAACTCCTCCAGCCCGGAGTTCTTGAACCAATTGAAGAATGTGGAGTTGCCGTAGCCGTCGCGGCACTCGGCAAGGAGAACCATCACCCCTCCTTCACGCAGGGCATGGGAGGCGTACTCCATTGACTTGTGGGCCTGGATCAGGTTGATATCCTTGGGGAATCCGCCGCAGGAGACGATTACCAGGTCGCTCCTGGCCCCGATGGCGAAGGAGAACTCCCTGGCGTAGTAGCCGCACCCCTCTTCATGGGCTGCGCGCCAGTCACCGGCAAAGGCGGCCAGTATCCGTTTTTCAGGGGAGAGGACCGTATTGAGGATGAAGAGCGGCTCCACCATGGCGCAGGCCTCGACCATCGCCTGGTGCACCGGGTTGCCTTCGAGGACGCCGGTGGATGCCCGGGGATTCTTGCCGCTCCCCTCCCCCGGATTGAGCACGGCAAAGTGGCTGGCCATGCAGCTTTTGCGGCTGGCAACCCCGGGTAGGATGCTTTTTCTGCCGCCGCCGAATCCGGCGAAGTAGTGGAAACCGATGGTGCCGGTGAGGATGACGTGGTCCGCCTCGGCAACCGTCCGGCTTACCTCCACCTCGATGCCGTTCCCAGTCACCCCCAGCATCACCAGCTTGCCGGGGTCGTCGCAGTCGTGGTCAAGGACCCTGATCCGGCCGTGGAGGAGGCCGAGGATCTTTTTGTGCTCCCCTTCCGTCTGCTTGCGGTGGATGCCGAGGGCGATGACGATGGTGATCTGCTCGTCAGGAACCCCGGCACCATTCAGCCGCTCCACCAGGATGGGGAGGTAGATCTCGCTCCCGGTGTAGCGGGTGATGTCCGAAGTGACGATAACGACGCTGTCTCCGGGCGCGACCCGGCCGAACTGCTCCCCGCAGGCGTCGAGAGCAACAGCGACGATCTCCTCCGGAGCGGAAGCCTGAACGGTGGGCTTTGACCTGATGACCGACCCTTCACCCCCCTCCGGGAGCTCGATGCTGAAACTGCTGTCGCCGTAAAGAAGTTCCATAATTTTTCATGATACCCGAGCAAAGCGGGATGGTAAAGACAAGAAAAGGGGGGCCAAGCCCCCCAAAAAAAGAATACCAGTAAGTTCACAGGACCGTGAGATTTTCGCAAGGTCAAGGCGACCAAGGGATGACGCGGAGGCGTAGCAGCGCTACGCCGCACAAGGAATCCCGCAGGTCAACGCCGAGATTGCGGAAATATCGCGGTCCTCCTACCCCTCGGCCTTCCAGTGGCCATGCAGGTTGCAATACTCCCTCGCCACCACCCTGTCCGACGATGAGCAGAAGGTCGCCTCAGGCGCCTCGCCTGGCTTGAGCATCCTGCGGCTGACCCTGTCGCCGTCGATGATCTCGATCCACTGGATGTAGTGGGCCTCCTCCATCGGGTGCGGCACGGAGCCGACCTTGACAGTGACCTTGCCGTCGCTCTTCTCGATCACCGGCACATGCTTCTCCTTGGAGGCATCCACCGTATTCTCCGCAAGCAGCGCCATGGGGGCACCGCAGCAGGCGAGCGGGCCGCCGCCGGAGATGAACAGTTCGACGATGTTGCCGCAGACATCACACTTGTAGACTTCGAGAACCTTTGCCATGTTGGTTTCCTCCCTGTTGATGTTATGCCATGTCAGAATGTTTCATGGTACTCTTTTACCCGGCCGGCAAACGAACGGCCGAACTGGAAGCAGCTCTCCACATCATCCTTGGAGGGCTGATAGAGGATCTGCAGCCCGGGCTCCACCGCCTCCAGCCCCATCCGCTTGAACTCTTCGTAGATCTCCTTCACGGCCCCCCCGCCCCAGCCGTAGCTGCCGAAAGCGCCGACCAGGCGATTCTTCGGACGCAGGCCGCGCAGATGGGTGAGGAACTCGGCCACGGAAGGATAGGTGATATTATTCAGTGTGGGAGAACCTATGAGTGCACCCCGCGATTTCCAGAACTCCTTGATGGCCACGCTCATGGGGGTCGCCCGCAGCTTGATCACCTTGACGCCAACCCCCTCGGACTTGATCCCCTCGGCAATGGGTACGATCATCTTCTCAGTGCTGTGCCACATGGTGTCGTAGATGATGGATACGGACAGCTCGCTCTTGCCGTTTGCCAGATCAAGGTAGGTGGAGAGGACATCTCCAGGGCTGCGCCTCCAGATTATGCCGTGATCCGGGGCGATGATATCGATGGCCAGTTCCATCTTCTGCAGTTCGGCGATCTTGTTCTTGATCATGGTGCCGAAGGGCATGAGGATGTTGGCATAGTAGTCGACCACCGAGTCGTGCAGCTCCACCTCGGAGAAATCGGCAACGAACTCGTCGTCGAAGCGGGCCGCCGAGGCGATGTGCTGGCCGAAGGCATCCTGGGTGAAGAGGATCCTCTCCTCCTCCACGTAGGTGAACATGGAGTCCGGCCAGTGGAGCATGGGGGTCTCGATGAACCTCAGCGTCCGCTTGCCTATGTTCAGGGTCTCACCCGTCTTCACGACCTTAATCTTCCACTTGCTCAGGTCGTAGAAACGGTCCAGACCCCGCTTCCCCTTCTCGCTGATGAAGATGGTGGCATTGGGGGCCAGGGCCATGATCCGGTCCAGGCTGGTAACATGGTCATTTTCGATATGGTTGATGACCACGTTGACGATCTTTGCCGGATCCACCAGGGAAGTAATGTTCTTCACGGTGATGTCGGAGAAATCGTGCTTCACCGTATCGACGAGCGTCACCTGCTCATCGAGAATGAGATAGTTGTTGTATGATGTGCCCCGGGGGGTCTCGTAGCCGTGAAAATCGCGCACCGCCCAGTCGAGGGCGCCTACCCAGAAAATGTCCTTCTTCAGCTCTACCGGTTTCATTATCTACCTCTCCAGAAGTCGAATCCTACTAAATCCCCCTGGCCGGCAACCGTACCGACGGCGCCGGGCAGGGGGAGTGTCAGAAATCAGCAAACTCTGCTGCAACTGCCGTAATTAACCGGCAACCTCTTCGAACTGGTCGCTGCCTGCGCCGCAAACAGGGCAGCTCTCGGGGGGCTCTTCCCCCTCGTGAATGTAGTCGCACAGGATGCATCTCCACTTTTTCATGAAACAACTCCCCTCTCTGTAATATGGGCCGCCCCCCCCTTTGCAAGACAGTTGCGGCAGATTCCGGTGAAATTCACCGAATAGTCGGTTACCTGGAAGGCTTGACCTACATCGGGAATGGCAATCGAGTCCAGATCCGGGGCATGGACATCTATCACCTCTTCGCAGTTGACGCAGATGGCATGGTGATGCCGCCTGGTATCAGCATCGAAGCGGGCCTTGGCCTCGGGATTGCTGATCTTCTGGGCAAGGCCGAGCTGCACGAAGGTCTCCAGCACGCGGTAGACGGTGGTGCGGGAGATGCCGGTGATCTTCCCCTGGATGGCGGCGTAGATCTGATCCGCGGTGGGGTGGTCGCTCCTGGAGGCGAGGTTTTCCAGTATGGCGCGCCTCTGCACGGTCAGGGAGAGCTTGTTTCTCCTGCAGCGCTCCTCCATGAGACTGAGTTTTTCCGAAATAAATTTATCCCTTTGTTCACACATGGCCGGAAGCTTATTGCAACAATGTATTATTGTCAAGAGTTATCGCCTGATAATTATAACCGTCACCCTCTGGCTTACAAGCATGGTGAGCTAAATAGCTAAAAAACATCTCAGCAGATTTAAGATGTTGACAAAAAAGCCTTTTTCCATTAACAATTTTGCGTTTTTGCCCATAAGCCTTAAATTACAAGGCACAAAATAAAGGAGGATTTTGTAAATGGAACAGTATGCAGTCTATTTTGCCCTCGTCTGTGCGGCAGCCGCGGTTGCCTACGGGCTTCTGTCGGCAAACTGGATTCTCTCGCTCCCCCAAGGTAACGAGCGGATGAAGCAGATCGCCGCCGCCATCCAGGAAGGGGCCGGCGCCTACATGAAGCGTCAGTACCGGATCATTGCCATCGTCGGGGTGGTAATGTTCATCGCCCTCTTCGCCACCCTCGGCGCCAAGACCGCCGTCGGCTTCGCCATCGGCGCCCTCTTCTCCGGCCTGACCGGCTTCATCGGCATGTTCGTCTCCGTACGGGCCAACATCCGCACTACCGAGGCTGCCAAGAGCGGCATCGAGAAGGCCCTCAACGTCGCCTTCAAGGGTGGCGCCATCACCGGCATGCTCGTCGTCGGCCTCGGCCTCCTCGGCGTGGCCGGTTACTACCTGGTGTTGACCAAGCTCATGCCCGGCGCCCCGGTGAAGGATATCGTCAACCAGCTGGTGGGACTCGGCTTCGGCGGCTCCCTGATCTCCATCTTCGCCCGTCTCGGCGGCGGCATCTTCACCAAGGGTGCCGACGTGGGCGCCGACCTGGTGGGCAAGGTCGAAGCCGGCATCCCCGAGGACGATCCCCGCAACCCGGCCGTCATCGCCGACAACGTCGGTGACAACGTGGGCGACTGCGCCGGCATGGCCGCCGACCTGTTCGAAACCTACGCCGTAACCCTGATCGCCGCCATGCTCCTCGGCGCCATCGCCTTCAACAACTTCGCCGGCGCCGTCAGCTACCCGCTGATCCTGGGCGGCATCTCCATCATCGCCTCCATCATCGGCACCTTCTTCGTCAAGCTGGGCAGCAGCAAGAAGATCATGCCCGCCCTCTACAAGGGTCTGATCGCCTCCGGCGTGCTGGCCTGCATCGCCTTCTACTTCGTCACCGTGCAGATGTTCCCGGAAGGTAACCCGACCGGCCTCTCCGCAACCAACATCTTCATCTCCGCCCTGGTCGGCCTGGTGGTCACCGGCGCCATCTTCTGGATCACCGAGTACTACACCGCCACCGAGTACGCCCCGGTCAAGCACATCGCCCAGGCCTCCACCACCGGCCACGCCACCAACATCATCGCCGGCCTCGGCGTCTCCATGAAGTCCACCGCCCTGCCGATCATCGTCATCGCCGCGGGGATCATCGTTGCCTTCAAATGCGCCGGGGTCTACGGCATCGCCATCGCCGCCGTCTCCATGCTGAGCCTCACCGGTATCGTCGTCGCCATGGATGCCTACGGCCCGATCACCGACAACGCCGGCGGCATCGCCGAGATGGCAGAACTGGACGACTCGGTCCGCGCCGTCACCGACCCGCTGGACGCGGTCGGCAACACCACCAAGGCCGTAACCAAGGGTTACGCCATCGGCTCCGCCGGCCTGGCAGCCGTAATCCTCTTCACCTCCTACGTTGACGAGCTCAAGGCCGCCGGCCAGGCCATCGACTTCAACCTTGCCGACCCCTACATCATCGTCGGCCTCTTCCTCGGCGGCATGCTCCCCTACTACTTCGCAGCCCTCTGCATGGAAGCGGTCGGCACCGCCGGCGGCTCCGTCGTCGAAGAGGTTCGCCGCCAGTTCCGCGAGATCAAGGGGATCATGGAAGGTACCGGCAAGCCGGACTACGCCTCCTGCGTCGACATCGTCACCAAGTCCGCCCTGAAGGAGATGGTCATCCCCGGTATCATCCCCATAGCCGCACCGGTCCTGATCGGCTTCACCCTCGGCCCCAAGGCCCTGGGCGGGGTGATCGTCGGCACAATCGTCACCGGCATCTTCGTCGCCATCTCCATGACCACCGGTGGCGGCGCCTGGGATAACGCCAAGAAGTACATCGAGGACGGCTACCACGGCGGCAAGGGTGGCGACGCCCACAAGGCGGCAGTTACCGGCGACACCGTCGGCGACCCCTACAAGGACACAGCCGGCCCGGCGGTCAACCCGATGATCAAGATCATCAACATCGTCTCCCTCCTCATCGTGCCGCTGATCAGCAAGATGTAGGCAGGACGGCACAGGCAATAAAAAAAGGGGCGCCGACCGGATGGTCGGCGCCCCTTTTTTTGCCTTGAGATGGGCTCTTTACGGATACAGCCTGAAGAGCTGCTCCGCCACGCAGGCCGGCTTGTCGACCCCATCGATCTCAACGGTTATACGGTAGGCGACCTGCACCCCCCCTGGCACCTCCTCGGCGCCGATGACCACGCTCCTCGCCCGGACCCTGGAGCCGCAGAGCACCGGAGAGGGGAAGCGGACCCTCTCCAGGCCGTAGTTCACCCGCAGGCGCATGCCGGGGTAGTTCCTCTCGAAGCTCCCCGGGGCGTTGCTCTCGGTGAGGAGGGGCAGGAGCGACAGGGTGAGGAAACCGTGGGCAATTGTCGTCCCGTAGGGGGATTCGGCGGCAGCCCGCTGCGGGTCGGTGTGGATCCACTGACGGTCTCCGCTGGCAGCGGCGAAGGCATCGATCCTCTCCTGGTCTATGGTCAGCCACCCCCCCAGGTGGACCTCGCCCCCCACCATCTCCCTGTACATCCCCAGCAGGGCCTCCACCGGCGTCATGACCCCACCTCCACCAGGAAGCTCCGGCCGGCAAGCTCGACCCTGTCCCCGGGGCGGAGCTTCCTACCCCGCCGCAGCTCCACCTCGCCGTTGACCCTGACCTCACCCTCCGAGATGAGGATCTTAGCCTCCCCCCCCGACCCTACCGCATTGACCGCCTTGAGAAAGCTGTCCAGTTTAATGTATTCTGTGGTTATCTCCATGTTGCTCCCCCTTGAATGTATCTGCGCCGAGTATATGTTGAACCTTTTTTACTGGCAAGCAGAGCATCTCTGCCATTGACAATATCTCGTCGTCGGGGCATAAACTGATTGCCATGATATCAACCTAATGGAGGCCGAGATGGGCTTCGCCATCAATCCCGCCCTGAACCACCTGGAGATACCCGAAAAGCATGTCGTTGAGATCTACCAGTCCACCGGGGAGATAGTCCTACCCGATGCACGCTTCCGCGGCCACCCCTGTGAGGCGTTCATCTGCATCTCCCGGGTCGAGAAGGAGATGAAGGCCAACGTCGCCCTGATCAACAACGCCCTGAAGAGCACCCTGATTTACAGCAGCGACCTGGTTGCCAGAACCCCCCAGGAGTATCCCCGGGTGCTGGCCGAGGCGGACGAGTTCGTCAAGGGGATGGGGTTCTCCATGACGAAGGTCAACCTGGATTTCAGCCCGGCAATGCGCGAGGTTATCATCAAGGGGCTGAGGATGATGCGCCCCCCCTCTCCGCAGCGCAAGGTCACGGTGAGGCAGCCTAAGGTCGACATCCCGGAAGATCTGGCTGCCAGCACAGGGGTGCGCCAGGAGGAGTCAGGCACGGGTGACCTGACCGAGCTCCTCAGCCTCCGCACCGAGTTGGCCTCCGCCAGGGCTGCCCTGGAGCAGGTGACCAGGGAGAAGGTGGCAGCGGAGCAGAAGGCTGGGAGCGAGAGGAGCTCCCTCAAGGCATCCTGCGAACAGGCCATGGAGTCGAAGAGGGTGGCGGAAGAGCGTCTCGCCCAGACAGTAGCCGAGCTGAAGAGGCTGAAGGAGGGGGGAGCACCCCAGGCGGGCAACGAGGAGCTGCAGAGAGTCCGTCAGCAGCTGGACAAGGCGGCGGCGGCCGCCACGGAACTGGAAAAGGAGCGGCAAAAGCTGCAGGGGGAGCTGGACGGCGAGAGGAAGCGGGCCTCCCTCCTGGCCGAGGAGAAGAGCCTGGCCGAAGGGCTCCTGGCCGGAGAGAAGAAGAGGCTGGAGGATCTCCACGCCGAGAGTACCAGGGCGATGGAGCAGATGGATGGCAGGCTGTCAGCCGCCAGCGACGAACTGGCGGCGGCAACGGCAAAGCTGGCGGTCATCCCCGGCTACGAACAGGCCCTGCAGGAGGCCAGGGAGCGCGGGGCGGAGCTGGAGCGGCAAGCTGCAACTGCCGAAAGGGAGCTGGAGGAGCTACGCCTGCAGCTGATCCGCTCCGGGGAGTTGCAGCAGCAGCTGGCCCTGAAGGAGCAGGAGATTGCCTCCCTGAAGGGGGAGATGGCGTCCACGGAATCGGAGCTTGCCAAGGCAAGGGGGGAGCTGGAGAGAGTTACAAGCGCCCCACCCGCCGCGGCGGAGGTCGGCGCCGACCAGGGGGAGATGGCGAGAATCGTAGCGGAGAAGGAGGCCGTAGAAACGGAGTATGTCCGCCTGGCCAACTCCAGCAGGGAGAGGGAGACCGAGCTCAGCGAGAGCCTGGCAGCGGCGGAGGCGGAGGTGGAGCGGCTCGGCAGCGAGCTGGAGATCCAGGCTCAGGTTGCCGCTGTGGAACAGGCCGCCCTGCGGGCGGAGCTGCGCCGCATCATCGTCGAGGGTGGAGCGGCACTCCTCGTCCCACCTGCCATAGCGGAGGCCCCTCCACAGAGGATCGTGCCGGCAGCGCCGGCTCCATCCTTTGCAGCGGCTATCCAGACCCCTCCCCCGGCGGTACAGCAGCAGATCCCCCCCGAGGTGGAAGAGATAGTGGAGATTGCCCCGGAAGAGGAGGAAGAGGACGAAAACGCCGATCTCGCCATAACTCCCCATACCGACATCTTGCAGGAGTTCAGCAGCGAGCTCGGCGGCCTCTACTCCGGCTCCGGAGCTTCCACCACCCAGTTCAGCATCGACCAGTCGGTCACCTCCATCGCCTACAGCGACCCGGAGGAGGTGGCGGCCGTCTTCTACTCCAGCAATTCGGTTCAGGCGGTTCCTGACGGCAAGGGGATACAGAAGTGCAAGGGGTACATCGTTGCCATGCAGTACCCGGAGGGGTACCGGGTATACATCGTCTGGCACCTGACGGAGAGCAACAGGGTGGTGATCTGCCTGCCTGAGCAGCAGCCGGCGGACAGCGCCGAGTGCGTGCAGGTGCTGAAGGATGCCATCGCCTATTTCGAGATCGTCGGCTTCATGATGGAGATCACCGACCTGGGTGGGACGCGGCGCAGCTACCGCAGGGCCCTGGGGAAGATCCCCGGTCTCAAGCGGAGTGCAAAGGAGAATTGACCGGGCGGAGGCCGCGCAGGGCCTCGATCCGCCTGGTGAGGAGGAGCTCCCCCCGCTTCTCCGGCGGCAGTTGCCCCAGCCTCTCGGCTCCTATGCCGAGCTCCGCCACGGTCATGCGCGTCACCCGCAGGAGCTGCTGCCAGAGCTGCATCTCCATCCCCCCGGGGGAGTCGGCCGCCGAAACCAAAGGCAAGATCGACTCCACCCCACCCTTGACGGCCTGCTCCGCCACCCCTATCCCGGTGGAATCCCTCAGGGTTGCCAGCTTGTTGGCCTTGCCGTGCAGCCGGCTCACCCAGGAGAGGGCACGGCCGTACTCCCGGGGTAGGCGGAGCCTCTTCCCCAGCTCCCGGGCATGGGCAAAGCCGGCCTCCTCGTGGCCGTGATGGCTGGGGTGAAGGAGAGGGTCGGTGGCAAGCTTGCCGATATCATGGAAAAAGGCGCAGTAGCGGGCCAAAGGGTCGGGGGTTGCCAAGGCGACCGCGGCAAGTACCTGGCATGAGTGGCGGAAAAGGTCCCCCTCGGGGTGGTGCCGTGCGGGGCCTGCGGGGACGGCTGGCATGGCGAAAACCTCCGGGAGGAACTCCCACCCTGCCCCGAAGCGGAGCATCAGGCGGAAGAAGAGCTCCGGGCGGCGGGCTGCCAGAGCCCTCAGCATCTCCCGGCTGAACCTCTCCACCGGAATGGCTTGCAGCAGCCTCTCCCACCC
>CALMOE010000235.1 GCA_937871715.1 uncultured Geobacter sp. | reverse complement strand
ACCGCCATGGCGGTAGGCTGCGTCCCCTGCATGGAGTACTACCTCAAGCAGCAGAAGGAGGAGGGGGTGAGCGACGAAGAGGTCAGCACCGTCCAGGCCATCGTCATGGCGGTCTCCGCCGGGCGGGTCAACGCCCAACTGCGCGAAGCGGAAACAAGGGTTAGGATGGGGTAGCTCGGAGAGAGTGTTGAGCAGGGGGGCGGGGGGACTGGCTCCCGCCTGATGGGTAAGCGGCGAGGCTAGGCTGCCCAGTCGATGATCTTGAGGTAGGGTATCCGAGCAAACTCACGGGTGTTGTTAGTTGCCAGCTGGATTCCAAGCGACACGGCGTGAGCGGCAATCAGCATGTCCATGGAGCCAATGGGGGTGCCGGCTTTTTCCAGCGTCGCCCGAATGTCGCCATAGGCATGAGCAGCCGCTTCATCATAGGAAGCCAACTCCAAGGGGATGATGAACTCGTCGAGGGCCTTGGCGTTTTTCTCCCTATGGGTGCTCTTGGCAACTCCGTAGCGCAATTCCGAGAGAGTTATGGAGGAGATGCCGATGTCGCCAACCTGGTACTCCAGGAAACGCTTCAGCACGGCGACCGGCTGTTGCTTTATGATGTAAATGCAGATGTTGGTGTCGAGCAGCAGTTTCATCAGAAACTCTCCCGCTTGTCCTGTTCGGGTTGTATCCGCTCGGACATGAAGTCGCGGGAGAACTTCTTGAGGCTGTGGAAGAGGACGTCCCACGAATCGCTCCGGGGGATCAACTGCACGATGTTGCCGCTCTTCTTGATGAAAACCTCGTTGTCATCGAAACGAAATTCTTTGGGAAGCCTGACCGCCTGGCTTTGTCCATTCTGGAATATCTTTGCGGTTTTCATCCGGGCCCTCCATCTTGATATATACTCGAAGTATATATTCATTGTGCGGTGCTGGCAAATGATATTTTAACAATCATGGGCGTCTTTAGGGACGCCTTTCTGCTTTCCATATTTGCCTTGCTGGCAAAACGATACGAATTAATCCACCACACCAGTGCCTCCCCGGAAATGGTCTGGTTCCCTGCTTGGGAAGTCGTTTCATCCCGTTTGCCCTCCTGTTTTTCCAGCATTTGAAAAACATCGCAACGGTGATATTATAAATATGTAATTAAACCAAAGGCGCTATCAACTAAAGGAGGGTGTCATGAACAGAATAATTTTATTGTGTGCCCTGCTGCTCTTCCTCTGCGGATGCTTCAATGTCAGGGATATGGCCAAGAATCTCCGCTACGCCAACAATACCCCGGTGGGGGTGGAGAACATCAAGTTCATCGATCTGCAAGCCATGTCCCGCGGAGAGTCGTGCACTCTCAACTTCCTCTATTTCATCCCCCTGTGGGGTGACGGCTCCATCATTACGGCAGCGGAGAACGGCAACATAAACACCGTGGAACTGATCGGGGAAACCGGTTACTGGACGCTGCTGTTCAGCAGAAACTGCACTGTCGTATTCGGCGACAAAAACAGGAAAGCGCCGCCTCCGGTCGCACCGGCGGAGAAATGACCGCTGGATTTGCCGCGACAGGTCATCCCTGTAGGACAGGGAAGCCGCCAGGCAATTTGCCGGCGGCTTTTCTGTTGCTTGGGTGAGGTTAAGGGGCGGTTGCTGGTCAAGCATTAGGGTGGGCCATCGTCATCAATCAGCTGGTGATTGCGGCAGTTCGATACCCTTGAACATGGAGATGTGAAGGGGGGCCACCTCGCCCCCCTTTCAGGCAAACAGCTGTTGAATGGTCCCTGTCTGCAACGGTTTTGTGAGGTAGGCTATTACCCCGAGATCCAGGCAGGTCTCACGGTCACGTGGGTCGTCGGATGAGGTGAGTATTACTACTGGCAGATCTTTTGTCTTCTCTTCATGGCGCAGTTCGGCAAGCACCTGCAGCCCGTCCACCAATGGTAGCCGCAGGTCGAGAATCAGCAGCTCCGGCAAGGGGATATCCGGGGCAAAGAGCAGCTCCAGTGCCTCCCGCCCGTCACAGGCAACACGGATTTCATCGACCCCTGCCTTCCGCAGTATCCGCGAGGTGAGGAACCTGTCATCCCTACTGTCTTCAACCAGCAGGACCGTTCTAGGCATCATGGGCGCCCCCGCGGGAAGAGTTCAGCGTAAAATAGAAAGCGGCTCCATGCCCGGGAGATGCCTCAGCCCAGATCCTCCCCCCATGGCGTTCGATAATGCGCTGCACGGTCGCAAGACCGATGCCGCTGCCGGCAAATTCATCATCCCGGTGCAGGCGGATAAACGGTTCGAAGAGTTTGTTGCTGCAGGCCATGTCGAAGCCGATGCCGTTGTCACCCACGAAGAAGGCGCCGAGAGAGGCATCCCGGCCGAACTCTATCCTGGCAACCGGACAGGTGCTCGTATATTTGAAGGCATTGCTGACCAGGTTTTCCAGGCAGAGTTGCACCAAAGCAGGGTCGCCGCTGGCAGTAATGTCATCGGCTATGACGAACTCCACTTTGCGCTCGGGGTGCTCCTTCACCAGGTTGTCGGCAATCCCCCTGACCATCCGGCTCAGGTTGAGCGGTTGAGGGGCGAAAGATGATTGGGACAACCGGGAGAGTTGCAGGACCGAATTGATCACCCGTTGCAGCTCCCTGCTTGCCACCTCGATTCTCTTCACGCAGAACTCGGCATTGTCGGGGTTCTCCCCCCAATCCTCCAGCAGCGCCTGGCTAAGCCCGGTGAGGCGGGCGACGGGGGCTCTCAATTCGTGGGATATCGCATAGCAGAAGCTGGCCAGGTCTCGGTTTATCCGCACCAACTCGGTTGTCCTGTCGGCCACCATCCGTTCCAGTTCATTATTGAGGTTCTGAATCCTGACCTCCACCTGCTTGCGTGCGGTAACGTCCTCGAGCACGACAAAGATCTTGCCTGCGATCAGCACCCCGAAAATCAGCATCGTCTTGTTCGTTCCGTCCCTGCAGGTGACACTGTATTCATGCCGCCCGATGTGCCGATCTCCGGCAATAGCCTTCTCCACGAGCCCGTTCCATTGGGCAATCACCTGGTCACGATATGCTGCATCCGGATAGGCCTTACGCCACCATTCACCCAAGGTGGGGATCTCCTCGGGGCGGTAGCCCAACGTCTCAATGGCGTAATCGTTGATAAACTCTATCGTTCCGTCCATGGAGACCATTGCCATGGAGATGGGACTCTGCTGGATGACCGTTCTCAGGCTCCGCTCGCTTTCGGCCAGCAGCTGTTTTTCCCTAAGGATCGTCTCCCTCGACTCCTTGATCGCATCCATCATGCTGTTGAAATCCTCGGCAAGGCCTCCGATCTCATCCCTTGATGACACCGCAGCCCTGCTTTCAAAATTGCCGCTCCTTACCTGGACTGAAGCCGATCTTATGCCGAAAATCGGTTTGATGATCCATGTCTCTAGGAAGAGGAGCAGAATCAGCGAAGAGCTGATGAACAGAATCGCAATGCCGATGAATGACATCAGGATTTCATTGACGTCATTTGCTATGGATCCGGCACTTATCCCCAGATGCAACGTGCCCAGCTCTCCATCCAGTAGCGGCAGGGATATGTCGATGATCTCGTAATCCGTTGTCGCGAATCTGGCAATGCCGTATCCATCCATGTTGTTGCGCGGCTTCAGCCCCTTCAGTTCAGTAGGGAACTCTCTGCCGAAGGAATGTGCGGCAACTTCTCCATTCGGGTCAATGACGTAGATGTATGTCACATCTCTTTCCGACTTGATGAACTCCCTGAACAGCAGGTCGAGTTGAAGGTAGTGGCGTGACAATAGGGGATTGATGCACTGGGGTGAAATGGCATGCACGATTGATGTGCCGCGTTTTTCCAGCTTGGCTTCAAGTCGTGGCTTGACGAAAAATTCTACCAGCAAAACCATGGCCGCTATGGTCATCAAGGAGATGCCGAGGGTAATGACAAGTATTTTGCTTCTCAAGCTGATGGATGCTCTTCCCATGGCCGGGCTATCTCCCCTTCTCATGGCCGGCGACCCATCTCTTCATCTCACGTATCGAGTCGTATGCCTTGTCCTCAATCGGTACAAATCGCTCTATCATCATCTTGTCCAGAAGGATCTTCCCCTCAGGTTTCCCATGGGCTGTCAGGAGAACCGTGCGGAGCTTCTCCTTCAGGGTCGGGTCAAGGGAGGGGTGGACCACGAACGGAGGGATGGCGTACGGGTCAGACCTCAGGATAATCCTGGTTTTACTCGTCAGTTCCGGCTTGATCCTGTTGAGGTATTCCCAGATAAGGCTGTCCACGGCTGCCCCGTCCACCAGGCTGTCGGCTACTGACTGTATGGACTTGTCGTGGGAACCTGAGTAAACGGTCTTGCTGAAGAACCTGCTTGAGCGTTCCCCTTTTTTGGCAAGGAGGTACTCGGGGACCAGCCTGCCCGTATTGGAGAGGGGGTCGGTGAAGGCAAAGCTCTTCCCCTTGAGGTCATCGAGGGTTCTTGCGGGGCTCCCCTTGGGGACAATGATGTAGGAGTGGTATACGGTCCCTCCGTATGCTTTCGGAGCGGCCAGAAGTTCCATGCCGAACTTGCGGTGGCCATCCACATAGGGGCCGCTGCAGACAATGGCGGCATCGATATCGCGGTTTTCGATCATGTTGTTGATCTCGTCATAACTCGGTGCGTCGACATACTCGACCGGTATGCCGAGCTCCTTGCCGATGAAGTCAAGAAAATCGCGATAGTAAACAAACCCTTCCTTGGGGGTTATCATCCCCCCAACGGCAATGCGTACGACACCCTTCCCGCCTCTTCCCCGATGGTCAATGATCTCGGTTTTCGAGAGGTCGACCTTCTTCGGCTCTTCCCTGCTGCAACCTGCAATTAGAAGTGTGACAGCGATAACGGCAAGGGCAGCGATTCTATGCACGGTCATGGAAAGTGTCCTCCATGTAGGCTGGGGCTGAATTCAGGATGTATTGGCAACGTCAACTCCTCCGCCATGTCTCGGGTGACGGGGGAGCCTGCGAAGCCGCGATGGACCGGGGGAGCATCAGAAGTAGGTGACGCTCAGCAGTGGGGCGAGGAGGCCTCGGCTGGCGCCGGTGGTGTCGTTGATCTCCACCACCCCTGGGGAGACGAAGCCGAAATCCTCCAGGATGCGCAGCTGGAAGTCGGGGAGCCCCAGGTGCTGGGCAGTGGCCATGAGTCTGGTGACGTCTACGATGACGTGGTTCCCCACGTCGGCGGAGTTGATCGGCGGCGAGATGGTGACGAAGTCCAGGGGGAGGAGGATGGCGCGCTCGTAGTCGCTGGCAACCAGGGTGGTGGAGGGGAGGTCGACCAGCTCGATGCGGATCGGGATGCTGCTCCCTAATGTGTCGATGCTGTCGATGTACAGGTCCAGGTAGGCGGAGGCGATGATGGCGCTCCCCGGCACCCCCCCCGGCCCGCCGAGGGGGAAGTGGAGGAAGGCGCGGTACTCGGTGCCGCTCACCGGGTCGACGCCGGCAAATACGCTCTGCACGCCGGGGGACATCCCCTGGGTGATGAAATAGGTGGGGAGAGTGGTCTTGGCGATGTAGCCGTCCACGGCAGGGTCGCTAAGGATGTCGGTGGTGAAGGTCGGCCGGATGCTGTCGTCGCCGCAGCCGGCAAGGGTGATGGCGATGCAGAAAAGGGTTGCCGCTAATAACCGTTTCATGGGAGCCTCCCCTCCGGCCGCCCGGGCGGGCCGGTGAACTGTCAGTCCCTATGGGGTAATTCTAGCAGAAACGGGGGGATATGGAAGGAGGAGGGCAAGTGGCAAAAGCTGAATTCGGCAGCCAGGCAGTGACTCAGTTCGCGTCAAGGCCCTATTACTGTAATTCTAAGTTCATTTTGCTGGAGCAGATGAACTCACCCTTCGGGTTCAGACAGCATCTGCTCTTTTCGCTCAATTGCACTAAGAATTACGACGAAATAGCCCCTAAGCGCTCTCTGCGTCACCGCCCGACTGCCGGATTTTGTTGCTACTTCTTTTTCTGCGGAGTCACCCGGAAGCCGGCGCTCTCCCAGGTGCGCTGGGGCTCCTGGCGGGGTTGGCTCTTCTCCCTTGGCTTGCCACCCCCTGCCTGACCCTGGCCCGGGGCGCCGGGCTGGGCCTCCTTGATGGAGAGGGAGATCCGCTTCCGCGCCCCGTCCACGCCAAGCACCTTCACCTTGACCACCTCGCCGACCCTGACCGCCTCGCCGGGGTCCTTGACGAAGCGGTTCGCCAGGTGGCTGACATGCACCAGGCCGTCCTGGTGGACGCCGATGTCCACGAAGGCGCCGAAGGCGGCCACGTTGGTGACCGTCCCCTCCAGGATCATCCCCTCCTTCAGGTCCCCTATCTCCAGGATGTCGTCCCGCAGTTCGGCGACGCGGAACTCGGCCCGGGGGTCACGGCCGGGCTTCATCAGCTCGGCGATGATGTCCCGCAGGGTGGGGAGGCCGACCGAGTCGCTGACGTAGCGCTTCAGGTCGATCCCCCCGGCCTTTGCCGGGTCTGCGGCCAGCTGGGCCACGGTAAGTCCCGTATCCTCTGCCATCTTGGCCACCAGTTCGTAGCGCTCCGGGTGGACGGCGGTGTTGTCCAGGGGCTCCGTGCCGCCGCGGATGCGGAGGAAGCCTGCCGCCTGCTCGAAGGCCTTGGGGCCGAAGCGGGCCACCCTGAGGAGGCTGGCGCGGGAGGGGAAGGGGCCGTGCTGGTCCCGGTGGCTGACGATGGCCTTGGCCAGGGTCTCGCCGATCCCCGAGACGTAGGAGAGGAGGGCCCAGGAGGCGGTGTTCAGGTCGACGCCGACGAAGTTGACGCAAGACTCCACCACCGCGTCCAGGGACTTCTTCAGCATGGATTGGCTGACGTCGTGCTGGTACTGGCCGACGCCGATGCTCTTCGGGTCGATCTTCACCAGCTCCGCCAGGGGGTCCTGGAGGCGGCGGGCGATGGAGATGGCCCCCCGCACGGTCAGGTCCAGCTCGGGGAACTCGTCCCGGGCGATCTCCGAGGCGGAGTAGACGCTGGCCCCGGCCTCGTTGACGATCAGCACCGGGATCACCTTGCCCGCCTCCTTGAGGGTCTCCTTGGTGAACTGCTCCATCTCCCGGCCGGCGGTGCCGTTGCCGATGGCGATCAGCTCGCAGGCGTGGCTGTCGATCAGGCGGAGCAGCTCCTTCTTCGCCTGCTCCACCCTGCCGCCACCCCCGGCATGGGGGTAGATGGTGACGTGCTCCAGGAAGCGGCCGGTGGCGTCCACTGCCGCCAGCTTGGAGCCGGTGCGCAGCCCCGGGTCGATCCCCAGCACCCGCCTGCTCCCAGCCGGGGGGAGGAGGAGGAGGTTGCGCAGGTTGTCGCTGAAGATCTTGATGGCGGTCTCGTCGGCCCGGTTCTTCGCCTCCAGGCGGAGCTCCACCTCGATGGACGGGGCGATGAGCCGCTTGTAGGCGTCCTGGGCCACCCCCTTGAGGAGTTGGGTGAAGACGCTCTCTTTGCTGACGAGGAGGTTCTCCAGGCCGGGGATGATCTCCTCCACCGGGGCGGAGATGGCCAGGTAGAGGACCTCCTCCTTCTCCCCCCGGCGCATGGCCAGCATCCGGTGGGAGGGGACATCCTTCAGGGGCTCCTGGTGGTCGTAGTACATCTCGTACTTGGTGACCGTCTCCTTCTTGTCAGCCGCCACCCGCGAGGTGAAGATCCCCTGCTCGGCGGTGAGGCGGCGGACAAAGGCCCTGGCGGTGGCGTCGTCGGCGAGGCGCTCGGCGAGGATGTGGCCGGCCCCCTCCAGGGCGGCGGCCGCGTCGGGCACCCCCTTCTCCGGGTCGACGAAGGGGAGGGCGGCCTCCTCCGGGGTGCCGCTCCCCAGCTCCTGGAGGAGGATCAGCTCGGCAAGGGGCTCAAGGCCCCTCTCCTTGGCGATGGTCGCCTTGGTGCGGCGCTTGGGCTTGTAGGGGAGGTAGAGGTCCTCCAGCAGGGTCTTCTGCCGGCAGGCCTCGATCCTGGCGGCCAACTCGGGGGTGAGCTTACCCTGTTCGGAGATGGAGGCGAGGATGGTCTCCTTCCGCTCGGCCAGCTCGGTGTGGTAGGCGAGGAGGTCGGCCAGGTCGCGGATCTGCACCTCGTCCAGTTCGCCGGTCACCTCCTTGCGGTAGCGGGCGATGAAGGGGACGGTCGCCCCCTCCCGGAGGAGTTCGACGGTGCTCCCCACCTGGCGTGGGGCGAGGCCTGACTCCTCGGCGAGGATGGCGAGGATTTCGTTTATACGTGTTTCGCTGAGTGCCATGTGGTCCTTTCGGCGCTATCAGAGTTGAGGGGGGGCTCCCGGAGCGTTTTCGGGCTTTTCGTCGCTGCTCTCGGCGAACGGGAGCGATAGGAACCGCGGTTAGCGGTTCCAGCGACCGAGCCGTAGAGCAGCAGAAAAAGGCCGGTCAAGCGGAGGGAGACTCCCCTCGACTCCTGGTTGGATATTGATTGTGGTGCATGGGGGGGATGGGGGACGGCAGTCGCCTGCATTCGCGCTGCCGGGCTGTTTCTGCAATTCCTGGCGACGCTCGCTACAGCCGATAAACTCGCCCTGCGGGCTCAGACAGTATCGGCTGTCGACGCTCGCTTTCGCCGGAATTGCGACGAAACCGTCCTAAGGCGCTCATTCCGGCAACTGCCGTCCCCCATCCCTGGACAGTATCAGGAGTTCGAAGCGGGGTGAGTCTCCCTGCAGCTTCCAAAAGCAGAAACTGGTAGAGGGCAGCCTCTACTCCTCCCCCCCGAGCCAGCGGTTAATCGCCTCCCTGGCGGCGCCCCAGCTGCCGCCGAGGCGCTCCCCCAGGAATGTGGCGAGGAGGGAGTCGAACAGCTGCAGGCCGCTCTCCAGAAGGTGCATCCGCTCGAAGAAGACCGCTTCCTGCTCCATCTGGCTGTCCACGGTGCTGTCCTTCTCGATCTGTACCGAGGGGCAGCGGTAGGAGCCGAAGTGGAACATCTCCCCCTTCAGGGTTAGCTTCCAGGCGTTCTCGTCCTTCTCCATGTGGATGGTCGCCTCGGTGATGCTCTTCCCCTGGCGCAGGGCCGACAGCACCTCGCGGAAGTCGTCCTGGGCGCCGGCCACGGTGACCTTCTGCGTCCCCGCCTCACCAACTGCCTGGAGAAGGAGCCGGTCGTTCAGGAAGGCGGTGAACGGCTCCCCCTTCCCCATGGGGCCGGAGGTCAGCACCCGATGCTCACCGGAGGCGTTCAGGGTCTGGTAGAGGAGCCAGAGGAGAAAATCCTGGCCGAGCCACTGGTTGGCGCGGATCAGGTCGAGGACCGATTCGGTGGTGGCCAGGTTGGCCTTCTCCAGCTCGGGTACCAGCTCCTCGGGTACTAGCCCTTCAGCCCGGGAGTAGGGGTGGAGCATGAGGAGGCGCAGGCCGGGGAAGCTCTTCTTGAACTCGCTCTCGAACTGGTCGATTACCTTGGCGCTTAGGGAGGCCAGGGTCACCAACCCCTTGTCCGTGTCCCAGACCGCGTCGTACATGGCCGGAGCCGGCAGGGTGCGGACCAGGAGGCCGAGGCGCACCGCGTCCTTGATCTCCTCCCGCTTCTGCTTGGGGACCCTGAAGAAGGAGGGGTTGGCTTCGAGGAACTCGTGCTCTGCCACCTTCTGGTAGGCCTTGAGCAGGGCCGAAGGGATGCGGCGTTGGTCGCGGCGCAGGGTGAAGCTTACATAGTGGTCGCGGCGGAAGGGTTGGCCGGCGGTGAAGTCGCTCAGCTGGTAGTCGTCGGTCCTGACCCAGCCGATGGAGAGCTCCTCGGCCCCATCCTCGATACTCCTGAAGGCCTGCTTGTCCAGGTTCTCGGCGATCCAGTCGAACAGGTTCCCCTCCGGCGGGTCGCCGGCGACGCGGAACTGGCAGATGCTGACGGTATTGGAAAGTATGCCCATGGGTTGAAGCTCCTTCTACTGTTTATTGGTGCGTCGGAGGCAGAGGCGGGCGGGGGCGCCCCCTGCGCAAAAGCTGCAAATGCGCCGGCGTCGTTCGTCTAGCGGGCATCCCGCTCTGCGGACTGTTTCAGCGTTGGCACCACCCTGCTGTTTGCAGCACCTTTTGCTCCGTGGGCACCCCCGCCCGCCTCTCGGTGTAGTGGTGGCTTTGCGGGAGGTTATGGATACACCTTTTCGGTGAGGATGACAAGAGGCGTGTCAGTAGCGTACGGCGAAATCGGCGAACTCGCCGGCGTACTCTTCTTCCGTAAGCGCCAGGGAGTCGACCCTGCCGTATGGCGGGCCGGTGCGGCACCACTCCACCAGGGCATCCACGCCCCCCCTGTCC
>CALMOE010000234.1 GCA_937871715.1 uncultured Geobacter sp. | reverse complement strand
CAACCTGGCTGACGATGGTGGCGACAAGCTGGACGCCTCCTTCGAGAGGTACTGAAAGAAGGGGCATTGTCTGCTTAGATAAATGCATTTCGGCCTCAGCGGCTGAAACCACAGTTTTGCACCCTCCCCCAGCCCCTCCCATCGGAGGGAGGGGAGCCTCGATTCCCCTCTCCCCGGGTGGGAGATGGCCAGGGAGAGGGGGGAGTGCCGGGAGTGCAGGAACCTGAACAGGCAACGCAGTGAAAAAAGCGGCATCATTGAGCAGTGATCAATCCATGGCGGGGGAGCGCATCCCCCGCCATTTTAATCGTGCGGAGGATAAAAAAACCTAAAGAGTCTCGTCCCGGCTCCGATATGGGTGAGTATGGAGCTCCTGTTTAGCTAGGGTAGTCGAGCAGTCACCAGAGCCATATGGAAATCTTATCAGCACCGATCTCCCGCCGATAGCGATTGCATGCAACTCCCCCTTTGCAAAAGGGGGAGTTAGGGGGATTTACCATTGAAGGCGTAACTTCAAATCCCCCCTGTCCCCCCTTTTTCAAAGGGGGGGGACGTTTAGCGGAGGATAGATGCTGATCAGATAAGGAAAAGCATGGAATGGCGCGAAAATGGAGGGGACCGATGCTGAGCGAAGATGAACTCATCGATGAGCTGAAAAAGAGGTTTGCCGAGAAGAGGAGGGCTCTGTCCGATCTGAGCAGGGCCAACGAACAGCTCCTCCTGGTCAACGAAAGGCTGGGGAGGGCGGAGGCACTGAAGAGCGACTTCCTCTCCAACATCCGCAACGAGATCAACAACCCCCTCTCCTCCATCATGGGGCTTGCCCGGAGTCTCTCCCACGCCCCCCCCGGAGCGGAGTCCGTGGCCATGGCGGAGACGATCTCCGCCGAGGCGCAAGCCCTCGACTTCCAGCTGCGCAACATATTCGTTGCCGCGGACCTGGAGGCCGGGGAGTGCGTTCCGGCCATCGCCTGCGTCGACCTGGTCTCGCTGGTCGGCAACTCCATCGACTCCTTCTCCCGGATTGCCAGGAAAAGGGGGGTAACAATGGATTTCCGGGCCGGGGAGGAAGAGGGTGAGGGACGCTTCCTTGCCACCGATGCGGGGATGTTGGAGGTGATCGTGGCAAACCTTCTCGCCAATGCCATCGAGTTCAGTCCCGAGGGTGGGGTGGTGGTGGCGACCCTGGCGATCAGGGAGAGATGCCTCTTCCTCTCCGTGGCCGACTCCGGGCCCGGTATAGCCCCTGGGGACAGGATGGCCATCTTCGAGCGCTTCAGGCAGCTGGACAGCGGCTCAAGGAAGAGGCACCACGGCCACGGCCTGGGTCTGAGCATCACCAGGGCACTCCTGGAGCTCCTCGGCGGGGTGGTGGATGTAGCCTGTGAAAGCGACGAGGGGAGCATCTTCCGGGTGACCCTGCCGGAGCTCCAATGGGACGACGAGGGGGAGGTTCTCGCCGAGGATGGCAACCTGTTCATCTTCCCCGGGAGTGGCCAGGGGGGAAGGTGAGATCGTGACAGCCAATGGAGCCGCTCTGCGATATTTCCTTCTTCCGGGAACAATCTTCGCCCATCACGAAGAGCACGTGGTGACGACCATTCTCGGCTCATGCGTCGCAGTCTGTCTGCTGGATCCCTACACCCGCATCGGCGGGATGAATCACTTCATGCTCCCCTTCTGGAACGGTGACGGGCTCCCCACCCCAAAGTACGGCAATATCGCCCTGGCTAGGCTCGTGGAGAGGATGGACGAGCTGGGGGGAAGCAGCGGCAGGATGGTGGCAAAGCTCTTCGGAGGCGCGAAACTTATCTCATCCGGTGCTGGCGTGTATCCCGTGGGGGAGCGGAACGTGATCCTGGCCAGGAAGCTTCTCGCAGAGCATGGCATACCCATAACCGCCGAGGATGTGGGGGGCGAAAGCGGCAGAAAGGTCATCTTCAATACCTGGTCAGGGGAGGTTTTGGTCGGCAGGATGGCCGGCGGTGGCAGGAGTCGGCCGTGATCCTGCGGCTGATTCTCCTCGGTGCTCCCGGGTCGGAAGCATGAGCCTAAAGTATGCCGTTCTGGTGCCGATAAATATAGTGGGAGGTAGCAGTGCCAGCCATATGCCAAGAGGATAAGATGAACGCAACCGCAAAATACATCACGATGGCGGCGCCACTGTCTAACAGTGATTTCACCAGGCTGAGCAGGTTCATCTACGATGAGTGCGGCATTCGCCTGGTTCCGGCAAAGAAATCGATGCTGGAGGCGCGCCTGCAGAAGAGGCTTCGCCAACTGGGGATGCACTCGTTCCAGGAGTACTGCGACTACCTCTTCAGCCAGAAGGGGAATGAGCTGGAACTGGTGCAGATGATCGATCTTGTGACCACCAACAAGACCGATTTCTTCCGCGAGCCGGATCATTTCGATTACCTCCTGGGGAGAGTCCTCCCCGAATGGAGCGGAATGCGTCCCCAGTGCGGCGCCAGAAAATTCAACGTCTGGAGCGCCGGCTGCTCATCCGGTGAGGAGCCCTATACCCTGGCCATGGTCCTGGCCGAATACGCCGAGGAGCATCCCGGTTTCAATTTCCAGGTTCTGGCCACCGACATCTCCACCAGGGTGCTGGAAAAGGCCAGGATGGCAGTTTATACCGAGGACAGGGTCCTGCCGGTGCCGCCGGGGATGAGGAAGAAGCACCTGATGCGCAGCAGGGAGAGGGGGACCGGGCTGGTGCGTGTCGTGCCGGAGCTGAGGGAGAAGGTCCGCTTCAGGAGGCTCAACTTCATGGATGCGGAGTACGGCATACGGGAGAAGCTGGATGTCATATTCTGCCGCAACGTCATCATCTACTTCGACCGCCAGACCCAGGAGAAGCTTCTCAACCGCTTTTACCACCACCTTGTCCCTGGGGGGCACATCTTCATGGGGCACTCCGAGACCCTGAGCGGACTGGATGTCCCCCTGGTGAACGTGGCGCCGACCGTCTACGCCAAGAGGAGATGACGCTGCACAGCAGGCGGTCCGCGATTAAATGGAGAGTGACCGATGAACAGAAAAATCAGAGTGCTTGTCGTCGATGATTCCGCCGTGGTGCGCAACACCCTGGCTGACATTCTCTCCTCCGATCCCCAGATAGAGGTTATCGGCACGGCGGCAGATCCGTATATCGCCGCCGACAGGATCAGGGAGGCAGTCCCGGACGTGATCACCCTGGACGTGGAGATGCCGCGCATGGACGGCCTGACCTTCCTGCAGAAGCTGATGAACCAGAGGCCGCTGCCGGTGGTCATCTGCTCAAGCCTGGCGGAGAGGATGTCGGAGACGACCCTCAAGGCGATGGAGTACGGGGCGGTGGAGATCATCCAGAAACCGAAGGTCGGCACCAAGACGTTCCTGGAGGAGTCGAAGGTGCGGATCTGCGATGCCGTCAAGGCGGCGAGCCAGGCAAGGGTCGACAGGATTCTTGCCTGCAGGCGGGAGATAGCCCCCAAGCTGACCGCTGACGCCATCATGGAGAAGCCGAAGACAAGGGCGATGGTGCAGACAACGGAGAAGGTCGTGGTGGTAGGGGCGTCCACCGGAGGAACCGAGGCGCTGCGCACCTTTCTCGAGTCGATGCCGGCCGACTCCCCGGGGATCGTCATTGTCCAGCATATGCCGGAAGGGTTTACCAGGGCATTCGCCCAGAGGCTGAACGGCATCTGCAGCATAACGGTCAAGGAGGCGGAGGACAACGACACTGTGGTGCGTGGGAGGGCGCTGATCGCCAGGGGGAACTGTCACCTCCTCCTCAAGCGAAGCGGCGCCCGCTACTACGTTGAGACCAAGGAGGGGCCCCTGGTCTCCAGGCACCGGCCTTCGGTGGACGTCCTCTTCCGCTCGGCGGCCAGGTATGCGGGGAAAAACGCTGTCGGGGTGATCATGACCGGCATGGGGGATGACGGCGCCAGAGGGATGAAGGAGATGAAGGAGGCCGGCGCGACCAACATCGCCCAGGACGAGGCGACCTCGATCGTCTTCGGCATGCCCAACGAGGCGATCAAGTTCGGCGGGGTCGACCTGGTGAAGCCGCTTGGCAGCATTGCCAGGGAGGTCATCCGCTTGTGCGGCTGAGGTAGCCGGCGAGATAGGGAGGAAGTCATGGCTGCAGATAAGGTGTTTCTTGGCAGGCAGCCGATACTGGACAGGAGCGGCCGGATTAATGGCTATGAACTCCTGTTCCGCTCAGGCGACATCGCCAGTGCCAATGTGGTGAACGAGAAGCAAGCCAGTTGCGACGTGATTTTCAAGGCCCTCTCCACTTTCGGCATAGAGGGGATTCTGGGGAGTCACAAGGGTTTCATCAATGTCGACCGCAGCACTCTCATGGATGAAGTTATAGAGCTCCTCCCTGTGGAGCAGGTTGTGTTCGAGATACTGGAGAGCGTCGTCATTGACCGAGATGTCGTATCCCGCTGCCGCGAACTCAAGGCCATGGGGTTTTCCCTTGCCCTGGACGATCACGTCTGCTCCGATGAGTACGAGCCCCTCTATGAAGTGGTGGACATCGTCAAGCTGGACATCCTCGCCATGAGCGGTGCCCAAGTGGAAGAAGCTGCGGCCCGGCTGCGCTCCTGGCCACTCAGGCTCCTCGCCGAGAAGGTGGAGACGGGCACCCAGCACGACCGCTGCCTAAGTATGGGTTTCGAGCTTTTCCAGGGCTATTACTTCGCCAAGCCGTCAATCCTCTCCCACAAGAAGCCGGATTTCTCCAGGCTGACCCTGCTCACCCTGCTCAATCAGCTCCTCTCCGATGCGGAGCTGCTTGAGGTTGAAATGACCTTCAAGTGCCACCCCAACCTTACCTACAGCCTGCTCCGCCTGGTCAATTCGGTGGCATACGGGGTGGTGGAAAAGATCAGCTCCATCGGCCATGCCATAACCTACGTGGGGCAGCAGCAGCTGAAACGCTGGACCCTCCTGGCAATGTTCGCCTGCGGAGAGCAGGCGGGCGAGGGCTCCCCGCTGCTTGAACTGGTGGTCATGCGTTCCAGGCTTATGGAGCTCCTTGCGGACCGGTGTGTAGCCTGCAAGGTGCCACAGCTGCAGGAGCTGGCTTTCATAACCGGCACCCTCTCCCTGGTTGATGTCCTCTTCGACGCGCCCCTTGAGGAGATCCTGAACCATCTCAACCTGCAGGAGGAGATCCGCCTGGCTCTGCTGGAGCGTGGCGGCCTCTTGGGGGATCTCCTGCAGGTTGCCGAGCATCTGGAGATGAGCGGTCATGCGCAGGTCGCTCCATTGATCGAGGGGTTGGGGATAAGCATGGAGTCGCTCCTCGATGCCCAGCTGCAGTCGATCAGCTGGAGCAACAACTTCCAGCTTACCGTTGCCCGCCAGTAATCACCCCCTGGCCAGAGGGGCAAGCCTGCCGGCATTGCCCCTTCATCTCCCCCCTCCATCCCGCTTGACATCCTCTTGTCATGCATATAAGTTGGCATTGTTCAATTGGTGTGCATTCATTTGATGGGGGGTCCCCCTATTCTCCACCGGGTAGATTGATGACCAGAACTTGCCGAATCCTTGTGGCCCTTGATTCCGAAGAAGAGCTGTCACGCATTGCCGGCGAGCTTGAGCGGGCTCCCTTCGCAGTCGACTGCCGCCATGCGGCTTCCGAGCGGGAGTTGCGCGAGCTCTCTGCCAGGGGAGCGTTCGACCTGGCAATTGTCGCCGACTCCCTGCCGGGGTGCGCCAATGAGCCCCCATTGGAGCTTCTGCGCCGTATCCGTCCGGAAATCCCCTGCATCGTACTCTCCCCTCGGGGGGATGAGGATGCGATTGTTGCGGCAATGAGGGGCGGGGCAAGTGATTACCTCGTCAGGGGG
>CALMOE010000233.1 GCA_937871715.1 uncultured Geobacter sp. | reverse complement strand
GGGCCTTGATCTGGCCGCTCCTTGCGGCGGCCAGGTCGTTCTCCACGTCCAGCAGATCCTTGTTGGTCGCCAGGCCGACCTCAAGCTTCTTCATGTAGGCCCTTAGCCGCTCCTCGGCATAGGCGCGGGCACGGTCGGTAACATCGAGCTGCTTGTAGCTGGAGTTCACTCCACGCACCGCCCCCCGCACCTCGTTGGCTATTGAGGCCTGGAGGCTGGCGATCTGCACTTTAAGCTGCTCGGTCCTGAGACGGCTCTTGATGTAGTCGTTCTCAGCCGTCTGATTCCCCAGGGGTTGGTCAAACTGCATGCCGATGCTCCACACAGGGTAATCCATGGAGCCGGTCCGCCCCATGTCCCGTCCAAGCCTGCTCCCGGAGCCGGTCACTGCCGCAGAGGCAAGGAGGTTCAGATCCGGCCGGGTCCGGTTCATGGCCACCCTCTCCTGAATTTCGTATGCCTTCAGCTGGCTGGCCAGCTCGTCCAGCTCCGGCCTGCTGGCCAGAGCCCTTCTTACAGCATCGTCCTCGTTCAGAGCGTATGTGGTGCGCTCCGGCTTGTCCACAGCAGTGATCGAACCGCCACCCTCCAGCTGCAAGAGTGTCCTGATGAGATCCATCTGGTCGCTGCCCCCCCTTTCGGCGTCGATCAGCTCCTTCTCCCGGGATGAGACCCCGTACAGGGCGTTGAGAATCTCCATGGCCGGCATGACGCCCGCCTTGACCCGCGCTTCGGTGTCGGCGAGGATCTTCTGGGCAAGCTGCAGGGAAACTTGCCTGGAGGCCAGGTCCTCCTGCAGGCTTCCCAGGCGGTAATACTCGGTTGCCACCTGGGCGACGGTCGCAATGACTCTAGTCTTCAAGTGGTTAAGAGCCCCCTCCTTGGCAGACTCGGCCACCCGGATGTTCAGCTCGGTCGCCTCCCTGCCGAAATTTTTCATTAGCGGCTGGGAAAGGGAGAGCTCAAGGGACGAAGACCAGTATCTGCCCGCAGGCACAACCCCGCTATTGTCCTGAAGGGCGTTCTGGAAGTTAAGCGCCGCTGTCCCGCCGGAGGGGAGAAGACGGTATGCGCCGGGAGTCACAACAAATGACTTCTGCTGCAGCTCCGAGTTGCTGGTAGTGGAGAAGTTAGAGGAGTCCCGATATGAGGTGTCCAGCTTCAGGTGTGTCTCATAGATTGCCCGGTTTCGCCTGGTGTCCGATTCCGCCTGGGCAGGATTATAAAACTCGGCCTTAAGGTCGAGATTGCGCTCCACCGCGTAGCGAAGAGCATCTTTCAGGGTGAGATTCAGAGGAGCGTTATCGGCAACGGCAACGCCAGCGAGGATAATGGGGGAAAACAGCGCGGCAGCATATCTCTTCATGGCTCCTCCCGGTGAGACGAACTGCATGGATTTAGTCAGCAGGCGGATTATCTTGGCATTCAAACGTGCTGTCAAGCTTTACAATGAAAAAAGGGCGCCTTACGGCGCCCTTCAAATAAGCTTAACCAGGCCATCTACTTGAGGCGATGGGCATAGAGAGGGAAGCGCTTCATGAGTGCGTTAACCTCCCCCTTTATCCTGGAGAGGGCATCATCATCGTTCATATTGGCGATGGCATCGGCAATGAATGTCGCCACCTGTTCCATCTCCTTCTCCTTCAGGCCGTGGGAGGTCGCAGCCGGCGTACCGATGCGGATACCGGAAGTAACGAATGGGGAGCGTGTCTCGAAGGGGACGGTATTCTTGTTGACCGTGATACCGGCCTTGTCCAAGGCCTCCTCTGCAGCCTTGCCGGTAATATCGGTGCCGGAGAAGTTGACCAGCATCAGGTGGTTGTCGGTGCCGCCGCTGGTTAATTTGAACCCCTTGGCTATCAGGGCCTGGGAAAGGGTCTTGGCGTTGTTGACGATCTGCTGCTGGTACTGCTTGAACTCGGGCTGCAGCGCCTCCTTGAAAGCCACTGCCTTGGCGGCGATGACGTGCATGAGCGGCCCCCCCTGGATTCCGGGGAAGATCTGGGAGTTGAGGGTCTTGGCAAACTCCTCCCTGCAGAGGATCATGCCGCCGCGTGGACCGCGTAGGGTCTTGTGGGTGGTGGTGGTGACGAACTCCGCGTAAGGGATCGGGCTGGGGTGTAGTCCGGCGGCAACCAGGCCGGCGAAGTGGGCCATGTCCACCATGACAACTGCGCCGATCTTGTCCGCAATAGCCCTGAAGGCGACAAAGTCTATGATTCGCGGGTAGGCGCTTGCGCCTACCACTATCATCTTCGGCCTGTGCTCCATGGCAAGACGCTCAACCTCCTCGTAGTCGATGGTCTCGGTCTCCTGGGAAACCCCGTAGGGGACGATATTGAAAAGTTTCCCGGAGAAATTGACAGGGCTGCCGTGGGTGAGGTGTCCTCCGTGGGCGAGATTCATCCCCAGGATGGTATCACCCGGCTTGCATACGGCAAAATAGACTGCCATGTTGGCCTGGGAACCGGAATGGGGCTGTACATTTGCATGCTCTGCGCCGAAAAGCTCCTTGGCACGTTCGATTGCAAGGTTCTCCACCACGTCTACCTCGTGGCAGCCACCGTAATAACGCTTGCCGGGATACCCCTCGGCGTACTTGTTGGTGAGCACGGACCCCTGTGCCTCCATGACGGCTTCGGAAACGAAGTTTTCCGAGGCTATCAGCTCCAGATTGTACTCCTGCCGCTCCGTTTCGTTACGAATCGCATTGGCTACTTCCTGGTCAAATGTTTCGAGAATCGACATGTGAAACCCCTTATTTTTTTATGATTGAGACAATCGATTCGTTAGTTTAGCTGGGTAGCTTTACTTAACATGTGGCACGACGATGATTCTGAAAAAGGAAACGGGACTTTGCAGTCCCGTGATCAGTACTAGAAATACGAATTTGTTACTTATTCAGTTCGTTCTCTATCTGGCGTATCTTGTCGAGGCGCTGCTGGTGCCTGCCCCCGTCAAACTGTGAGTCCAGCCAGACGGCAACCATGGAAAGGGCCTGCTCCTTCTGCAAAACCCTGCCGCCGAGCACAAGGATGTTGGCGTTGTTGTGCTCCTTGGCCATCTGGGCGGTGAACAGGTCAGTCGCCAGAGCCGCCCTTACCCCGGGGAATTTGTTGGCGATGATGGACATACCGATGCCGGTACCACAGAAGAGTATCCCCTTTTCCGCTTCGCCGTTTGATACCCTTCTGGATACCTTCTCGCCGAAGTCGGGATAATCCACCGAGTCGGTGCTATAGGTGCCACAGTCCTCGTAGCCAATGCCCCGCTCCTCGAGTAGTGCCTTGACGCTCTCTTTCAGCTCCAGACCGCCGTGATCGCTGCCGAGTAGTATCATCGCCACACCCTATACCTTCTTGAATAGAAGTGTTGCGTTGGTACCACCGAAGCCGAAGGAGTTGCTCATGGCATACCTGACTTCAGCATTGCGAGCGGTATTGGGTACATAATCCAGATCGCACTCAGGATCCTGCTCCTGGTAGTTGATGGTCGGCGGCACTACACCGTTGGCAATGGAGAGTGCGCAGAATGCTGCCTCCACACCGCCTGCAGCCCCGAGGAGGTGTCCGGTCATGGATTTTGTTGAAGATACCATCAGTTTCTTTGCGTGATCACCGAAAACTGACTTGATTGCCATGGTTTCATAGAGATCGTTAAACGGCGTGGAAGTACCATGGGCATTGATGTAGGTTACGTCTTCAGGGTTAATTCCTGCACCGTTTATCGCCATCTTCATGCAACGGGCCGCCCCCTCGCCACCGGGCGCCGGAGCGGTGAGGTGATAGGCATCGCCGGTGAGGCCGTAGCCGACCACTTCTGCGTAGATCTTTGCGCCACGCTTCTTCGCAGCCTCGTACTCTTCCATGACCACGATGCCTGCACCCTCTGCCAGAACGAAACCATCCCGGCTCTTCTCGAAGGGGCGGGAGGCCTCGGTGGGTGAGTCGTTATTGCTGGAGAGGGCCTTCATCACTGCGAATCCGCCTATTGCCAGGGGGGTGACAGTAGACTCGGTACCTCCGGCAATCATGGCATCTGCGTCGCCACGTTTGATCATGTGATAGGCGTCGCCGATGGAGTGGGTGCCTGTTGCGCAGGCAGAGACAGAGGAGACGTTTGGCCCCTTTGCGCCGTACTTCATGGAGATATGCCCTGGTGCCAGATTGATGATAAGCATCGGGATGAAGAAGGGGGAGATCTTCTTGTAACCACCATCGTTGAGAGCCTGGTGGTACTTCTCAATCGTCGGTAGTCCGCCGAGACCGGCGCCGACAAGGACCCCTACCCTCTCCGCATTGCTCTCGTCGATGACAAGCCCGGAGTCTTCCATGGCAAAGTGAGATGCCGCCATGGCATACTGAATGAAAAGGTCCATCTTCTTAACTTCTTTTTTGTCGATGAACTCTTCAGCGTTGAAGTTTTTAACTTCACCGGCAATCTTTACAGGAAAGTCGGTAACGTCAAAACGTGTGATGTTGCCGATTCCGGACCTGCCGGCAATCGCATTTTCCCAGTTCTGGCCGTTGCCGATCCCGAGGGGGGAGACGATACCAACGCCTGTAATAACGACTCTTCTCATTTTGCTACTCTCCTCTGCCGCACAGAAAAAGATGATATTGGCGCTTACTGAATCCGATCACTTACGACCGGACAGAAGCTAAAAAAAAGCTCCGTAACGAAATACCGTGTGTAAAGACAGTATCGATGCGGAGCTGATTTAAATTAGGTATGCTCGGTGATGTAGTCGATTGCATCTTGAACGGTCTGGATCTTCTCGGCATTCTCATCGGAGATTTCGATATCGAACTCCTCCTCGAGGGCCATGACAAGCTCTACGGTATCGAGAGAGTCGGCACCGAGATCATCCATGAAAGATGCTTCGTTGGTTACCTGGGACTCTTCAACGCCAAGCTGCTCGGCTACGATCTCTTTGATTCTTTTCTCTACAGACATCTTAATACCTCCGTTTTTTATTTCCCTTATCAGGATCGTTGAATTTGATTTGAACCGAATTGGTTCTTATCATGATTAGCGGAAAATGCAATATTTTTTTCCGGGCCGCTACATGTACATGCCGCCGTTGACAGAGAGTACATGACCAGTAATGTAGCCTGAATTCTCAGCTGCCAGGAACAGTACAGCATTGGCTATGTCGTCGGCGGTGCCGAGACGCTCCAGGGGGATCTGGGCCATCAGTTCGGCCTTGACCTTCTCAGGGAGGGCATCTGTCATGGCAGTGGCAATGAAGCCCGGAGCAACCGCATTGACGGTTATGTTGCGCTTCGCCAGCTCACGGGCATTGGACTTGGTCAGGCCGATGAGTCCGGCCTTGCTGGCGCAGTAGTTAGCCTGTCCGGCATTACCCATCTGGCCGACAACAGAGGCGATGTTGATAATCCTGCCGAAGCGCTGCTTGGTCATAACCTTGGATGCGGCACGGCTGCAGAGAAACGCACCTTTGAGATTAACCGAGAGGACAGCGTCCCAGTCCTCATCCTTCATCCTGAGGAATATTCCGTCCCTGGTGATTCCGGCATTGTTGACAAGGATATCCACCCGGCCGTACTCATTCATGGCGGCCTCGATCATCTTCTCGGCATCCTCAGGCACGGTAACGTTGCCGATCACGGCCAGCGCCTTGCCGCCAGCAGCTGTGATCTCAGCCACAATGGCATCAGTGGCGGCCTTGTCCATGTCAACTGCAACGATTGTCGCACCTGCAGCAGAGAGGGCAAGCGATATGCTCCTGCCGATCCCGCGGGATGCTCCGGTAACTACTGCAATTTTATCCTTCGGCATATTATTTGCCTCCTTTTATATTACTTGTCTGCGAATGTCGCCTTGAGCTCCGACTCTGTCACGAGCTTGCCGTCAACATATGCCTTACCGACAAAATTCCAGATGCCACGACGGCAGCCGGTAGCCTCGAGCTCGAGGCGCAACTGGTCACCGGGAACTACCGGTTTGCGGAACTTGGTGTTGTCTATGCCGACGAAGTAGGTAACCTTGGAACGGGTCGACTCATCGGAAGACTTATAGGCGAGGATTGCGGCAACCTGGGCCATTGCCTCGATGATGAGCACCCCTGGCATTACCGGATGACCGGGGAAATGGCCGGGGAAAAACGGCTCGTTCATGGTAACGTTTTTCAGGCCGACGATCTTCTTCCCCTCCTCAAACTCGACAATACGGTCGACAAGGAGAAAAGGATAGCGATGCGGTAAAATTTTCATAATCTCATTTACATCCATCATGGCAACTCCCGTAAACTTGATTTATTGTTTATATTCAGACCTGCAGTGAACGTACGCCCTGTACGTCCTCAACATTAGAGCAATGCACTTCCTTGTCAATCCTCTTGACCAGTCCGGACAGCACCTTCCCTGAACCTATCTCAGTGAAGGAGACAACTCCATCCTGAACCATACGCCTTACCGACTCATCCCAGCGGACAGGAGCGCTTACCTGGGTTACCAGCAACTCCCTGATACGAGTGCAGTCCTGATTAGGGACCGCCTCCACATTTGTCACGACAGGGAATTTCATCTCAGAGATCTGGATGCTCTCCAGCACCTCGCGCAGACGCTCTCCAGCAGGAACCATCAGGGCGGAGTGGAACGGGGCACTTACCGGGAGGAGCATTGCCTTGCGAAAGCCGCGCGCCTTGGCAATCTCGATTGCCCTGTTCACAGCGGTCGCATGGCCTGCGATGACTATCTGTCCTGGGGAATTGAAGTTGGCAGGTGCAACAACTTCACCCTGCTCGGCCTCTCGGCATATCTCGACCAGAATGTCGGCTTCCACGGAGAGGATAGCCGCCATGGCACCCAAACCAACAGGAACAGCCTCCTGCATGAATTTGCCGCGAGCTCTGACCGTGCGCAGCGCATCGGAAAACTGCAGTGCACCCGAGGCTACCAGAGCGGAGAATTCGCCCAGGGAGTGGCCTGCAAGGTAATCCGGCACGATACCGGATTCGACATTTACCACCCGCAGGGCGGCAACACTGACAGCCAGAATTGCCGGCTGGGTATTCATGGTCAGCTTCAGGTCATCTTCTGGACCGGCAAAGCAGAGTTCGGAAAGCTTGAATCCGAGGGCTTCGTCAGCCTCGGCAAAAGTTTCTGCCGCTATCTTGAAATTAGAGGCAAGCTCTTTTCCCATGCCTGCATATTGAGATCCCTGTCCGGGAAACAAGAAAGCTCTCTTGGCCATCTTCAATCCTTTCGCTGCACTAGATAGATACTGTCACCAGATCATCGACATTGCCGCCCAGGTCAAACCTCCTCCAAAGGAGTCGAGCAGCAGCAGATTCCCTGAATGCAGTCGCCCGGTACGATTGGCTTCATCCAGGGCTATAGGTATGGAAGCAGCCGATGTATTACCGAAGCGGTCAAGATTTACATAGACCTTTTCATCCGGAAGACCGAGTCTCTTGCCGATGGCGTCGATTATCCGCTTGTTGGCCTGATGGGGGACTAGCAGATCGATATCGTCACAACTGTAACCGCCTGCGGTCAGCACCTGGTTGGCAGCCTCCTCCATCGCCCTTACTGCCAGCTTGAAGACATCATTACCCTGCATTCTCAGATACATGAGTCTTTCATCCAGCACCTTTTGAGAAGCAGGATTTCTGCTTCCTGGAGCAGGAAGATAGAGTAGGTCCCAGTAAGAGCCGTCGCTCTTAAGCATGGAGTCGAGAATCCCCTTATCCCCACTGTCAGCTTCGACAACAACTGCTCCGGCTCCATCACCGAAGAGTATGCAGCTATTGCGGTCACTCCAGTCGACAATCCTGGATAGGACTTCCGCTCCGATCACCAGAGCTTTTCTTACCGCTCCGCTACGGATGAACTTATCAGCAGTTGACAATGCATAGATAAATCCGGAACAGGCCGCGGAGACATCGAATGCTGCAGCGTTTTGGGCCTTGATGTTGCTCTGTACCAGACAGGCAGTGGAGGGGAACTGGAAGTCGGGAGTAACCGTGGCGACAATTATCATATCCAGCTCTTCAGGGGTCACTCCCGCCATCTGCAAGGCATTCAAAGCCGCCCTGGTCGCGAATGTGGAGGTAAACTCGCCTTCGGAAGCAATTCGTCTTTCCTTAATTCCGCTACGGGTTACGATCCATTCGTCGGATGTATCAACCAGCTTTTTTATATCAAAATTGGTCAACACCTTTTCTGGAACTGCGGAACCGGTACCTGTAACTCTCCCACGCATATCTTTACCCCTTGCTAGGTACCAGGCGACTCTTTGGAACAGTCGCGCTGCTGTGAATATATGGCGAAGTTTTCCTGTACCTTTTCAGACATACGCTGGTTGACACCCTTGGCAGCATAATCTGAGGCAAAACGGATTGCGTTCTTTATCGCTTTTACATTCGACCCGCCATGGCAGATCATCCCTACGCCATTGATACCTAGGAGCGGAGCACCGCCGTACTCGGCATAGTCAACCTTTTTCTTGAAACGGGCAAATGCCGGGCGGGAGAGCAGGTAGCCGATCTTGTAAATCAGTTTCTTTTTTATCTCTTCCTTAAGCATTGTTCCAACTGCCTCGGCAAGCCCCTCGGACAGCTTAAGAACAATGTTGCCGACAAAGCCGTCGCAGACCACTACGTCAACCTTGCCTGCGAAAATATCCCGTCCTTCAATGTAACCTGAGTAGTCGAAGGCAACATCCCGTAGCATGCTGTTAGCTTCACGGGTAAGATCGTTCCCCTTGGACTCCTCCTCACCATTGGATAGAAGTCCGACCCTAGGTTGTTTGACGCCGAGCACATGCCTTGCATACACTTCACCCATTATGGCGAACTGCACCAGGTGTGCAGGCTTGCAATCCACATTGCCGCCAATATCGAGGACAACCGTGTGACCTGTCAGCGTTGGGAAGACCTGGGCAATGGCCGGACGATCGATACCGTTCATCCGCTTAAGCACATACATGCCGGCTGCCATGGTGGCACCGGAATTCCCAGCACTGACGACCGCCTCCGCCACTCCTGACTTGACCAGATCGAATGCCACCCTGACCGAAGAATCCTTCTTCTTCCTGATAGCATCCGAGGCGGAGTCGTGCATGCCGACCACTTCGCTTGCATGGTGAATGGTTATATCCAGGCCGGATACATCGTACTGGGCAAGTTCGGCAACAAGACGCTCCTTGTCACCGACCAGTATTATGGATAAAGAATATTCCTTGGCAGCTGCTACGGCTCCGGCTACCTCAACCTGTGGAGCGTTGTCGCCACCCATGGCATCAACGGCGATTTTCATAGGCATCCAGACTGTTCAGTATCTTTTACAGATTAAACTTCTTCAGTCTTGATTACTTCTTTGCCTTTGTAAGTGCCACATGAGGGGCAAGCACGATGGGGAAGCTTGGCGGCCTTGCACTGCGGGCAGGTAGATACGGATGGAGCTGTAAGGAAATCGTGTGCCCTTCTCATATTCTTTCTCGACTTGGATGTCTTCTTCTTGGGTACTGCCATAGTATTTCTCCTTTACTGTTTCACCTTAAAGCTCCTTAGGGAGCTGAATGCCATAGTAGCCTGCTTTTCGGCGCAAGCGCACGGATTTATATTACGATCGGAACCGCAATCGGGACAGAGTCCGAGACACTCCTCCCTACAGAGAGGCTTATAAGGAATCTCAAGCAGAACCTGCTCCGCAATTTCGTCGGCAAGGTCTAACTCATCACCGCTGTAGGTAACGGAAAGAAGATCCTCCTCAGCCAACTCCACCTCGTCTTCTTCGACCGAACCGGTTGACCTGGTGAAGAAGATTGTAAAATTTGACTTGACGTCCGCAGTGTAATCCGACAGACAACGGGAACACTTCAGACCTATGGATGTCTCCACGCGCCCCTTGACACGAATATGACCATATTCATTTACCATCGAAAGGGTGACGTCTATCGGCTCGAGGAAGGTACAAGCACCATCCTCCTGGACCTGCATTAGGGTAGGATAGTCAGTCGCAGGTGACCTGGACTCGAGCACCTTCTCCTTTTCAGTTATATCTGCGACACGAACCTTCACGTTACACCCCAAACAAATTATCAGAAACGTGCAGTATAATTATGTGGGAATTTTTGTCAATCACAATCAGCTGCACCAGGCAGCGGACACCCAGCATGCACGCGCACTTCATAAACCATTAAAAGTAAATATGCAAGCAGATAATTAACATGCGAACAAGAGACAGGCAGAGCAGAACTGCAGACCACCCAGAAAAATATTATTGACAAACCCAGAAGGATAAACTATAAAGTGCATCTTGCTTGGCACGGCTCTGAAGCCTGCAGGCGACATATGGTGGCTATGGTGAAGCGGTTAACACTTACGACTGTGACTCGTACATACGTGGGTTCGAATCCCACTAGCCACCCCATATAAATCTAAATCCGCAATGCGGAATTCATACAATTTAGGCGGTGTAGCTCAGCTGGTCAGAGCATACGGCTCATATCCGTAGTGTCCGGGGTTCAAGTCCCTGCACCGCCACCAAACACAACCTTGTCAAAGGTTAACCCAAGGCCCATTTCAAGAATACAGGCGTCGCCGAAATTCCTGAATGGGCCATTTTTTTACTTATGCTTGAAAGACTACAAAAAATTCTCTCCATGGCCGGCATTAGCTCGAGACGTGAGGCGGAAACGCTGATAACCTCGGGCAGAGTCTCGATAAACGGCCTTGTCACCACTACCCTCGGCTCCAAGGCTGACCCCTCCGTCGACATAATAAGCGTAGACGACAAACCAATTACGGTTCGGAAAGAAAGAATCTACATCCTCCTAAACAAGCCTGCCGGCTACGTGACAACCCTGAAGGATCCTGATGGCCGCCCCATTGTCACCGACCTGATAAAAGATATCACGGAAAGGCTTTTCCCCGTCGGGAGACTGGATTTCAATACCGACGGACTGCTCCTGTTAACCAACGACGGAGAATGGGCAAACAGACTTGCCCATCCAAGCCACCAGGTACCCAAAGAGTATCATGTCAAGGTACGCGGAGAGGTTACGCCAGAGACAATTGCCAAACTGTCTAACGGAGTCAAGCTTGATGATGGCTGGACAGCACCTGCCAAGGTTGAAATAGTTCGCACCATCGGCAAAAACAGCTGGATATCCATAGTGATTCACGAAGGTCGTTACAGACAGGTCAGAAGGATGTGTGAAACCGTTGGATTACTGGTGGCCAGACTAATTCGCACCAGATACGGTGACCTGCAACTGGGGGAGATCAAGCCCGGAACATACCGTCACCTTACACAGGAGGAGATTCGCTCACTTATTGAAGGGAAACCCGATAAGCAGCAAAAAATTAAAACTCAAGAAAAAGACTTGCACAAAAAAAAGAACCGTGGTAAATAACAAAAATCACTTGCCGAAGTGGTGGAATTGGTAGACACGCAAGATTCAGGTTCTTGTGCTCGCAAGGGTGTGCTGGTTCGAGTCCAGTCTTCGGCACCAATAAAAAGCTGAAAAATGAATCAGCTGATCGAGGCGCTACACAAAACGCTATAAAAGAGCGGAAAGTGAGCGCCTTTTTTTTAATTTCAACAACACAAAGAAAAATCTGCCATGAATAAATTTCCGTATATCATAACAGTCTCGTCTGAAAAAGGTGGCGTAGGAAAAACCACGTTGGCAACCAATCTCGCCATCTTTCTCAAGGCACTCGATGAGGACCTGCCAGTATCCATATTCTCCTTCGACAACCACTTCACCATCGACAAGATGTTCTCTTTCAAGGGGGATAAACACGAACACACCGTTACTGACCTCCTTTCCGGCGAGACTGGCAACCAGCTTCTCCAAACAGGCCAATACGGTGTCAACTTCATCCCCTCATCGCAAAACCTCTCCCAGGCAAAGAAGATGATCAAGGGGCCCATGTCCCTGGCAAGGATGATCTCAACTTCGGAGATGGATGGCATCCTCATCATCGACACCAGACCGGACCTGGACATTCTCACAGAAAACGCCCTCTATGCAGCGGACAAAGTGCTTATACCGGTAAAGGATATGCCCAGTCTCGAAAACTGCCGAAATATCTTCGCCCTGTTCGACAAGCGTGGCCTGGACAAAAAGAGCCTGGTGCTGATCCCATGCCTGATAGATGAACGGATAAAATTCGATGGTCTTTTCGCAGACCAGAAGACCCTTTTGCGCGCTTTCGCCATCAATCGCGGCTACAAGTGCCATGACACGTATATTTCAAAGAGCCCTAAAGTCGAAAGCCTCAACACAAATCCCGACGGCAAGATATATCCTGTGCTGACCCACGGTCGCGGCACGGATGTTCACGGCCAGTTCACCGCACTGGCACGCGATATACTGGCTGACTATCAAGCAACGAAAGAGCCAAGGTCGCTCCTCTTCCATAATTGGCTTGAAGCTGAAAACGAGAAGGAGAGGATTTCCTACGAGGCTAGACTTGGCGGTCTAAACAGGGACTGCCTGATCTGCAAGCGAAACATTCTGCCGGAATCGATTGGCACAGCAGGCTATTACTACGAGACTTCTGACGGGATCTTCAGCGGCTTCCTCGAGGAAGATTGCTTTCTCAAGGTATTGTCACAATCCATCTACAACATTAAAGGGCAAATCAGCGATGAAGATCCGACCCTGATGCTCCTCAGAGAGTCGACAAGGGACTCGATCTTTGTGCTCCGCCCGCACCCTGAAAACTGCAGCTCAGCGGTGGAGTTCAGAAGATACGACAGCAGCGGGCAACTGCTGACCAATAGACGAATCAACTACCGTGACCACGCCGGTGGCATGTTTCACGATGACAGATGCCCACTATATGATATTGTTGGCACGACACTCTCAGGCTACGGTAACAGCTTCAGGGAGGCGTTCCTGATCATTCATCCGGTGGAACCCGGCAGACCGGACAAGATCCTGCAGAAAGAGAGCTATCGCAGCTTCTCGACAATCAAGGGGAGCATTGCCGCGATGATCACCTGACAATCTGGGCAGCGGTAACGAATGTAATCCCCTCCTTATGCAGCTTTGGCATCATCTCCTCCAGCGCCTGGATTGTGCCGGCATGGGGATGGCAGATGGCGATCACTCCCCCCCTCTTCGCCGCCAGAGTGGCTGCCTGTGCCAACTGCTCCTTCACCTTCGCAACATTTTGATCATTATCAAGGAATACATTGCGAGTCCCAGCCTGAATCCCCATGCGGACCGCCATGGGGTATCCCACCGATCTACTGCTCGTCTTGCTATCAACAAAATACAGACCGTTCTTTTTCAGCACTTCAAGGACAGGCTGCATCTTATCTTCATGCTCGGTGAAGCCGGACCCCATGTGATTGTTGGCTCCCGTAGCATGGGGGACATCCTTCAGGTAGGCCTCTACTCGTGCAGTAATCTCCCCTTCACCCTGGGAGACGAGCAGGCCGTTACTCTCAAGCCTCTGACCGGGGTACCCCTGGGGCTCCATCGGCATATGGATCATGACCCCCCTCCCCCTTGCATGTGCCGCATTGGCAACTTTCCTTGAATTGGCAAGGCCCGGTATAACTGAAAACGTAAGGGGGATATCAATTGCCAGCAAACGTTCCGCGTCCTTCATGCTGGACCCCATGTCGTCGACTATTATGGCCAACTTGCCATGCCTGGCTGGAGCCAGTTTCTCCTTGGGGGGGAGCGGCTGAGAAGTCTGTGCGGAAGAGTAAGCGCCCTGGGGATAATCGGCCCCACCCCTCTGCGGCATGCTGTGAGTCTCAACCACAGGGGAAGGATGCCGTTCTCCCCACCTCCCCTTTTTCAGCCCATCAAGCAGCACGAAGAGTACGGCAATTACGACCAACAGAACGGCAAGCACCAGCAGTAGTAGCTTGCGCTTGCCATTGCCTGCCCTGCGTGGATGCTTGAAGGAATTTCTTCTCTGCGCCACCATAACTCTCCGTCAACACCTCGCCGCTTCAGCGGGTAAGAGAGCGGTACCTGATCCTGTGTGGCTGGTCGGCGGCCGCACCGAGACGTCTCTTGCGGTCCTCCTCGTATTCGGAGAAATTCCCCTCATACCAAACCACTGAGCTGTCCCCCTCGAAAGCCAGAATGTGGGTAGCTATCCGGTCGAGGAACCAGCGGTCATGGCTGATTACAACTGCACAGCCAGTGAAACTCTCCAGAGCCTCCTCCAGGGCGCGCATGGTATTTACATCCAGATCGTTCGTCGGCTCGTCCAGGAGGATGACATTGGCCCCTTCCTTCAGGACCTTGGCGAGATGCACCCTGTTGCGCTCACCTCCGGAAAGTGCCCCTACCTTCTTCTGCTGATCCGCACCGGAGAAGTTGAACCTGGAGACGTATGCGCGGGAATTAACCGTAATCTTCCCCAACTGCAAGGTGTCCTGGCCATCCGAAACCTCTTCCCATATATTTTTCGACGGATCGAGTGTATCGCGGCTCTGATCGACATAGGCAACTTTCACGGTCTCGCCAACTTTGAACGTGCCGGAATCAACCGTTTCCTGGCCGGTGATCATCCTGAAGAGGGTCGTCTTGCCGGCGCCGTTGGGACCGATGACACCAACAATGCCCCCTTTGGGGAGCCGGAAATTGAGGCTATCGAATAGCAGCCGTTCACCATAGGATTTGGAGACGCTCTCAGCCTCGATGACCACATCCCCCAGCCTCGGTCCGGAAGGGATGTAAATCTCAAGATCACGGGCATGCTTTTCGGTCTCCTGGGCAAGGAGTTGGTCGTATGCATTGATACGTGCCTGGGACTTGGCATGCCGCCCCTTGGGTGACATGCGTATCCACTCCAGTTCCCGCTGCAGGGTCTTCTGCCGCTCACTCTCTTGCTTCTCCTCATTGGCAAGCCTGTTCTGCTTCTGTTCAAGCCAGGAAGAGTAATTCCCTTTCCACGGGATCCCCTCGCCACGGTCCAGCTCCAGTATCCATCCGGCCACGTTGTCCAGGAAGTACCGGTCGTGTGTCACGGCGATAACCGTCCCCTCGTAGCGCTGCAGATGCTGCTCCAGCCAGGCTACCGTTTCCGCATCAAGATGGTTGGTCGGCTCGTCAAGAAGGAGGATGTCCGGTTTCTGCAGCAGCAGGCGACATAGAGCCACGCGCCTCTTCTCCCCACCGGACAGCACCTTGACCTGGGTATCGCCATCTGGACAGCGGAGAGCATCCATGGCCATCTCCAGGCGCGAATCAAGATCCCATGCATCAAGGTGATCCAGCTTCTCCTGCACTTCTGCCTGGCGGTCACAGAGCTTGGCCATCTCATCATCAGACATGGGTTCGGCAAACCTGGCGTTGATTTCGTTGAACTCATTGATCAGGTCAACGGTCTGCTGCACCCCTTCCTCCACTATCTGCCTAACTGTTTTTGCCTCATCTAGGAGAGGCTCCTGCTCAAGGTATCCAACACTGTAACCTGCGGAGAGCACCGCCTTGCCGTTATAATCACTATCCACACCGGCCATGATGCGGAGCAGGGAACTCTTACCCGAGCCGTTAAGACCCAGCACCCCAATCTTGGCACCGTAGAAGTAGGATAGGGAAATATCCTTGATCACCGGCTTCTTATCGTAAAACTTGGAGACCTTCATCATCGTGTAGATGACCTTGTTCGGATCGATGCTCATGCAGCAAACCCCTTGATCTTTTTGTGTTTAGTATATGACTGACGATTTCTTGGAACATTAAAAAAGGGACAGTCGGGATGACCGTCCCTGGAAGCCAATTCCATGGCAAGCTACTTTCTCAGCACCTTGACAACTGCCGAGAAATCCTCCTCGCCCAGACCATCCTTATCAGCCTGATCGTAGAGAGTGCATGCGCAGGTTGCACCTGGCAGCCCGAGCCCTAGTTTCTTTGCCTGATCCAGCACCAGTTCCAGCTGCTCATGCACATACTTCAGGGCGAGGTTGCGGCTGAAATCGCCACGTGCCATGGTTCTCCCCTTTGAATGGAATAGTGGAGAGGCAACGCCGCCGGAATCGAGGACCTCCAGTATCTTGTCGGCGTTGAAACCCATTTTTTCGCCGAAGACAAGCCCTTCCGACAGAGCCTGGATCATTTCCGCCTGAACTAGATTGACTATGAACTTCATGCGGGTGGCATCTCCGACTTCACCAACATGAATTACGTTCAACCCGAAGTAGGAGAAGAGTTCGCGGCAGCGACCCACAAGGGCGGGATCGCCTCCGGCGAGTATCGTCAGAAGCCCGTTGGCAGCATGCTCCTTGCTCCCCCACACAGGAGCGTCGAGGAAAAGAACATTATGCTTGGTAGCCTCCTCGGCTATCTCAAGGGTGCTTTCAAGAGAGTGTGTCCCCATGTCAACAAGGATAGTTCCTGCCCCGATCCCTGCAAAAATACCGTTGGAGCCGTAGATGTCAGGTCTCAAGCGCTCCTTTTCCGGACGGATATAAAGCACTGCATCCTTGCCGCTGGCAGCTTCCCTGGGTGAAGCGGCGAATTTCGCCCCCATATTTACCAACTCTGCCACCACCGAAGAGTTGGAATCATAGACCGTGATGTCATAATCTGCCTTGAGCAGATTGATCGCCATATACTTCCCCACAGTCCCTAAACCAAGAAAACCAATTTTTTTTAACATAGATACCCTCCTGTTATTCATGCATTATTAGAACCGTGGCTGTGGAACAATATACATATTTGGGAGAAGAATGCAACAGAGCTTCATCTCTTTTTAATCACATTGCAGCGCATACAGTATTGATAAATTGGACAACTGGAGCAGATGGGCGAGACTGGCCTGCAGAGGTTCTGTCCGAAGGCAACCAGCAGATCATTGATACGCAGCCAGTAGTTGCGGGGAAGTATCTGTCGCAGCCTGCTTTCGGTCTCTTCCGGTGTCGCCGTCTCCACATATCCCCAGCGGTTGCAGATACGGTGCACATGGGTATCCACGCAGATTCCTGGCAACCCGAAGCCGAGGGTTACCACCAGGTTGGCAGTTTTGCGACCAACCCCCTTGAATTTAAGGAGCTCATCGATGTTATCCGGCGTACGCCCCTGGTGCAGTTCGACAATCTCCCTGCTGATATCAATTATCTGCAATGCCTTGGTGCGATAGAAACCGACAGGGTATATGGCAGCCTCCACCTTCCCGGGTGACATAAGGCACATCTCTTCAGCAGTGCCCGCAAGGCGAAAAAGCCTCTCCGCAGCCGGTCCAGTTGTGGTATCCTTGGTCCGCAACGAAAGAATGCATGATACAAGAACCTTGTAGGGATCCCCTTCCCTCCTGGAGACGACCGTCACCGCCGGTGTCTCCCAGGAATCGGCAGCCGACTCCAGACGGGCTATCACTTCATCAATGGGAAAACTCAACATACCCCCTTAACTATGGCCGGAACTTGATCAGCAAAGGAACCAGATGATAGAAAAAATCGATCTCCATGTCCACTCTACAGCCTCCGACGGCATTCACGCACCGGCCGAACTGGTCAGCATCGCCAAGAAAGCGGGTATTAAGGCAATTGCTCTGGCTGACCACGACTCCACCGCAGGCATCGACGAAGCGATAGCCGCGGCGAAGACGGCTGACATAGAAGTAATCCCTGCTGTAGAACTATCAGTTGCGTACAAAGATTACCACGATGTCCATATTCTCGGCTACTGGATCAATCACCATGATCAGCAGTTCGGCCAAAAGCTCGGACTTTTCAGGGAGCGCAGGGAAACCAGGGGGCTGAGAATAATCGAGCGGATCAATGAAAAACTACTGTCCGAAGGCAAGGGACAGATTAGCAGCGAAGAAGTGCTGGCCGGGGCTGATGGCGCCCTTGGTCGGCCCCATATCGCCAGGGTACTCATCGGGCACGGCCATGCCGCGACCATGCAGGAGGCATTCAACAATTATCTCCTGCCATGCAATGTTCCCAAGGAGTATTTCAACTTCCATGATGCCGTCTCAGAAATTCACCGCATCGGCGGCATCGCCATCCTTGCCCACCCCCAGAGCCTGAGCCGCAGCCGCCCCGAACTGTTTGCCATCATCAGAGAGATGGCTGCCAGCGGATTGGATGGCATAGAGGCTATCAACACCATGGGGATGGATGACGATGAACAGTTCCTGCGAAATTTGGCAAAAAACGCCGGGCTCATCATAACCGGCGGATCGGACTTCCATGGGACGGAAGAGGGTTTGTCCATGGGAACCGGCCGGGGCAACCTCCATATACCGGCCCAGATCCTTGAAAACATGAAAGCAGTACTGGAAAACAAAAAAAGCAGCCCTGCAACATAACCACAGGGCTGCCTCTTGAAGTTGATCACCTAGCCTCTCTATTTATCTGCAGGCTCTGGCTTCTTCTTTTCCTGGCTCCCACCCTCTATTTCACTCTGCTTGTCCGAATCCTTGCGGGATTTATCCTTCTTTACCTTCTCGGGGTCGGACTGGCCACTGACTTCACCGGCCTTACCAGCTTTCTTCTCTCCAGCCTCCTCGCCAGACTGCTTACCGGACACTGGTTTCGCGGGATCGGCTTTCTGCTGTACCCCTTTTTTCTCCTCCTTGGCAGGCTCCTTGACAACCTTTTCAACCAGCTTGGCCGGGTCTATCTTCATGGCTACGATGTAGTTCGCAGCAAAGATGTAATCGTCCAGGTAGTCTATCTTCTCATCCTTGTTGAGGTCGTACTTCGACCCTTTTTCCAGGTATTTGCCGAAATCACTCTCCCTTGTCTTGGCCCCGCCGCTTAAGGCGGTGTTAACAGGGGGGGCAACGACAAGGGGGAACTCAAGGGTCCTCTGCCCGTCGATGGCAATCAGCCTGGCCTCGCTGACCCCCTTTTTCGGAACGGCTTCAACTATCCAGTCGTACTCCTCCCCTTCTCCGCGCAGCTGCTTGACGTTTGCCCCTTGGAGGATGAACTTGGGTGACTCGTTGCCGCTCGGTTTCAGCCTCAGGGAAACCTTCACCGGATTGAGGCCGTCGCTGATAACGATGGGGGGCTCCTGCTTGAAGTCAGGATAGGCAGCCTTGGCAAAGAGGGCCATCATGGAGGCGGCCACCCTCTCCCCCTTGAACTCCCTGAACATCTGCAGAACAGACTTGTAGACAACCGATGCAGCGGCTGCCTGCTTACCCTCGGGTGTCGAGGCCGATGCGGCAGCCACCTGCCCACCTTCTCCCCCACCTACTGGAATGGTCATATCCTTGCGCAGATCGGTCACCAGCGGCTGGTACTCCCCCTTCATCTCGGTTGTTGCAAGCTGGTCCTGAGGAAGAGTGATCGTCCCCATGGAGACGCCGGCCAAGTTCGTGCTTCCGAGGTCACCCCTTGGAGGGTTTAGCGAGGTATCCTTAGTATCGTCCTTGCTCTCTTTTATAATATCTTTTGGATCGCCACTGCTTGGAGGAGGTGGCTTGACCGATGCCCCCTGTGACGTAGCGAGAACCCTGCGAGCAACGGCCACCGCCCCCGGTGCGCTCCCCTTGAGGTCAAAGGTGAGAACGGCGAGCACCCCACTTGGCTGCAGGGGTTTGAGAGACATGGCGGCGATCTTCACCATGCCTGGCTTGTACGCGGGGTTAGGAATGAACATCGTCGAGGAGAGCAGATCCCCCTGGGTTATCCTTGGATTGGCGAGGGCAGTGGTGTCATAGGAGAGCTCGATCTCCACGCCGCTTATGTCCACCAGATCATACGCCTTGACATAAAAGACACCAGGTGATCCACTTTCTATTCCAACTCTGTTTGCAGCAGCGCAAACCGAAGCGGCAAGAAAAATCGTTGAAAAAACCAGCAGGGAACAAATTCTCTTCATCTGATCTTCTCCCTATGGGGCTCCATATCAGGACGCGGTTGCCATGACCTTTTTCAGGATCTCCCACCCCTTGAGAAGGTCGAGTGCCCTGAGAAGCTGATAGTCGGACTTTACCTGCTCGTCCGTCTTGTAGATCGGCAGGGCCTCTTCCTTGTCAGCTGCGCTCTCCTTTTTATCGTTCTCGAAGTGGTTCTCCAGATCCTTCTCCCTGAGGTGCATGGAGTCCTTCTTTTCTGCGCCCGAAGCGAGCTCGATCCTATCGACGACGATATCAGGAGAGATCCCCTTAGCCTGGATCGACCGACCGCTGGGTGTATAATAACGGGCAGTGGTCAGCCTGAGGCCGGAGTTGTCGGAAAGAGGCAGTATGGTCTGCACAGAACCCTTGCCGAAGCTCTGCACCCCCATGACGACCGCCCGTTTGTGATCCTGCAGCGCTCCGGCAACTATCTCAGAGGCGCTGGCGCTGCCGCTGTTTATCAGGACCACGATAGGATAATTGGGCTGCTTGTCGCCCTTGCGGGAGGAGAAACGCATCTGCGACTCCTTGTCACGCCCCTCGGTATAGACAATCAGCTTTCCCTCGTCGAGGAAGTGCTCGGCAACCCTCACCGCCTGCTCCAGGAGTCCGCCCGGGTCATTTCTCAGGTCGAGCACCAGACCGCGTATCTTCCCCTTATTGGACTCATTCAGACTCTCCAGAGCCTTCTGCAGATCGTCGTCAGTTTTCTCCTGGAACTGGGCGATCCTCACATAGGCGTACCCTTCGTCAAGGGTCTTGAACTTGACACTCTTCACCTGGATGATGTCGCGGACGAGGGGGAACTCCTTCGGCTTCTCGAAACCGTCACGCATGATGGAGAGGGTCACCTTTGTACCCTTGGTGCCGCGCATCCTCTTGACCGCATCCATGATGGTCAGGTCCTTGGTATACTTGTCGTCAATCTTCAGTATCTGGTCACCAGCCTTGATCCCGGCCCTGTATGCCGGGGTGTCCTCTATCGGCGAGATGACTGTCAGAATCCCCTCTTTTATGGAGATCTCGATGCCGAGACCACCAAAGGAGCCCTTGGTTTCTATCTTCATCTCCTTGTAGGTTTCGGGAGACATGAAGGAGCTGTGTGGATCCAGAGAGGAGAGCATGCCGTTGATGGCACCGTAGATGAGCTTCTTTGTATCAACCTCCTCCACATAGCTCTTCTTGACAATGGAGAGGACATCGGTGAACAGTTCGATGGACTCGTAGTCGTTGCCGGCAGCCACCGAGTTGCGATGCATGGTGGTAGTTATCAGCGTGGCCAGGACGACAACCAATAGAGCCACAATCCACTTCCCCTTACGATTTGAACGAAACATTACTCCTCCAACCTGGATGATTGATGAAAAGGTTACCTTAGCCAGGGGCCCGGATCAATCGGTTTCCCCTGGTAGCGTATCTCAAAGTAGAGCTGGCTACCACGGGTCGAATCGCTATCACCGACCTGGGCAACGGTCTCATTCCTGCGCACCGAAGCTCCTACCCTCTTGTTGATTCTAGCGGTATGCGCATAAAGAGTGAAATAGCCGCCCCCGTGGTCGATGATAAGCATGTTGCCATACCCCTTGAACTTTTCGGCAAATATGACCTCGCCATCAAATACCGCACGGATATCGGCATTCATGGGAGCAGCTATTGATATGCCGTTGTTGAAAGTAAAGGAGTTGAATTCGGGATGCTTATGCTTGCCGAATCTGCTGACGACCTCACCTGCTGCCGGCATGGACAACCTGCCACGCTGGGAGCCGAACCCCTTGTCGCTGAGCGGAGGCTGAGGATAATTCCCAGAAATAACAGATTTTTTGTCACCTTTCGAATTATAGCTTTTTCTGCTTCTTGCTTCAAGCCTTTCAACCATTGCCTGCAGCCTGCTGGCATTGGCCTGCAACTCCTTCAGGGAGAGCTGGTAGGTTTTCTTCTCCTGTCTTATCTGGGATAAATGGGCGGACTTCTTCGACTTCTCGTCCTCTATCTCCTTTTTTTTTGCCCTGATCCTGTCGCTCAGCTTCTCCTTCCTGGCGGCTTCACTCTCCAGCGAGGACTTCAATGCCTGCAGCTGGCCAAGCCTATCCTGATACTCATTGAAAAGCTTGCGGTCGTGCTCTAGCACTGACTGCATGTAGCGACGATTTTCCAGGACATCTGGTATCGATCCCGACGAGAAGAATATTCTCAGATTCCCCATTTCGCCGGCCTTGTAGAGAGATGAGATCCGCCTGTCTATCTGCTCCTTGCGCCTTGCCAGCTCGGCAAGCAGAGTCTGGATCTCCCCCTGGGTATGGCCAAGCCCAGACTCCACAAGCTTCAACTCCCTGCCAAGGTGCTGAAGATCGGCCTCTTTCTCCTTCAGGTTCCTGTCGATCTGCACCAGCTCGCCAGAAACCTTGCTTTCCGCCTTTTTCGTCTGTTTGAGCAGCTTCTGCTTCTCGCGTATCTCGCTTTTGATACCCTTGAGATCATCCTTCACATCGGCGAATATGACACCTGGGAGCATAAAGAGCAGCATTATCTGCAGAAATATAATTGCATGCATCGGCATCAGTTTATGACAAACTTCTTCAGAGAGGCCAGGCTGCCAATTAACCCAAGTGTAACCCCGCCGAAGAGAAGAGCTGCTATATAAACAGGGGGGAGGAAGATCATGCCGGAGTCAGCCGGGTTAAAGGAGAGAAAATTGACCGCATTGGAGAGGAAGGCGTAATAGCCTGACACAAGCAGGATGATGGCAAAAAGGGCGCCGCAAGCACCCTGGATCATCCCCTCGATGAGAAATGGGGCCTTGATGAAAAAAGGGGTAGCCCCTACGAGACTGAGGATCTCCAGCTCTTCCTTTCTGGCAAGAATGGTCAGTTTGATGGTGTTGGAGACGATGAACATTACCGTAAGTAGGAGGAAGCCACCTATCAACAGACCGAGGAGACGGAGAAACTGGTAGAAGGAGAGGAACTTCCTCACCCACTCCTCGCCGTACTGTATTTCACCGATACCCTGTACTTTTCTCAATGCGGCGACATACGAGGCGATCGCCTCTGACGAGCGGAACTGCTTCTTCAGGGATATCTCCATGGAGGCAGGAAGCGTATCGGGAGCAACCCCTTCAAGAAGTGACTCCTGCCCCTTCAAACGGCTGCGGAACCTTTTCAGTGCCTCTTCCTTGCCTATGTATTGCACGCTGTCCGTCCCCTGCAGGGAGGACACTTTACCCTTCAGCGAGGTCACCTCCTGGGGAGTCAACTCCCCCTCGAAGTAGACGGTTACCACAACCTTCCTGCTCCACTGGTCCACCGTCCCCTCGATATTCACGTAAAAAAGGAGGAAAAGGGATATGATCAGCAGTGCAAGGGTTATGGTGAAGACGGTTATTGCCGTAACAAGCCTATTATTCAACAGGTTGGCCCACGCCTTGGCGGCAAAGTAGCAGAACCTGCTCCAGGGGCCCATGGCAGATGCGTGGGGCCTGACGCTATGCCTGGAACGAGTCATCCCTATTCTCCTTAATGCGCCCCTTTTCGAGATGAACAATGCGGTTGTGGCTGTAGTGAACCACTCTCTTGTCGTGGGATGCGATGATAACCGTGGTGCCGCGGATGTTGGCCTCCTTGAATATCTTCAGTATCTGGTCCTTGTTGTGGTCATCCAGGTTACCGGTCGGTTCGTCGGCAAGGAGGATCTTTGGATCGTTCACCAGTGCCCTTGCAAGGGCAACCCTCTGCTGCTCCCCCCCAGAGAGCCTCTGAGGGCTCGCTTCCATCTTGTGCTCGATGCCGAGCTGTTTGAGGACGTGGTAGACCTTCTTGCCGATGTCCTTCTTCTCCCACCCCAGGACCTCAAGGGTTACGGCGACATTGTCGAAAACGCTCCTTGTCTGGAGGAGCTTAAAGTCCTGGAAGACAACGCCGATGTTCCTGCGCAGGAAAGGGATCTGGTGCCTGGTCATTCTCGTGACATTCTGCCCGTCCACAACCACATGGCCGTGGCTCGGCTTGACAGCGGCATAGACAAGCCTAAGGAGCGTTGACTTGCCTGCCCCGGAGGGTCCGGTCAAAAACACAAAATCCCCTTTGGGGATTTTGAGATTTACGCCGCTCAGGGCGGGTGCATCCTTCTGGTAGCTTACGGTGACATTATGCAGTTCGATCATTCCATCCTATTCCCACTCGTTGTAAGGTTTGCCATCACTCCCCCTCAAGGGGGAATTGCTCTTCACACGATAAATATTTCCCTTTATCTCGGCTCCGTCTGAAGATCCCATCGGCGCCAGCGTCACCCAGTCGGGCTGACCCGTGAAAGGATCCTTAGGTATTCTCGGCAGATAGGGTAAAGAACCCTCTGTAAGATCACTCAAGCTATCGGGATACTTCCCCTTATCGGCAAAAAACTGGTCGATGGTCGAATTAAGGGTATAGAGCTGCTCGCGCAACACAGACTCCTTGGCCTTGATCAACCCCCAGCGGAAGTTTGGGGCCGCAATGGAGGCGAGGATGCCGACAATCGACATGACGATCATCAGCTCGATGAGGGTGAAACCGCGCCTGTTAAGTCTAGAGAGGAGTTTCATCTACTTACCAGTCCTTGTACTTTGTGCCGTCAATGGCTGTGCCGTCGCTGAGGGAGTAGACATCGTACACATCCTCCCCCCCATAAATGCTTGAATCAGGTTTGTCGGCATAGGATCGCAACCCCCACCCCCACTCCGGGGATGTGGCCGCCTGCTTGTCCGAGAAGGGATCCAAGGGGACCCGGCGAAGAAACTTCTTCTTCTCCTTAAGTACTCCGCCGAAATCTTCACCCTCCACAAGCTTGTCTAGAGTCTCCGGATAGCCGCTCTTGTTCATGGAGGGGATGATTTTCTTCTCGTCGACCCCCTTGTCGTAGGTCTTCTTGTAGTCGTCGATGGCCATCCTGATGGTTCGCAGGTTCCTGCGCAGCTCGATCTCCTTGTTGCGCTTGGAGATCATCTGCGCCGAGGGGAGAATTACAGACGCCAGGATCGCCAGGATGGAGAGGGTGACTATCAGCTCCACCAGGCTGATGCCGGAGTTCTTGGCTCTGGCGCCACTCATCAGGGCTGCTTGACCTCCACGACCGCATTGTAAAGGATGGAGTCCTGCTGCTTCCCTATGGATGTCATCAGCTTCACACCGACGAACCCGATGCTTGCAGGACCCTTCCCCTTGGCCTTGAAGTTCAGGGATAGGAGCTTGCCTGCGCCTGAAGCCCCCTCCCCCTCCCCGGTGATCTTTATGGCAACCTGGCCGTTTTGATTGTCGATCTTGTTGCTGAAGACGGTTTTGCGCCCATCCTGCTGCATGAAGCTCCCCTCCGTAACGGAAACGGCCTCAAGTGCTGCAGCGTCGAAGATCAGGGTTAGTGGCGCAGCTGAAAGCTTGGCAGCATCGCTCACCATGACATCCACGTTGAAGTTTTCCCCGATTTTCACGGTTGCGGGAGCAACCACCTTGAGCGACACCTTGCCTATTAGCGGCGCAACTGGCGCAGGTTCGGGCATAGGGGGGGGCGGCGCGACAGACCCCTTCTGCTCCGCTGCAGCTGCTGCTTCAGGCTTGGTCGGATCTGCCTGCTGGGGCTGGGGCGTTAGCGGCTGCACTGCTGATGTGGGTGCTGGGGCAGCAGGGGGTTGGGCTGTAGCCTCGACAGGAGCCGTCTTCTTAGCCTGGGAGTCGGCTGCCGGCTGTGGAGCGGCTGCCGGCTGCTGTGACTGAACCTTCTCCGCCGGTTTGGGCTGCAGATCCTTGGCAGGTGTGACAATCTTACCCTGCTTGCCATCCGCAGCAGCGAATTCCGGCTCCTGAGCGAAGGAGACATAGTGCTTGGCAATGTTCGGGTCATCCTCCAGACCCGACCAGAAGGCGGCGACCTCCGGATCGGAAACCGCAACCCCCCTGATAATTTTCGGGGTAATTGCCAGAATCAGCTCGGTCTTGTCATTGGAATGGTCGCGATTGGAGAAGAGCTGGCCTATGATCGGAATGTCACCCAGGAGGAAGATCTTGTCGGCATTCTGCCCCTTCGTGTCCTGGATAAGCCCTCCTATGATGCTCGTCTCCCCGTCTTTCAGGGAGAGGACCGTATCCAGATTCCGCGTGCCGATCGTCGCCACGGTCGTGTTTTTGTCCGAGCCGACGGTCTCCTTGGAGAGGATCGAACTGACCTCCAATCCGAGCTTGATGTTCACATCGTTGTTAAGCTGAATAGTCGGCTCTGCGTTTATCTTAACGCCAACATCAACGTACTGCACATTGACATTGTAGTTACCCACGCCGTTGCTTGATGTGGTGGTTATAGGAACCCTGGTGCCCACGTTGAACTTGGCCTTCTCTCGATTCTTTATGCGTATCTTCGGGTTTGAAAGGGTTTCGGCATTGCCGATCTTCTTGCCGAAGTTGAATGTGGCGTTGGGGACGGTAACGAAGCCGCGGTAATCACCCCACTTGAATAGATTGAGAAGCTGACTTGTATCAGCTGAAACCGTGGCGGTACCAGTAGTGGTCGAACTTGTTGTAGTTGTTGTGGATGTAAGGCTGTCGCTGAAGAACGCCCCGGAAGGAGACAGGGTGTTGTAGCCGATGGCATATTTGCTGAGAGCCATGCCGAAGGTCTCCGAATTTTTCTTGGCGAGCTCTATGACCTCGATTTCGAGGATGACCTCCGCATCTGGGACATCGTTTGCCTCCAGTATCCTGCGGGCAACCTCGATCACGTCCTCCGTATCCCTGATGACCAGGGTGTTCATCTCCTCGTTGACGTAGATCTTTTTAACCTGCAGCATGGTGCGGATGAGGTTGACAGCCTTCTTGGCATCCAGCTTGTTAAGGTAGAAGGTCTGCACATAAAGATCTTCGTACTGCTTTACCTTGTCCGGACTCTTGGGGTAGATGATCATCGTCGATTCATTGAGAACCTTCCTGTTCAGCTTCTGCATCCCGGTTATGAGGTCAAGCGCCTGCTGAAATGTGGCGTTCTCCAGGAAGATCGTTATGTTCGCATCCTTTACCCCATCGTCAAAGATGAAATTGATCCCCGACAGTTGGGTGATGATGTTGAATACATCCTTTAACTTGGCATCCTTGAATTTGAGGGTTATGGGTTTTATCGACTTGAGATTCAGCTCGAAGGAGTCGGTCTTGAGACGCCTCGTCTTCATCAGCCTTTCAAGGGCATCTCCGGCCTCCTTGTTGGCAGGATTAAGGTTGAGCGCCTTTTGATAGGAACGAACCGCCTCCTTGACCTTGTTCGCCTTCTCAAAAGCAGCCCCTTCAGCTAGCGCCACCGCAGCCCCTTGGAGTTTCTGCACCATCTCGCTCTGCTGCTTCGCCCTTTCCAGGGAAGGGTCCATTGCCAGGGCCTTCTGATACTCACCAAAAGCCTCGTTATAGCGGGAAGCGTCCAGCAGCCTGTCCCCATCCAGCATATGCTGTTTTGCTGCACTCTCGCTAGCCTTCAGGAAGCGAAGCCTGTATTCGCTTGTATCGGGGTTCCTGTTGATGGCTTCGGCATACTTGACCACCGCTTCGTCCAACATCCCCTGCCGCTCCAGGTGCTGGGCCTTGTCAAAGGCTGTGCGTCCGGGGGTGCAGGCAGCGGAGATCAATAACAGAAACAGGCAGCTTATTTTAATGACGACATTCATCGTGGCGCTCTCCTGAAAACAAGGGTGTTCATCTTTTCGGTGCATGTAATGGCCTATTTTCCACCAGCGGGATGATTATCTCTCCCCCATCCTGAATGCTGGAGATTGTCAAGGCTTCCTCCGTTAAGGAGGTCACGTCGTATTTACCGGCTATCCTGTCACCCTTTTTAACCAGAAAAATCTCCTTTTCGTTGGAAAGGAAGATCGTCTTGCGATTGTCCTTCTTCATGAACCCGAGGAAGGTGAACCTGGCCATATCCCTCTGCAGCGGAGTGGGCTCAACAACCAGTGGCGGTGCAGTCACCACCTCTTTCACAGGAACTTCCGGCACTGCTTTCTTCAGAGGTGGCGGTGGCGGCGGGGGCAGAGGCAGTAGCGGCTTCTTCGCAGCAGGGGTAAACATATTGTGGAAAAGGTCACGCCTGACTGAGACAGCCCTGGAGCGATTTTTATCCAGCACTTCCAGATGGATCCTCTCATCTGCGCTGGCAACGTTTTTCTGTGCAGGCCTTACAACCGGAACCTTCATGCCGCTGACATATTTCAGTTTTTCAACTCTCTCCTGCCTCGGCATGCGCAGATAGCTGATGACAAGCGAACAGGCCAGAAGCAGCAGCATGATGGTCAGGATCAATCGCTGCCTGTTCATTGCGCCTCCGTCCTGAAGTAGGTGGTCAATTGCAGCTGAAGCTGCACCAGATCGCTCCCGCCACCCTGGGAGGAGAATGAAACGGAGTCTACATGCAGCATGTTACCCGCAGAGTCGATGTCGGCAATGAACTTTTTCAACTCTCCATAACTGCCCGAAATAGAGATCGCCATGACATACTGGAGCAGGCTGTTCTCCTTGTTAATCTCGGGCTTATAGGTGACAGATGAGACTTCCAGCCTGTTTCTACCTGCGATATCATACAGTTCTCCGACGAAACGGGCAAACTGGTTCTTGGCATAGATCCTCTCCCTGAACTTTTTGAAATCGCTCTCTCCACTGCGATAGATCTCGTCCCGGCTCACTCTTGCCACACCTCTTGCCTGGACATCGCGCAGCTTCACCCACTCGGACCTGGCCTTTTCCAGCTTTGGCTTCTGATACATGACTAAATAGAGCTGGGCAAAAATAGCTGCAAGGAACAGAAACGCCAGGATCAGGAGCGATCTCTTGCGCGACAGCGCTATCTCTTTGAGAATTGAGAGATTCATCAGTTAACTGCCTTACAGGTGACGGTAAAATTGATCCCTTTGACGCTATTTCCCTCTTTGAAGAACGTCTGCTCTACCAGATAAACATCACTGAACTTTCCTGAACCTTCCAACTGCTCGACCACTCTTCTCACCGTTGCAAAATTAACCGCGGTTCCACTAACCTTGATCTGCCCACCCTTGTCCGCCGGAGAAAGCCCTTTAAGAGAAACTCCTGCTGGGACAGAGAGTTCAATATTGTCGAGCAGGGTCAGCCAGTCATACCCCTTCTTGTCAAGAATGGTGTTGGCAAACCTTATGTTTGCCATAACTCTATTGAACTCAGCTTCAGAGACCTTTTCGTCCTTGTCACTCCCCTTGGACCTGTTAATCAGCTGCTCCAGGCGCCCATTTTCCGAATCATTGACAGAGATGGAATATAAGGCGAGCGAGCCCCAGGAGGCAATTGCAAGAAAAAGCAGTGCCAACATCAGATTAATCTTCTGATAGTCAACATACACCCTGGTTGCCAGATTGATGCGCAGATTCAACTCAGACTCCTAGATGCCGCTCCCAGGGCAGTCAAGATATCGGGGATGGTTTCACGATCCATCTGCTGCTTAGCCCCACTGGCAATGGCTACCGTATCCATGAAAACCGGCTCAATTCCGATCGCCTCCACCAGCAACGACCTGAGCATCTCGCCGCTCTCACCAGAAACATAACAAAAGACATTGCGCGGCTTCAATCCACCTTTCATGTCGGAATATACAAGCAGGGAACTGCTGATCTCGCGGAAAAGCCTCGCAGGGTCAACCTCGTTGTATCCTAAGAATTTGTTGCGATAAAATTCCAGCGAACCGTCCTGAAAGATGAATACCGACAATGATCCCCTGGATAACGATATGTATAAGGAATGCTCCTGCATATCGAGGCGCGAGGAGAATACCCTGTAGAGGTTGAAGCTTGCAAAATCCACAAAAGACGGCTCCAGTTCCAGCTCAAGGAGCATATCCTCATATTCGCGGACAACGCCCCGGGAAACCAGACTGACCAGAACAAGAGCAGAGCCAGCTCCATCATGACGTATGACCTGATAATCAAGGTGCAGATCGCTAATGTCCAATGGGAAGTTTTTCTTCAACTTCCACCTAACATGATCAAGCCCCTCTTGCTTGTCCTTGACTGGCATCTCCATATTGACAAGCATGACCCTGCCGGCAGCATCCGGAATTGACAGTGCCACTCGCTTGATCTTCGTGGAGAGCTTGGCATAACAGTCGGAAATTGCTGCCCTGAGAACATCCGGCTCAATTATATTGGCCTCTTTCATGGAGGCCCGCACAATATCACCGGGGAACCTGGCAACGGCATAACGCTCAACATAAGGGAAGGAGCGTTTAACTCCTGCAAGCACGAATGCTATACCGTTATTGTAAATTTCAAGACCCAGGGTCTTCCTGTTAAAAAACATGGCATTATTCCACAAAAGTTACACGGTTAATTTCCTTTATGGTGGTTTCCCCCATAAGGACTTTTTCCACGGCAGACTCGCGCAAGAACATTGTCCCGGCCTCTTTTGCCGCCTTTTTGAGAACGGCAACCGGGGCCTTGGAGACGATCAACTCTCTTAACTCGTCGGTCAAATCAAGCAGCTCGACAATGGCAGAGCGGCCGCGATAACCGGTACCATTGCACTCTTCGCAACCACTTGCCTCAAATAAAGTCACGGCTCTACACTCTTCGGGATTGATCGCCGACTCTTGCAAAAACTCGTCACTGTAGATGACCGGTTTCTTACAGCTAGGACAGACCTTGCGCACCAGACGCTGTGCCATGACGCAGTTGAGGCAGGAGACAAAGTTATACGGGTCTATCCCCATATGAATGAACCTGCCAATCACGTCGAATACATTGTTGGCATGCACCGTAGTAAAGACGAGATGGCCGGTCAACGCAGATTGGACGGCAATCTGTGCTGTTTCAGGATCGCGAATCTCGCCAACCATGATTTTGTCAGGATCATGGCGCAGGATTGAACGAAGACCGCGGGCGAAGGTCAGCCCCTTCTTTTCGTTGACCGGAATCTGCACTATCCCCTTGAGAAGATATTCAACCGGATCCTCGATGGTGATGATCTTCTCCTCGCCGGTGTGAATTTCAGTCAAGGCAGCATAAAGTGTGGTGGTCTTACCAGAACCTGTTGGACCTGTAACCAGCACCATTCCGTAAGGTTCACGGATCATCTTCCTGAAACGCCTCATTTCCCGATCCGACATGCCGAGTACGTTCAAGGTTAGACCCTTGAGATCGCTGGCAATACTCTCCTTGTCGAGAATCCTGATGACAGCATCTTCACCGAAGGCGCTAGGCATGATGGAGACGCGGAAGTCAATTGACTTGTTATTGATTCGTAGCTTGAAACGCCCGTCCTGGGGTATTCGTCTCTCGGAAATATCCAGTTCGCTCATTACCTTGAGCCGGGAGATTATCGGCCCCTGGAAATGCATGTCAATGATGTCTGTCGCCTTATAAAGAACCCCGTCGATTCGATACTTGATAACGACACCTTCCATTGCCGTTTCTATATGGATATCACTGGCCCTCCGCGTGAGAGCGTCCATGATTGTCGAGTTGAGTAATTTGATTATCGGACTTGTATCGGCAGTGATAGCCTCTACGGAGAGGACCTCCTCCCCCTTTTCCGTCTCGGTCACCAACTGAAGCATAAAATCTTCAGAAACTTCCTTCAGTACCCTGCTGGTTCCTTCACCTTTTTTGAGGAGCTGGTGAATGCGCGAAGGTGATGCCAGCTTTATTATCAGCGGCCTGTCCAACAGCAGCTCCAACTCGTCAAGCTTCATGACATCAACGGGGTCGGAAACAGCAATCACCAGAGAATCGCCCTGCAATTCGACGGGGATGAAAGAGTAACGATAGATTATGTCCGCTGGAAAGAGGTTGAGGATATTCTCATCCAGCCGGAATGAGGAGATGTCGATGAATTCAAGGTTGAACTGCTCAGCAAGAGCTGCATAGAGCGAGTCCTCAGACAAAAGACCATCCTGCAGACATAACTCACCGAATCTCTGGGGGTTTGCCTTCAACTTCTCTATGACATACGCGACCTGTCCCAAGGTCAGGTCGCCGCGGTCGTGGAGTATTTCACCAATTTTTCTACGGGTAAAGGTAATATTCATAAAAAAGGTCAGCCGACAGTTCCGGCAATTTTGAATACCGGCAGGTACATGGTCACGATAATTGCCCCTATGATCAGCCCCATGAGAATCATGATTGCCGGCTCGATGGCTGTACTGAGAAGATGCATGCGCTGATCAAGCTCTTCCTCGAAATAATCGGATATGCTCTCAAGCATCTCCTCGAGAGCTCCTGTAGACTCTCCTACGCTTAACATACGCAATGCGAGGGGGGGCATAAGGTTAGCACCGTCTATAGCCACGCTCAGGCTTACACCCTCTTCGACCTTCTTGATCGCCGACAGCATCCTTGCCTCAAGAACCACGTTATTCAGTGTGGCCACTGACATTTTTAATGATTCAACTATAGGTATACCGCTTTCAATAATTGTGGCAAGAGTTCTTGTGAAGCTGACGACCGAATACTTGGAGAAAATGTCACCGATTACCGGAATCTTGAGTTTGAAGGTATCTATGACTTGACGTCCGGTCACCGTTCTTGCCCACTCTTTGAAAAGATATGCAGCAAGAAAGACAAATGCCAGCAACAGCAGGAAATATTTTTTTAATACTGAAGTTATACCTATGAGTATCATGGTTGGCACTGGCAATTTTGAACCGGCGTCCGCGTAAACCTGACTGAAGGTCGGCACAACATATACGAGCAGAAGTGTCACGGCTGCGAAGGCAACAACCATGAGAATTGCCGGATAGAACATGGCGGTGATAACCTTCTTCCTGAAACCTTCGGTTTTCTTCAGGAAGGTTATATAACGCTTGATTGTCTGTGGCAGATCGCCGGTTCTTTCACCGGCCCTGATTGATGCGATGTAAAGATGGGAGAATGTGCTTGGATGACGCTCGAAAGCATCAGACAAAGAACTGCCCCCCTTGATGTCATCACGTATTATCTCAAGTACCTCTGCCAGTCTGCTGTTGTCGATCCGCTCAAGAATCGTATCCAACGATTGAATTATTGGCAGACCAGACTTAATTAAAACCAACAGTTCCTGATTGAAGGTAATGAGCCCTTTTGTGTCTATCTTCTTCCTTGAGAGCCCTTTATTCCAGACAAATTGAAACGGTTTTTTCTTGACACTAAAGACAAAAAAACCCTGCGAAACAAGATTCTGCCTGAGGAAATCCGCGCTGATAGCCTCGAACTCCTTTTCGGCAATCTTACCGTCAGCGGTTCCTATTTTACATGTAAATAGTGCCATCAATTAAACCAAATACCCTTTTAATAGGTTTTGGGATCATGATCAACTCCATGACAACTCAAATAGCATTCACCACTGAATTTGGCGCTCCCTTTCTCGACAAACTTGAGCAGCCCCTTTGAATTCGGCGACACCACAGTTGTATTGAATTTAATCAGATACTTGTTCTCCGGGCTGCCATGAGAGTTATGGCATGTAAAGCATGAAGTTCCAGGTTGTTGAAACGACTTCCCCTGGATATGCAACGAATGGTAACGAAAACTCTCATCCCCCAAAATGCTGCTTCGGCTGTGACAGCGGTAGCATAGAGCGTACTCCTGTGGGCTTTCGCGCACATTGTCAGCTGCATTGAAATTATCAACCAGTATGTATTGGAACCTTGATCCGTGCACCCCTTTGGGCCCGTTAGGATCGTCATTACCATGACAATCAGAGCAGGAAATTATCGAGATATCTTCTGGCGCGACCCTCTTTTCCTTGTATGGCTTGACAAGGCTTATTACAGTGGAGTTCTTTCCCTCCCCTTCGACAGGATGGAAAGATTTATTGTTCAAGGAAAACTCAGCTCTCTTGTTCGTATACTTCCCCGGCAAATTTGCGGAATCGCCATGGCAACGGTAGCATAACTCATACTCCTTTGTTGCCTCCGCCAGCTTGTTGACTATTTTTTTTGCCATTATTCCGGCAAACTTGTTATCCCTGCTTAGATAATGGGGGTTGTGACAGTCTACACAATCAGCATGCCTAGACGCCTTCGGATTGATCTCCGGGAGTATCTCATTGGTAACGTGACGACCTGGAAGGTCAAAAGTGGGATGGCGATACATTTTCTGGAATTCGGCTTCTATGTTGCGCATGTACGCCTTCGGCACGATTGAGCCCGGAGGCATCTTCTTCCCCTCAGAGCGTCTTTGGGGGTTTCCGTGACAAGTAATGCAGAGCTCAGCCCCCCCACCTCCCCTGAAACTCCTTTTATAGTGACAAGTTGCACATTCACGGGGAAGATTGCTTTTATCCATATGGACAGCCGCCTGAGAATAAAAAGCGGCAAGAAGAAGCAAAATAATCGATATGAGTATGTTGCTAACAAGCTTCATAAAGAATCCTATGGAAAGCTCGGCGGTGACGCCATGTTATGGCAAGATTTACATACCTCTGCATATGTTTTCCCTGTCCAGAAAGGAGTAGTCGGATCCTGGACATCGGATTTATCCTGGTGCGGATCATGACAGGTCGTACACTGCATTCGCTGGTATCTATCAAGAGTGACCCCATTAGCAGGGGAAAACCAATAAGGTCGATTGTATGGTGGACTCGTTAGAATGTTTCTTACATTTACATCATATTTGAACGAGACCGGATGATGGGATGAGTATGTCTCATAGGGGAGATGAATGTTTGTCCCTGATTGCCCCGTCCTTACATCCAGAAAATACATCGGCGTTGCACCTGAGGGTGTCGAGAAAAGTGCGCCCAGAGCCGTCACCCCGTCATGGCAGCTGAGACAAAGCCTTGACGAACCGTTAGGCTGGCCGTACTCACTGATGCCTCTGACAGAAGGATCATCGATTGCCAGAGAAGCAGATGAGAAATGCTTGAAAAACGAAACCGTACTGGCTTGTCTATTCCATAGAGGCCCCTCGCCACTTGAACCGTGGGGGGTGTGGCAGAAAACGCAGATTTGATTGCTACGCGAAGGAAACCCTTCCATTTCACCGGTAGGTAACGCACGATAATTTGAGGAGATATTCTGATAGGAAAAATTATGCTTGTTTCCCCTCTCGGATATTTTCTTCCCTGCACCTTCCGACAGGCTATAACCGAAAAAGAGAAATGTGATTATGATGATAGCGGCAAATTTCATTTATTTTGCAGCCTGTTCCTTAATATATTGAAATATCTGCACTCGCTGGTTGTAGGAGTCGGAAAGATAAATTCTGTCCTCACGATCGATGAAGATGCCGTTAGGCATGAAAAATTCTCCCGGCTTCTTACCGGCGCTACCTACATACAACAATAACCGACCTTCCTCATTGAATATCTGAAAGTTATCAAAATTCGCATCAACAATGTAGACATGTGATTCACTGTCTACTGCAACCCCTTTTGGGCGGGAGAAGGTACCTGGACCGTCGCCGATTCGACCGATTGTTTTTATTAAATTGCCCTTTTCATCAAAGACTTTTACCGCGAAACTGAATGCGTCAGTTACATAAACATTATTACTCTTATCAACTGCAATATTGACCGGTTTATTCAGTCCCTCTGAATAGAGGGGGTTGGGAAAATCAGAAACAAACCTGTCGTAACGATCAAAGACAAAAACCTTATTGGAGAGTACATCCGCAACATACTTGTTGCCGTTTCTGGCAATGGCAATACCGGCCGGGCGCTTGAAATCAATTACACCCTGCCCGATAGTCCCCACATATTCTGCATCGGCATTATACTTGTAAACCTTAGCCTTTACCGAGTCGGTTACGTAGCAGTTACCATCCATGTCAAGAGCCACGCCTACCGGACTCGCCAAGGGCTCGGTTCCGGCATGGGTCAGATAGACGATTTCATTTTCACGAAGATCAAACCGATGAACAAGCCGTGCAGATGGATCGGCAACATAAATGAAGCGCTCCCCGTCTGCTGCTATCCCTGCAGGGGCCATTAAATCGAATGAGTGGCCATGCTCCCCTGTCAACGCTTCAAAGAAGGATTGTATTCGTCCCTTCGGGTTGAGGAACTCCTCAGCCCCTTTGAACACCTTGATCAGCTTTATTCTTGGTTGTTCCGGTGGAGACGGCCATACCCGGGAAAGTGAAGGATCGTCAAATAATATCTGCTTGGCGGGCGACCTTACGCATGCCTGCAAAGACATGAACAGAAGCAATACAAAAATGGCAATCTTTCTCAAGTCAGACTCTCTATCAGGCCAGGATCATACCTGTTATCCAGCATGAAAAAAATATTATCGATATCACGCCCCAAACAATGGCACTTTTTCTTCTAAACGCATCTACCCCGGGAAAAGAGTACTGTATAAGAAAAATAACACTCGCAATCCACCCCCACAAGCCAAACTGCGCCAAGAGCCCCCAGTACTCGTTCATCTTCTTCTACCTGATCCCAGTAAAGAGCTGCGCAAACTGCCTAACTTTAGCTTCCAGACCATAAAAACCGCTTCACGCACAATCTGCTTAGACATCTTCGAAGTTCCGGCGTGCCTGTCTACAAAGATGATCGGAATTTCACCTATCCTGAATCCCTGTTCATGACAACGGTAATTCATTTCAATCTGGAAGGAGTAACCATCCGAGCGAATCGAGTCAATGTTTATCGCCTCCAACACCTCTCGTCGGAAGCATTTGAAACCACCGGTGCAATCGGACAGACGCAGACCTGTGATCAACCGGGTATAAACGCTTGCAAAATAACTCAAAATCAACCTGCGAATCGGCCAGTTTACAACACTGACCCCATTTACATACCGTGATCCTATCACCAGGTCATAATCAGCCATCTTTTCCAGGAAAATAGGGAGCATTGCCGGATCATGGGAAAAATCGGCATCCATTTCGACTATGTAGTCCGAACCATCGCCCAGCGCAATCTTGAAACCTTCACGATATGCAGATCCGAGGCCAAGCTTTCCCGCACGGTGCAGAACTTTGACTCTGGAATTATTGCGCGAAATAAAGTCGGCTATCTCGCCTGTACCATCTGGAGAGTTGTCGTCTACAACCAGAATATGAATTCTGTCATCCTGAGAGAGTATAGAATTGCACAGCTTCTCTATATTATCCCGTTCATTGTAGGTAGGTATGACTACGGTTGCTTTCAATATTGTCAGTCCTGTTATCTGTGACATGCACAACTTTCGAGAATAAATGAATATGCCAAATCATGCAAGAGAAAGGAAAGAGATGCTTAATATGGACAAAAAAAAAGCCATGCAATTGCATGACTTTTAAGATTTATGGCGGGGCAGACGGGGCTCGAACCCGCGACCTCCGGCGTGACAGGCCGGCACTCTAACCTACTGAGCTACTACCCCAATTTGTAATTACGGCTTGTTATCGCTTAATGACGTAACAACAAATGTGTTATATCCATTTTTAACTACAAACGCAAGCATTTAATTATTGAAATTATGCTCTGAAGTGGATATTGATTGATTTGTCTGACGAGCTTCACCTAACCTATCTACCAAGCGATTAATCCCAGTAACAGGACAGGATATTTAATGCCGCAGATGAATACGTTGGAGAGGGAACACGCAATTCTGATTGTCGACGATGATGCCGCGTTTCTCGATGGCACTCGCAGAGCCCTGTTGTCACACAATATCTGCAATATTACGACCATTCAGGACAGCACCCAGGTTTTACCAACCCTGGCCGAAAGATCATTCTCTATAGTAATACTTGACTGGGTAATGCCAAACCTTTCCGGGGCAGACCTCTTGCCGAAACTTACCCAGCAGTATCCGCATATTCCGGTAATAATCATTACGGGGGTAAGCGATCTGGAGAATGCGGTAAGCTGCATAAAGCAGGGAGCATATGACTACATAACCAAGCCAATCGACACCACTAAACTTGTGTCTGTAGTGCAAAACGCCTGCAAAAACAGTGAGCTGGTTGCCAGAAACCAACAGTTGACAGGATTTCTGCTTGGCAAGCCCCTCTCCTCTCCGCAGCATTTCAGCGAGTTCATAACGTGCAGCGAAAAGATTCTGTCCATTTTCAAGGTAATTGAAACGCTGGCCTGCTCAAGACAGCCAGTGCTGATTACAGGAGAAACAGGAGTAGGAAAGGAGCTTATTGCCACGGCTATTCACAACTGCAGCGGATTCAAGGGGAAAATGATAACCGTAAACGTTGCCGGACTGGACGATGCCATGCTCGCCGACACCCTCTTCGGTCACAAGAAGGGAGCATACACCGGGGCAAGCGAAAGCCGGGAGGGGTTGATAGAAAAAGCCAGGGGGGGGACTCTTTTTCTCGATGAAATTGGCGATCTGAGCAATGCATCACAGATCAAGCTCCTGCGCCTGCTGCAGCAAGGAGAATACTATCGCCTTGGATCCGACGTACTGCACAAGAGTGACGCAAGAATAATTGCGGCGTCAAACGCCAACTTCGAATCTCTGATGGCATCTGGCAAATTCAGAAGCGATCTCTATTACCGTATCAGTGCAGAAACCCTGAAGATCCCACCCTTGCGGGAGCGTCCCGAAGATATCATCCCTCTGGCTGAACATTTTGTGGAAGTGACTGCCAAATCCCTGTCCATCAAGACACCTGAACTCTCCCGTGAGGTTCGCAAGGCTCTCATATCCTACGATTTCCAGGGTAACGTGCGCGAACTGATAAACAAGATCCATAATGCGGTCATGCACAACCGAAGCGGGAGTCTGACCATGGACGATTTCCCGGGTTTACGTAAGGGAAAACTGATTCCCAGGAAGTTCATCCGCAAAATCGGCAGCAATCAGTTTGCATTGAACGGCATATTCCACACCTTCCCGACAGTGGATGAAGTTGAAACACTCCTGGTGCACGAAGCCATTGCCATGACGAAAGGCAACAGAAGCATGGCATCGAAGATGCTCGGCATTAGCCGGCCAACCCTGCAGAAAAAACTGGAGATGATCGTCTCGCAGCAACCGGACATCAACCTGGAGACGACTGATGAATCTTCGCTCAATGATCCTGATTGACGGGTATACGTATGGTGACAACGGTACCGGCACCAGGTTCAGACTCTATGGCTATGCTCCCCTTGTGCTCCGAAACGATAAATTTTGAAATATAGAGCCCCAGACCGCTCCCGCCGCTCTCGATTCTGGTTGAATAAAAAGCCTCGAACAGGTGCTTGCGAACCTCAGGCGGAATACCCACACCCTGATCGCTCACGCTTATCCTCACCTCACCATTGCTCCGGCTGAATCCGGTGATCACCTTAACCACACCGTTTCTGCCGGCAGTTGCCTGCATGGCATTCATGAGCAGGTTCACCACAACCTGCTCCAGCTGGTATTTGTTGCCGGTAATCGATGGCAGGTCAGGGGAGATCTCCGTTAAGATCGTCACCTCACCCTGGCGCCCGTGGGCGCGGATGATGGTGAGCGCCTCGCTGACAACGGTATTCACGGATACATCATTGGTGAACCTGCTCTTTTCGCCCACATTGTATGCCCGCAGGTCACGGATGACCTGCTCGACCTTAAGGGCATTGCAGAGAATCGACTCGCTGGCGCCGATGATCTCATCTCTTGCCATGCCGAAAGGCAACCCGCCGACATGAAACTCCCCCTCCTCCTTCGTAGCCTGTTCAAGTATCGGCAGTGCGTCCCGCCAGGAGCGATCCAGATGCTGGGCAGCCAGCTTGATGGCGCCATTGGGGGTATTGATGTTGTGGGCCAGACTGGAGATCAGGAGGCCAAGGGATGTCATCCTGTTGGTCTGAATCAGCTTGGCCATCATCCGGCGTTTTTCCTCCTGTACCTCAAGGCGCATGGAGTTTAACAGCTCCTGCTGCAGCCTGCGGTTCTCCTCCTCCCTCTCCACCAGGGCAGTCGACAGACTGTTCACAGCCATTGCCGCCCTCCCCGCCTCCGTATCCTCGCCAACAACAATCTTGGCGCTAAAATCCCCGTCCATCATCCTGTTGAGACCGGCAATGAGCAGCTCGAACGAACTAGTCACACGCTTTAGAACCGGATAGCTGCAGAGAAGAACCGCCACCCAGAAGAGTAAGGCAACAATGGCGCTGCCGATGACTGCGGAGAGTATGGACGCCTTCAAATCGCTGGTGTCGATGTAGAGCGTAACGGACCCCAGGGGGAGATCAGCAAGCGAGGATACACCACTGAGGGCTGCCTCGGCGGTTGGGGTAGCAGTCGCCGGCAGTACGGATGCGGTCGCCACGGCAAGAGAGGTTTCATCCTTCCCCGTTCCAGAGACCATATCGACAAGGGTCCTTTTCTCGCTGTCACGGATAATGATCCGCTTTACCTTGGGGAGGTTAAGGAGATCGCCTGCCTGGCGGGCAAGCTCGGGGAAATTCTGCGCGTAGAGGGGGAGCCTGATGGAAAGGGCCAGCTGGGAGGCGAGGAGCTGCGCCCGCTCGGAGGAGCGTTCCCGGAAGTTTCTCCTCTCGGCATTGACATAAATCAGCACGAAAACGATGAAAATCAACGAGGTGAAAAAGGTGAAAATCAGAAAAAGCCTGCTGCGGAAGCTCCCGCGAAATCGCCCTGCGCGACTGCCGATATCCATGGGTTAACTTCCACCCCTCAATGCCGGCAGCTCAGGTGATATGCCGATCCTGCGCAGAACCGAAGGATTGGTCTTCACCCTGCTCTTTCTCGGCATGGCAGGAGGGATGACGTCAGCAGCTTCACCATCCAGCATGGAGTTGAACATCTCCCCACCCTGCCTGCCGATGTCGAAACGATCGATTTCAACGGCAATGGCGGCACCCGTGGCCAGGTAGGCCGAGGAGAAAGTAATCACCGGCACGCCGCGGCTGACGGAAAAGAAGAAGAAGGCATCAGCAGCCTCGCCGGAGGAGATGGATGTGTCAGGCAGCATCCAGAGTGAGTCCACATTCCCAACGAGAGAATCAAGCTGCTTGGCCACATCCCTGGGGGACTTCACGTCCCTCACCACCAGTTCCAGGTCGTAGCGGCGGGCCTGCCTCTGGGCCAGCTTCAGATAGGTTGCATTCCGGTCCATATTGGTTATGATTCCGACCCGCCGTGCCTTGATGCCGGCAAAAACGCCAAGATAGCGCTCGGGCGGGATCTGCACCTCGATCCCTGTAAGAGCGGGGTGCCCCCCCATGCCGGAGCGGAATGTCAATGCCATGAGGGAGATGACCGGAATCTGCTTCAACCTGCGCGCCGCGGCCAGGGCGTTGTCCCCCAGGGCGATTATGGCCAGGGGCTTCTCCTCCCGCACGATCCTCTGCAGATCCACATCGATGTACTCGTTGAGCACTATCAGCCGCTGGGAGTATGGGGCGACGGAGCGGAAACCGCGCATCACCTCCTCGTAGACCGGCGAGCGCTGGCTCTGCACCACCAAAAGGTCGTATGCCGGGCAGGTAGCCGGCAACAGCAGCCAGAAGGCTATGGCAAGGAGCCCCGGGAGCCTCAAAACCGCACCTTCAAGCCGAACTCGGCCCAGCGGCGGAGGTTGTGGAAAGGCTCGACCAGATACTGGGAACCGTTGAACAGGTTGCGCACGGAGAGGAAGAGCTCGGCCCCCGAATCCCTCCGACCGGAGGGGTAGGCGCTCAGATGCAGGTCCCAGACCATGGGGGAGTAGTGCCCCATCTGCCTGGGGTCGGCGTTCCACCAGAGATACCTGCCGCTAAGTAGGGCCTGCAGGTAGCGGGAGTCGTCGTAGCGCACCCCGAGCTGCAGGGTGTGGCTCGGCACGTTCCTGACAACCTCATGGTCGCCGCTTCGCCGGGCATCGGTGTAGCTGTAGCCGCCGCTAAAGGATGTACCGTGCCACGGCGCGGTGCGCAGCTCCAGCTCCCCACCCTGCTTTATCTGCCTTTCGTGATGATAGCTGACTGGCGAATCCCATTCGATGATATCCCAGGTCTCATTGCGAAACAGGGTCCCCTTCAGCCAGAGGCTGGGGACGGCGCTGCTCTCCACTCCGAGCTGGGAGGTCCAGACCTTTTCCGCCCCCTGGTTGAGGAGGAGGGACGGCAGGCTGTACCCCTTGGCGGTGTAGGCCCGCAAGAGGCTGTTTTCGGAGAGCTGCCAGGTCACCCCAAGGGAGGGGCTGAACTGCTCGCCGCCGTTGCCGGTCAGGTCGTAGCGCACCCCGGGGGATACTGCCACCCTACCCAGGGCAAGGGTGTCGTTCAGGTAGAATCCCCAGCGGACGGCGTCGCGGTTGAGGAAGTCCACCTGATTAATGGCGTCGCTCTGGCGCAGGCGCACATGGTCGTACTCCACCCCGGA
>CALMOE010000232.1 GCA_937871715.1 uncultured Geobacter sp. | reverse complement strand
CCTGGCAATAGTTTTCACCCTCCTGCTGACGCCATACGCCTGGCCCTATGACCAGCTGCTGCTCATCGTACCGCTGGTTACCGTGATGCTCTCCATGCAGCGCAGCGGTTACCCCTTTCTGCTCTGCGTCTCCCTGCCGCTGGCAGTGGATCTGCTTGCCATCATCCTCTTTGCCCTGAGCGGCACCATCCGTACTGAGAATTACAGCGTCCTGCTCACCCTGCTGCTGCTCTCTCTCCTCGTCTGGCAGGTTCGCCAGCCAGGGAGGGATAACCTGCCCATTCTCCCAAGCCGGGAAGGAGTGCCACGATGAACAACGTCTTCCTTTACATTCTCATGTTCTGCGGCGGGATAACCGTTGCCCTGCAGCCCTCCATCAACGCCCGCCTGGCCCAGAAGGTCGGCGTGCTGGAGAGCTCTTGCATCTCGTTTGCCGTCGGCACCATGGCCATGCTCCTGGCGGTTCTTGTCGCCGGGAAGGGGAGTCTGCGTGGCATTTCCGCTGCCGCGGGTTGGGAGCTGACCGGAGGGATTCTCGGGGCGTTCTTCGTCACCCTGACCATCTTCGTGGTGCCGCGCATCGGCACGGCCGCGGCCATGGCAGCGGTCATCGGCGCCCAGCTGGCAACCGGTGTGATGCTGGACCATTTCGGCCTTCTGGGTGGGCGCCACATCCCATTGGACGGGTGGAGGCTGACCGGAGTCGCCCTGCTGCTCATCGGCGGCTGGCTGGTAATCCGCCGCTCGGCAGGGTAGGTGTTTCCTAGGGGGATTGACGTTGTGGGCTACCGGGGGAGAGCGGGGTTGGGGCTGCTTTGGCCGCTGCTTTCCCCACCGGCTTGAGCAGGACCACCAGCCTCCCCCTGTCGAGGGGGTCGGCCGAAACGGAGAATTCAACTTCGCCGCTGAAATCGAGGCCGATGCGGGTGAGGGGGGCGCCGTTAACCTCCTTCTGGCGTACGCTGATCCGTGTCAGGGGCGCTGTCCTCATCCTCCTCGACTGCTCCTCTCCGGCGGCGCTGGCTGCGCCGGGGAGATCGATCACCCACTTGGCCAGCTCGGGCATCAGGTAGGAGTTGTAGGTGACCGGTTTATCGGCACGGATCTCGATGCGGGCTCCATCCCCATCCCTGTAGGCGGCCACATCCCTCACCACCGGCCTTTCCTCGGCAAGTGCTACGGCAAAGTGGAACATCATGAAAAACGTTAAGCAGATGGAGCGGAGCATCCCTTCTCTCTTCTCGTGGATTTCCTTCGATCGGCCCATGGTAAATCAGGTCGTTGAGAAAGAAAACGGCAAATGTGGCCAATGCTGTCCCGGGGTCACCCCTTCTGCAGTGTGAAGCTGAAGGTGGCCCCTTGGCTGTCGGTGTTGTTCTCCGCCAGGACCTTGCCGCCGTGTAGCTGCACGATATGCTTGACGATTGCCAGCCCCAGGCCGGTCCCCCCCTCAGACCTGCTACGTCCGGCATCCACACGGTAGAACCGCTCGAAGAGTCGGGGTATGCTCTCAACCGGGATTCCCGGACCGGTGTCACGTACGGCGATCCGGACCAGGCTCCCCTCCTCGTTGCATGTGATGGCCACCTTGCCATCGCAAGGGGTATACTTTACGGCATTGTCCACCAGGTTGATGAGCACCTGTTCCAGGCGCCCCTGGTCGGCCAGAACCATGGGGAGCGTGGCGGCAGGAGGGGTGATGGTGATCCTTTTCGCTTCGGCCTTCCCTTCCAGCAGGGTGCAGACCCGGCGGATCGTGCCGTCGAGAGGGGTCGGCTGGAGATTGAGGGTGAAGTCGGCCGATTCCAGTTCGGAGAGGCTGAGTAGATCGTTGATCAGGGAGGTCAGCCGCTGGGAGTGGCTGAGGATGATCTCCACGAAACGGCCGGCCCGCTTCGGCTCTTGCTCCAGCACCCCTTCCAGGAGGGTCTCCGCATACCCCTTAATGACCGTAACCGGGGTGCGCAGCTCGTGGGAGACGTTGGCGACGAAGTCCTTGCGGATCTTCTCCAGCCGTTTCAGGTCGCTGATGTCGTGGAACACCGACACGACACCGGTGATCCCCTTCACCCCTCGCAAGGGGACCCAATGGGTCATGAGCGTCTTCTCTCCGGCGGCCATCAGGACAATTTCCTCCTGCAGTTCCCGTCCGTTTTCCAGAACGGTCCGAAATGCCTCATGCAATGCGGGGTGACGGGTGAAATGGCTCAGGGGATGGCCGACGACTTCCCCCTCAGCAGCGAAAAGACGGCGAAAGGCAGGGTTGACCAGGGTGACGGTGCCGTCGGCGTCAGTGAGCATCAACCCCTCACCCATCCCGGTCAGGATGGCGTCCAGGCGGTTGCGCTCCGCCGAAAGGCTCGTGAGCTGCTCCTCCAGGTGGGCGGCCATGTCGTTCATGATGTGGGCCAGGTCCCCCAGCTCGTCGTGCCACTCCGCCGGGAGGCGGCGCTGGAAGTTCCCCCGGCCGATCTCCCCGGCGATGGCGGCGATCTGCCGCAGTGGGCGGCTGGTGAGGCGGGAGAGGAGATCGCTCAGCACCAGGGCGATGAAGAAGGCGACCAGCAGGCTGATGGCCAGGGTGGCGTGCATGGCGGTCATTGCCTTGTGGATGGCGGAGAGGGGGAGGGCGAGACGGATGATCCCTCCCTCGTCAATTCCGCTGAGGGGGAGCGCCACGTAGAGCATGTCAGTGCGCAGGGTGGCGGAGTAGCGGATCGAGGTCCCCTGCCCCGTCTTCAGCGACTCCTGCACCTCGGGCCGGTCGAGGTGATTCTCCAGTTCGGCAAGGTTCTCCGGGCTGACCTGGGAGTCGCCGACGACCGTGCCGTCCGGGGCGATGATCGTCACCCTGGCGGTGAGGGCACCGCCGATTTCGGCGGCGAGGCGGGGGGCGTCCCTGCGGGGATCGCCCATTTCCCTCCCCGCCATGATCGATGCCAGCCGTGCCTGGCTGGTCAGGTTCTCCCGCAGGGAATCGATGATGGAACGCTGCAGGGAGCGGTTGAGGTGGAGATAGATGGCAATGCTCATCATGACCAGGAGGAGGAGGTATGAGAGCATCAGTTTCGAGCGGAAGGAGAGCCTCATTCGACCTCCATCTTGTAGCCGAATCCGCGGACCGTGCGGATCATCTCCCCCGCCTCACCCAGTTTGCTTCGCAGGCGGGTGATATGGGTGTCCACGGTGCGGGTGTCCGCCGTGCTGCTGTACCCCCAGACATCGCGCAGCAGCTGCTCACGCCCCTGCATCCTGCCGGTCCGCTCGGCCAGGGTCTGGAGGAGCTTGAATTCGGTAGAGGTAAGGTTTATCTCGGTGTCGCCCACTGTTACCCGGTGACGCTCGGGGTCGATGGCCAGGGCGCCGCGGGTGATAAGCTTCTCCTCCTGTCCCGGCTGGCTTGCCCGTCGCAGGATCGCCTTGATCCGCAGAAGCAGCTCCCTGGTGGAGAACGGCTTGACAAGATAATCGTCCGCCCCCATCTCGAAGCCGACCACCCGGTCGATCTCTTCCCCCTTGGCGGTCACCATGATGATCGGGATGGCCGTTGTCCTCTCGTGGCGGCGGATCGCACGGCAGACCTCGATCCCCCCCATCTCGGGGAGCATCAGGTCGAGGATCACCAGGTCCGGAAGTTCGGTTTTCACCAGTTCCAGGCCGCTCCTGCCGTCGAGGGCGATGGCGGTTTTCCACCCCTCCTTCTCCAGGTTGAAGGCCACGAGCTCGGCCAGGTCCCGTTCGTCTTCGATGATGATTGCTTTCATGGTGCAGATCCGTCCTTGATTCGAAAGGATTTTTCAATACCGTAACATTTGTTTGTTACAACGGTGTGATCGTTTCACTGCGGCGGTGAAAATATCGGCAGTTATGGCGACGGTCCGGTTATGTGGCCGATAAACCGATTCTACATATATTTTACTTTGCCGCAATACAACTCTCTACCTGAGGTACTGGCACCTGGAGATATGATCGGGTTGTGTCCCGGGTACCGCGCGTCAAATGCCCCACTAGAAATCGTACGACTTCACCACCTCCAGCAGCTTCTGGGCATCGTCACTCGGGATACCCCTGGTAATGGCAATTACCTTTGACGACACGAAGGGGGTTCTGGGATTCCGCGTCCGTCCGCTCTTGTAGACGTGGGAGGCGATCCCTATGGCGCCCGGGTTCCCGATGACCCGCCGGATTATGTCCTGCTGGCCGGTTGCCCGTACGGCGGACCTGGCGAGCGGCCTGGAGCCGATGACGTAACGGGTGAACAGCCGGTTCTGGTCGGGGGTCTCATCCCCCCAGACAACGACGATTTTCCGGTTCTCCCCCCCCACCTGCTTCCAGTTGGTGATCTTGCCGCTGAAAATATCGCGCAGCTGCTCCTGTGACAGAGCCGTCACACCGTTTCCCCTGTTGAGGTAAACAAGGATGGTGTTCGTGCCGATCCCCTGGACCTGGAAGTTTTCCGGAACGACCAGGTACCCCCTCTTCTCCAGATCCCTGACGATATTCTCCAGGGGGACGTCGGTGGTGGCGATGTCGATGACCCCCCTGTCGAGGTCGAGCAGTGCCTGGGCCGACGAGCTCGGTGAGATCAGCGGCGTGATGCCGGTTTCATCGCGGATCTGCTCACTGATGACCTCGAACATCCCGTTACAGGACTCCGCCGCGCCCCCTATTCTGATGTCCGCTGCCGAGGCGACGGCAAACGGGCAGGCAAGCAACCCCAGCACCGCCAGGATCGCAAACGGTCTGATGGCGGGCAGCTTTCGGCTGCCACTCTTCGATTTCTTTATCATGGCTCTGATCTCCTTTCGCTGCCATCGTAACCCGCTTGTGACACGGCATAGCCACGGGGATGTAAATTTCCTGTTACAATTCTCCGCTTAACAGGGATGTTTCGTGCCGACAGCGGCAATGGCGGGGAGCGGTCCGTTCCTGCTACTTCTCCTCTGGCGGGTCCTGCTGGAGGCGGAGAGATCCCTGTCGATCTGAGATCCTCAGCCCCTGGGCCCTTCACCGGCCGTGGCCGGTCTTCCTCCGGATAAAGTCACCCCGTTTTTTCTCTAATGAAACGCCGATGTAACATGCCGCTGCTAGCCTTCCGCTGTCGAAAATTTTCCGGGCCACCGGCGGCATGCCGCCTCCTGTCAGGCACGGACGAGGGTCCCCATGCAGCAGATGGA
>CALMOE010000231.1 GCA_937871715.1 uncultured Geobacter sp. | reverse complement strand
GCCCTCATTATGAAGGAGGCCCGCAAGCAGGGGATCAAGGCCAACATGTTCGGTGGCGACGGCCTCTTCTCCCCGAAGCTGGTTGAGCTCGGCGGCGATGCCGTCGAAGGGACCATGACCGCCCTCGGTTTCTCCCCCGAGCAGGCATCCCCGGTAACCGCCAAGTTCGTCGAGGCATTCAAGAAGAAGTTTGGCGGCACCGAACCCGGCCTCTTCGACGCCCAGGGGTATGACGCCATCATGCTCCTCGCCGACGCCATGAAGCGTGCCAACAGCCTCGATCCGAAGGTCTTCAAGGCGGCCCTCGCCCAGACCAAGAAGTTCGAGGGGGTTTCCGGCACCATCTCCATGCGTGACAATCGCGAACCGATCAAGTCTCCCCTGGCCCTCCTCGTGGTCAAGGGTGGCAAGTTCGCCCTGAAGAACAAAGTTCCGGTAAAGATGGATTAATCGCTGGCCGCAGCCCCTTTTGCAGGGGCTGCGGCTTTTTTTTGCGGCAACGAATTAATGAGACTTGCAAGGAGCTGAACATGCTGTTGCAGCAGCTAATAAACGGAGTGGCGCTGGGATCCACCTACGCCCTCATCGCCCTGGGCTATACCATGGTCTACGGCATCATCACCCTGATAAACTTCGCCCATGGCGAGATCTTCATGGCCGGGGCCTTCGTCGGCCTGCTGGCGGTCTCCATACTCAAGCTGAACATCTTCGTCGCCATGCTTCTGGCAATGGTGGTCAGCATGTCCATCGGCGTGGTGATCGAGCTGATCGCCTATCGCCCCCTGCGCAGATCATCCCGCCTCTCCGCACTCATATCGGCGATCGGCGTATCCATATTCCTCTCCTCCCTCGCCCTGATGATCTTCGGTGCCGATGCCAAGGGGTTCCCCAGCACGGCATTCCCGGTACGGCAGATAAAGGTCGGCGAGGCGGAGATATCATCTCTGCAGCTTCTGATTATCGGCATCTCAGCCCTGCTCATGATGGGGCTCGAATTCATAGTGAAAAAGACCAAGATAGGCAAGGCGATGCGGGCCACTTCCGAGGATTACAACACTGCCGCCCTCATGGGGATCAACGTCAACCGGGTAATCTCCTTCACCTTCGCCCTCGGCTCGGCCCTGGCGGCCGCCGGCGGCGTGCTGGTGGGGGTCCTCTTCAATGCGGTCAGCTTCAACATGGGGCTGATGGCCGGCCTGAAGGCCTTCGCCGCCGCGGTCCTCGGAGGGATCGGCTCCATCCCCGGCGCCATGCTGGGGGGGCTGATGCTGGGGGTGACCGAGGTGCTTGGCGTTGCCGCCGGCTTCTCCTCCTACAGGGACGCCATCGCCTTTACCATCCTCGTCCTGGTCCTTCTCGTCAAACCCACCGGCCTCCTCGGCCGGAAAATCCAGAAAAAGGTATAGTTCATGGGATCGTTTCTCCACGATATAGTCGCCAATGCTGACCCCTATTTCCTGCAGATCCTGGTCAATATCGGCATCGCCATCATTCTCGCCCTGGGGCTGAACGTGATAACCGGCCTTACCGGCCAACTCTCCCTGGGGCATGCCGCCTTCATGAGCGTCGGGGCCTTTGCCAGTGCCATCCTAACCATCAAGACCGGCCTCCCCTTTACCCTCAACCTGATCCTGGCGGGGGGGATCAGCGCCATGGCCGGCCTGCTCATCGGCTACCCGATCCTGCGACTCACCGGTGACTACCTGGCCATCTGCACACTGGGGTTCGCCGAGATAGTAAAGGTTGTATTCCTAAACCTGGAGATAACCAACAAGGCCCTGGGGCTGACGGTGCCGCCGGCAAAAACCTCCTTCCCCATGCCGGTCATAGTCTGGATCTGCGCCATCCTTGCCATCGTCGCCATCACCTTCCTGCAGAACTCCCGCTTCGGCCGGGCGTTGAAGGCGATCCGTGACGACGAGATAGCAGCCGAATCCATGGGGATCAACCTGACCCGCTACAAGCTGAGCTCCTTTGCCCTTGGAACCTTCCTCGCCGGGGCGGGGGGCTCCCTCTATGCCCACTTCCTCAGCTATATCAACCCCTCTGACTTCAGCTTCCTCAAGTCCGTGGACATCCTCAGCATGATCGTCCTCGGCGGGCTGGGGAGCGTCCCTGGTGCGGTCATCGGCGCCACGGTCCTGGCCGCGGCCCCCGAGTTCCTCCGTTTCATGTCCCAGTACAGAATGCTGGTCTACGGCGCCCTGCTGGTATTCCTCATGGTCTTCCGCCCCAACGGTCTCCTGGGCGGGGTGAATTTCGTCGATCTGGTGCTGCGCAAGATGGGTAAGAAGCCGCACATACCCCTGGCTGGCGAACGGGAAGGGGGTAGGTAAGCATGGCACTACTGGAACTTGGCAACGTAACCATCCGCTTCGGCGGGCTTACAGCCGTGGACAGCGTCAACCTGCAGGTTGAGGAGGGGAGCATCCAGGCCCTGATCGGCCCCAACGGTGCGGGTAAGAGCACCATGTTCAACCTGATCACCGGCATCTACGCCCCCACCGAAGGGGAGATATCCTTTGGCGGCGAGAGGATCGGCGGTGGGCTCCCCTATCGCATAGCAGCCAAGGGGATCGGTCGCACCTTCCAGAACATCCGCCTCTTCTCCTCCCTTTCGGTTCTGGAGAACGTCCTCATCGGAGCCCATACCCGGGGCTCGGCCGGTCTCCCCGGCGCCCTCTGCAAGTACTTCCCCTGGGTACGCCGTGAGGAGGGGGAGCTTCTCGACTGGGCAGTGGAGTGCCTCAAGCAGGTTGACCTGGTGCACAGGGCGTTCGAACCTGCTACCAGTCTCCCCTACGGCGAGCAGCGCCGCCTGGAGATAGCCAGGGCCCTGGCAATAAAGCCCCGTCTCCTCCTCCTGGACGAGCCGGCTGCCGGCATGAATCCCCAGGAGAAAGTGGCCCTGATGCAGATGATTCGCTCCATCCGCGACACCGGCCTGACCGTATTCCTGGTGGAGCACGACATGAAATTCGTCATGGGGCTTTCCGACCGGATCGCCGTGCTCGATTACGGGGTGAAGATTGCCGACGGCACCCCTGCCGAGGTGCGGAGCAATGAGCGGGTTATTGAAGCCTATCTTGGCAAAGGAGCGGGACACTGATGCTGCGAGTCGAGAATCTGAGCGTTAACTACGGGGCCATCAAGGCCCTGAAGAAGGTCTCCTTCGAGGTAAAACAGGGTGAGATCGTCGCCCTGATCGGCGGCAACGGCGCCGGCAAGACAACCACCCTGAACTCCATCAGCGGCATCCTCCCCATCCACGAGGGGAAGATCCTCTTCGGCGACAAGGATCTGACCAGGATCCCCCCCCACGAGATAGTCAAGCTGGGGATCTGTCAGGTGCCGGAGGGGCGCCGCGTCTTTGCCAACATGAGCGTCCTGGAGAATCTGGAGATGGGTGGCTACTCCATCTCCGACAAGAAAGCGGTCAGCGAAGGGATAGAGCGGGCCTTCACCCTCTTTCCCAGGTTGAAGGAGCGGATGAAGCAGCTGGCAAAGACCCTCTCCGGCGGGGAGCAGCAGATGCTCGCCATGGGGCGGGCCCTCATGTCCTCCCCCAAGCTCCTCCTCCTGGACGAGCCCTCCATGGGGCTGGCCCCCATGCTGGTGGAGAAGATCTTCGAGATCGTGGTGGAGATCAACAGGCAGGGGACGACGATCATGCTGGTGGAGCAGAATGCCAACATGGCCCTCTCCATCGCCAACCGCGCCTACGTTCTTGAAACCGGCGAAGTGGTCCTCTCCGGTATTGCGGCGGATCTGGCCCAGGATCCGGAAGTCCGCAAGGCCTACCTAGGGGAGTAATAGGCTCGGGGCTCAGGGCTGAAGCTAAAGGTTTTTCAGCCCTGAGCCTTACGCCTTAAGCCTTGCGCCACAGTTATGAGCGATAAACCGATAATAAATCCCCATCTGGCCATCCTCTGCGGCGTGCTGGCGGTCTCCTTCTCCGCCCTCTTTGTCAGGCTCTCCAGCGCGCCACCATTGATAATCGCCACCTACCGCCTCCTCTTCACCTTCCTGGCCATGGCCCCCTACAGTCTCTGGAGGCATCGCCGCGAGCTGGCGGAGATGGGTGGGCGGGAGCTGCTCCTGGCAGCGATCAGCGGCGCTTTTCTCGCCCTGCACTTCGCCACCTGGTTCACCTCCCTCAACTACACCACCATTGCCAGCTCGGTGGTGCTGGTGACCACCCAGCCGATCTTCGTCGTCATCGGCTCATACATCCTCTTCAGGGAGCGGGTCAGCCGCATCGGCATGATCGGCGGAGCCGTCGCCATGCTGGGGAGCTTCATCATCGGGGCAGGGGACTTCAGGCTCGGCATGACAGCCTTCTTCGGCGACCTCCTGGCCCTCCTGGCCGCCATCCTGGTCTCCGGCTACATGATCATCGGTCGCAAGCTGCGCAGCAGCGTTTCTCTTCCTGCCTATACCTTCGTGGTCTACGGCAGCTCGGCCATGGTGCTTGTCCTGATCAGCGCATTCTGCCGCCTCCCCTTTGCCCCTTACCCTGCCCAGGACTGGCTGCTCTTCCTCGGCCTGGCCCTGGTCTGCACCGTCGGTGGGCATACCATCTTCAACTGGGTGATCCGCTACGTTCCGGCCTCCACCGTTTCGGTCTCCATTCTCGGAGAGTCCCTGGGGGCCATCCTCTGGGGGGCCATCTTCCTGCGGGAGATGCCGGGCTGGCGGCAGATTGTTGGCGGGAGCGTCATCTTTGCCGGGCTCTACCTCTTCACCAGGGGCGCGGCGCGGCGCGGGGCAAAGGCGTGACAGCGGAAGAGTCCCGGGCGCGCAGCGGCTTTCTCCTCGGCGTTACTGCCTACTTCATCTGGGGGTTTTTCCCCCTCTTCTTCAAGATGCTTAAACATGTGCCTCCCCTGGAGGTGGTCAGCCACCGGATCGTCTGGTCGCTCCTCTTCCTCATCCCCCTGGCGGGGTTGAGGGGGGAGCTAGGCTCAATCCGCAGGGCCGTCACCGACGGGCGAAGCATTCGTTATCTTCTCGTCACCTCCCTGCTCATCTCCACCAACTGGCTGGTCTTCATCCATGCCGTGTCAAGGGGGGAGGTGCTCCAGTCAAGCCTCGGCTACTTTATGACCCCGCTGGTAAACGTCCTGCTCGGGATGGTGGTTCTCGGCGAGAGGCTGAGGCCGCTGCAGCTCCTGAGTTTTCTCCTGGCAGTGGCCGGGGTGGGGGTGCAGGTGGTTGCCCTGGGGAAGGTGCCGCTCATCGCCCTGGTGCTGGCAGTCACCTTCGGCCTGTACGGCCTTCTGCGCAAGACCGCACCGGTGGACGCCCTTGCCGGTCTGTCCGTGGAGACTGGCATCCTGGCGCTGCCGGCGGCTGGTTATCTCATCTATGCGGGGGGGGGTGCTGGGGGGGATTATTTCGGCAGGGTGCCGCTGGACCGGCTGCTGCTCCCCATGGCAGGGGTGCTGACCGCTGTGCCACTGGTGCTCTTCGCCGCCGCGGCCAGGCGGCTTCGCCTGACGACCATCGGCTTTCTCCAGTACCTGACGCCGACGCTCCATTTTCTCCAGGCGGTCTTTCTTTACCGCGAAACATTCACAGCCACCCACCTGATGAGCTTCTCCTGCATCTGGTGCGGCCTTATCCTCTACTCCATCGAAGCCGGGCGGTCGGTCAAGGTCTAGCTTTTCGTCTCCATGTAGGCGGTGAACTTGCGCACGTGGTGCCGCGCCCTGTCGTGGGCCGTCGCGGAGTCCCTCTTCTCCACGGCATCGATGATGACCCTCAGATCCTCCAGGTTTTCCGCCAGGACAGACTCCTTCATGGGGAGGTAGCTCTCGTAGTAGGTGTGGATGTTCAGGTAGACGGTCTCCAGGACTGTTATGAAGAGGGTATTGCCGGAGATGCGCGCCAGTGCCAGGTGGATCTGCTCGTCGCAGCGGATGGCCTCGTCCCAATGCTCAGGTCCTGCGGCGAAGGCAGCCGTGGACTGCTCGTAGAGCTCCTTGAGGGTTGCCAGCTCTTCAGTGCCGGCCCGCTCGGCGGCCAGGGCGGCAACCGTCCCCTCGATCCCCTCGCGGAACTCGGCCAGGTCTCGCAGGGAGACCTTCTTGTAACGGATCAGCAGTCCAAGGTTTTCGCTGAAGCTCTCCGAGGTAACCCCTTTGATGATCGATCCCCCGGACACCCCGGTCTTGATCTCGATCATCCCTTTCTGCTCCAGGACCCGCAAAGCCTCCCTCAGGGTGCCGCGGCTTACGCCGAACATCTCGATCAGCCTGCGCTCCGGCGGCAGCTGCTCCCCCACCTTGAGCTCACCTTCGAGGATCGCTTCCTGAATCTGGTCTACCACATCCTGGTAGATACGATTTTGCTTTGCTGGCTTAAACACCCGACACTCCTGAACAAATTTCACCCTTAATACCACCTGTTGCCGAAAAAAGCAAGAAATGTGTGAATGGTAGAATGGTTGAACCATTGACATTTGTTTGCCCCAGTGGTAGATTTCCCGCAGATTGTTAAAATTAACGGTGGGATGCCCGCCATGAAGAAAAAGGAGACCGGTCATGGAAGAGCAGCTGAATAGCAGAATAATAGCCCGCGGCAAGGATTTTTTCTCATCGATCAGCGGTGAAAAACCCTCCCTGTTCAACAAGGGGGCCTGGATGGGGAAGGCCATGGACTGGGCCATGCAGAACGAACAGTTCAAGATCCAGATGTTCCGCTTCGTTGACGTCTTCCCAACCCTTACCACCGGCAAGCTCCTCACCGACCATATCCGCGAGTATTTCGGCGAAGAGAAGGATATGCCCGCCTTTCTCTCCACCGGTGCCAAGGTTGCCGGGATGTTCGGCGCCCTGGGGGGGGCCGTCCTCAACAAGGCGATCACCGCTAACATCCAGGAGATGGCCCGCCAGTTCATCGTTGGCGAGAACACCAGGGAGGCGGTGAAGAACCTGGAGAAGCTGCGCAGGGAGGGGTTTGCCGCGGTGGTCGACGTTCTGGGCGAGGCCACCCTCTCTGAGGCGGAGGCCGAGGAGTACGTGGCCACTTACCTGGAACTGCTGGACGCGGTGAAGAAGGAGCAGTCGGGGTGGAAGGGGCTGACCGGCAAGGGGGGGGCACAGGATAAGGACTGGGGACATGCACCCAAGGTGAACATCGCCGTCAAGCCCACGGCCCTATTCTGTCTGGCCAACCCCCAGGATTTCGAGGGGTCGGTGCAGGCCATCATGGCCCGCATGGAGCGGATCCTGGTGAAGACCATGGAGCTGAACGGCTTCCTCTGCATCGACATGGAGTCCTACCGCCACAAGGAGATCATCCTCGAGGTCTACCGCAGGCTCCGCCTCAAGTACCGGGACTACCCGTACCTGGGTATCGTTCTCCAGGCCTACCTGAAGGACAACGACAGGGACCTGGCCGAACTGATCGCCTTTGCCAGGGAGCACAAGGTGCAGCTCTCCATCCGCCTGGTAAAAGGTGCCTACTGGGACTACGAGACAGTCAAGGCCAAGCAGAACGACTGGGAGATCCCGGTCTGGACCATCAAGGCCGAGTCTGATGCCGCCTTCGAGCGCCAGGCCAGGGTGATCCTGGAGAACCACGACATCTGCCACTTCGCCTGCGCCTCCCACAACATCCGCACCATCTCGGCGGTGCTGGAGACCGCCCGTGAGCTGAACGTGCCCGAGGAGCGCTACGAGTTCCAGGTCCTCTACGGCATGGCCGAGCCGGTGCGCAAGGGGATCCTCAAGGTTGCCGGCAGGGTGCGGCTCTACTGCCCCTACGGCGACATGGTGCCGGGGATGGGGTACCTGGTGCGTCGCCTTCTGGAGAACACCGCCAACGAGTCGTTCCTGCGCCAGAGCTTTGCCGAGGATGCCCAGGTGGAGAGGCTCCTGGAGGATCCGACCCTCACCGCCGAGCGGGAGCGTGCCGTCCGGGCCTCGAAACCCAGGAAGGTGCGCCCCGGGGTAGGGGGGCTCCCCCCCTTCGAGAACATGACCATGGTGGACTTCACCAGGGTCGACCACAGGGCCGCCTTCCCGAAAGCCATCGCCGAAGTTCGCGGCCGGCTGGGGAGGACCTATCCGCTGCACATCGGCGGCAGGGAGATGGTTACCAATGACACCATCCCCACGGTCAACCCTGCCAAACCCTCCGAGGTTCTGGGGCAGATCTGCCAGGCCGGCATCCCCGAGGTGGAGCAGGCAATCGCCGACGCCAAGGCGGCCTTCCCCGCCTGGCGCGACACCCCGCCGGAGAAGCGGGCCGAGTACCTCCTCAAGGCGGCCGAAATAGCCCGCCGCCGCATCTTCGAGCTCTCCGCCTGGCAGGTCCTGGAGATCGGCAAGCAGTGGGACCAGGCCTACGCCGACGTGGCCGAGGCCATCGACTTCCTCGAATACTACGCCAGGGAGATGATCCGCTACGGCAAGCCCCAGCGGGTCGGCCACGCCCCTGGCGAGCTTAACCACTACATCTACGAGCCCAAGGGGCTGGCGGCCATCATCGCCCCGTGGAACTTCCCCCTGGCCATCAGCATGGGGATGGCCTCGGCGGCCATAGTCACCGGCAACCCGGTGATCTTCAAGCCTTCGGCCATCACCGGCATCATCGGCCATCACCTGGCGGAGATCTTCGCGGAAGCAGGCCTGCCGGCAGGGGTCTTCAACTTCACCCCCGGCCGCGGCTCGGTCATGGGTGACTTCCTCGTCGACCACCCGGACATCTCCCTCATCGCCTTCACCGGTTCCATGGAGGTCGGCCTGCGCATCGTCGAGCGGGCCGCCAAGGTTCACCCCGGCCAGCCAAACGTGAAGAAGATCATCTCCGAGATGGGTGGCAAGAACGCGGTCATCATCGACGACGACGCCGACCTGGACGAGGCGGTCCCCCACGTCCTCTACTCGGCCTTCGGCTTCCAGGGGCAGAAGTGCTCCGCCTGCTCACGCCTGATCGTCCTCGACGCGGTCTATGACCGCTTCATGGAGCGGCTCCTGGCCATGGCCAAGGCCACCCGGGTCGGCCCCTCCGAGGATCCGGCCAACTACATGGGGGCCGTGGCCGACGACAAGGCACTAAAGAGCATTCTGGAGTACATCGAGATCGGCAGCAGGGAGGGGAAGGTGCTCTACAAGAGCCCGGTCCCCCAGGGGGAGGGGTACTGGGCCCCCATGACCATCATCGGTGACATCCGCCCGGAGCACCGCCTGGCCCAAGAGGAGGTCTTCGGCCCGGTCCTGGCGGTGATGCGCGCCAGGGACTTCGACCAGGCCATCGAGTGGGCCAACTCCACCAGGTTCGCCCTCACCGGCGGCATCTTCAGCCGCTCGCCGGAGCATCTGGCCAAGGCCCGTCGCGACTTCCGCGTCGGCAACCTCTACATCAACCGCAACAACACCGGCGCCCTGGTGGAGCGCCAGCCCTTCGGCGGCGCCCGCATGTCGGGTGTTGGGACCAAGGCGGGCGGCCCCGACTACCTCCTCCACTTCATGGACCCGCGGGTGGTGACGGAGAACACCATGCGCCGCGGCTTCGCCCCGGTGGAGGAGGACGACGACTGGGTGATCTGAACTTGCTGATTTTTAACATTAAAAGGCCTGCCATTTTGGCGGGCCTTTTTTGTGCGCATGAAGATTTCACGCTGTTTCAAGACGCACTTGCCGATAAAACTCCATATCCCAGGCGTCCAAACCGTTTCCGCTTGAATTGATTTCAACTCCTGCTGAACGGGGTGACCCGTTGCCCGCACCGGGGCGTTTCTCAGCCCCATCCGGTGCCTAAGGGAAGGCCCTGGTTGGACGGTTTACCGCAGCCCCCGGTATCGTCCTGTACTGCATCAATGCACCGCGCAGGAGATACAAGGGTCGTAAGCCCGAACCAGCATCTCCAGCTGTCGTGCCAGCTCCTGCCGATCAACCCCTTCCAGCGACCGGGCCATTAGTCCCAGGTCCCGTTCCATTGCCCCCTGGTTGATGGCCGTCGGGGTGATGATATCAGTTGCCGTGCAGATGCCGCGACTGTCAAAGGCAAAGTGGTGGATCAACGTGCCACGAGGTGCCTCCATGGCCGCCGTGCCGGTCCCCTGGCACGGCGTAACGGCAACCTGCATGCAGTCGGTGGGGGGGGCTGCAAGAAGCAGCTCTACGATCTCCAGGGCTCGTTCCACCGCTGCAAGGAGTTCCACCGCCTGGGCCAGTGAATTGGCAGTGATGCCGTCCCCGACCAGTTTCTGCCCGTGCCTGTTCAGGGATGCGATGGCAACGGGACCAAGCCGTGCCCCGAGGTTGAGCCGGGCAAGGGCTCCGACGGTGGGCGACTCCCCGGAAACGGTGCATTGCTTGGCATGGGAGTGGGGAACGATCGTCTCAGTCAACCGGTTGCGATAGTCGACGATGGGGAACGAGCTGCCGTTGCCACAGACGATTTCGCCCCCGGAGTGCGACGGTCGGTTGGCGACAGCCATGAAGCTGGGGAACGGCAGGGATACTTCGGCGAGAAGTGGAGAGGCGAACTGCTCGATGGCGTCGGCCGCCACTGGCAGCACCTCCTGCAGGGCAGAGCGCAGCCGGTGCAGTCCGGCCGTCGTCAGCGGCTTCCCCAAGCCGCCTATCAGAAGATTGGCCGGGTGGATGAGCCGGCCACCGACCATCTCCTGGATCAGGTTGCCGGCCGCCTTTAGCCGCAGGCCGGCTTGCAGGAGACCCGGCGCCACCGTTGCCAGGTCGGCAAAGCCCCGGAGACCGTAATAGTCGGGAAGGACCAGGCAGAAGAGATGGAGGGCATGGCTCTCGATCTGGCCGCCATTGACTATCAGTTCCCGGTGCAGCTCCGTCTGCTGGTTGACCTCTACGCCAAAGGCTTGCTCTATGGCGTAGAGTGACGTAACCCGGTGGACCGACGAACAGATGGAGCAGATGCGGCAGATGATCTCCGGCAGTTCGTCAAAGCGTTTGCCGACCAGTAACGCCTCGAACAGGCGGGGGGCTTCGACGAAGGCGAGTTCGACCCGATCGAAGCGGCCGTCGGCAAAGTGCACGTGGACCGTTCCATGACCCTCAACCCGCGTCAGCGGGGATATCTTAAGCACGCTGCTCATAATCCCACTCCGGGCAGAAGCGGCGGAGCCGCCGTACAAGCTCCTCACGGCTGACCCCTTTGGCGATAAGCAGTTCCAGCTCTGCAGCCACATTGGCTTCCGCCACCGGACCGCGGCACCCCTCACAGTGGACGGCCATCGCCGGACAGCGGGCATTGCATCCAGCCCGGGTTACCGGGCCGAGGCACGGCTCGTTGCGCTCGATCAGCAGGCAGGCATTCTCCCTGCTTCGGCACTCCAGGCAGACAGGATACGCCGGCAGGGCGGGAAATGTGCCGCGCAGGAGCGCCGCCAGGGTGGCCAATAGCTCTCCCCTCTCAGGAGGGCAACCGGTAACGGCGAAGTCGACGGTGACGAACCGTTCGAGGGGGGCGGGGTTGAAGCTGGCAAGACCGTCCGCTGCCGGACCGTAGACCGTCCGGAGCAGGCGGGAGCGCGGTTCTTCGTTGCACATGGCCGCCACTCCGCCGAAGATTGCGCAGGTACCGATGGCTATCAGGAGCCTGCTCCGGTTGCGCAGGGTGACGAGGGTCTCCAGGTCGCAGGGGGTGGAGACCGCCCCCTCCACCAGGGCAGCATCGAAATCGGCCGTGATATCAGGGGACGACATCCCCATGGGGAAGTAGGTAAAATTGAAGCGGTCGGCGATATCCGGAAGTTCAGCTTCGCAGTTCAGCAGCGTCAGTTGGCAGCCGAAACAGGCGGTCAGCCCGGCTATGGCGAGTTGCGGACGGATCATATTGCTCCCGTGATCCCCTTGATGGCGCTGTAACGGAACACCGGTCCATCGCTGCAGCAGAGGAGTTGTCCCAGGGCACAGTGGCAGCAGTGGCCCACTCCGCATTTCATGCGGCGCTCCAGGGAGATAAAGATTCGCTCGTCGGCAAAGCCGAGGCTGGCCAGTTCGGCGACCAGGCAGGCATAGAGCGGCGGCGGACCGCAGATCGCCGCCCATGTGGCGGCCGGCTCGACCTTTACCCCACGGAGCAGTGCCGGGAGCAGGCCGACCGTGCAGACCCTCCCGTCCACCGGTTCGTCGCGCACGAAATCGACGGTCAGCAGCAGGCGGAACCGCTCCTGTCGAGCCAGAGCCACCAGTTCGTCACGAAAGAGCATGGCTGCCGGCTCCCGCGCTCCGTACATAAGGGTCACCGAGGCATACCGCTCCGGCTCACGAAGGATGTAGTGCAGGAGAGAGCGGAGCGGGGCGATGCCGAGCCCTCCGGCCAGGAGCAGGATCTGCGCGCCAGCCATCTCTGCCACGGGAAAGCCGTTGCCGAAAGGGCCGCGAAGGCCGACCCGTCCGCCGGGGCCGAGGGAGTGGAGATGGGAGGTAACCTGACCGACCCGCCTGACACAGAACTCCAGCTCCCCACCACCGTCGGCCGCACTGGCCGGCGACACGGGAAACTCGCCGCCGGCCGGCACCGAGAGCTGGAAGAACTGCCCCGGCAAGTAGTCCGCAATCCCCTGGTCGAGCCTCAGGCGGAACAGGCTCGTGTCGGCGGAAAGGGGGGTGCTGGCGACGATCTCTGCCATGAACGGGATCATGCTGCTGTCACTGCCGGTCATGGTCTTCCCCCTCGAAAAGTGCTGCCAGGTCGATCTCCACCGGACAGACAGCCCTGCAGCGGCCACAGCCGACACAGGAGATCACCCCGCGCAGCGCTCCGAAACCGTAGTACTTGTGCAGAAAGCGGTACTGCAGCCGTTCACGACGGCTGCGGCGGAAGTTCACACCGCCTGCCACCTCGCCGTGGGACTTGAAGAGGCAGTTGTCCCACTCCCGCAGCCGTTCGGCCGCCTGCCCGTCAAGCCCGCCTTGCTCCAGGACATCGTAGCAGTAACAGGTAGGGCAGCAGGCCGAGCAGGCGCCGCACCCGAGGCACCGCTCGGCAAAACGGTCCCAGAGCGGGTTGTCTGGAAAAGTCTCGCCGGCGGCGCACCCCCGGCAGATGGCGTCGGCGAGCGGATGGTGCCACGGCGTCGTGCCGGCAGGCTGCCGAAGGGTGAAGAGCTGGGCGGACCTGTCGCATATCTCCTCACCCTTCATCGTGCCGGCAGTGACAAAGAAGCCTGCTGGCGTCCGCTGGAGGAAGAGGTCGCAGCCCGCCGGCAGGTCCGCGCCGGCCGCGCCGCAGAAGCAGAACTCATCCGGTTCGCAGGAGAGACCGATGATGGTCAGGGCTTGCCGGTTTCTCCGGTAAGACGTATCGACAACCCCCTCCAGAAAGACCCGGTCAAGATAGGCAATCCCCTGGAGGTCGCAGGGGTGCAAGCCGAAGAGGACCAGCGCAGGCTGGGCCGTATCGAGCGGCTGATACCCCGCGTCGGGGCTGTAGGTGAGGATGGTCTCCCTTGGCGGCAGGAGAAAACGCTTGGGGGGGATTAGGGTGCGACGGTATTCTAGCCGCAGTTGGCCAGGGTCGGAGACGGGGCGAAAGGCGGTGACGCCGTCGCCGGTAGTTACCGGGCCGTACACCTCACCCCAGTGCCCGAGCAACGCCAGCAGAGAGCCGAGCCGTTCTTCAGGAAGGAAGGGTCGCATCGTCACACCTCCTGATAAGTTAATACTTTACCAGGATTGTTCGGCACGACAACCCCACATGCCTTATCCCTGAAACTTTAGGGAGTAATGGAGCGATGCTGTATTGACTCGGTCAGTCGTGGGGGGGCTGGGCGCCGTCAAGTTATTCAAGATTGCCCATTGGCCAGTTTGTGCCCGTGAAACCAGGGCCTAGTAGCAACGGAACCAGGGAGAGCTCCTGTAGAGTCAGTTTCTTGTTTTCATGCCCCCCCAAAATGTTGCCGGTGCTTATGTCCCGCAAAAAGTCCGGTAAGGGGGGGCACCCGGTTCGGGAGGCAGGTGGTACCCACCCTGTTCGGGCGGGTCTTCGTAGGGGTGGGAGAGGACCCGCAGCAGGGCCTCCATGACCGAGTAGTCGTCCCGTTCCACTGCCGCTTCCAGGGCCTCCTCCACCTTGTGATTGCGGGGGATGACCCCCGGGGAGCTGGACAGCATGAGCAGGCGGGACTCCTCCGGAGGGTGGGGCTGGCGTGCCAGCCGCTCCTGCCAGCGTCGGTGCCAGGCGATGAACCCCTCGTCCCGGAACAGGGTAGAGTCGGTCGGTGCCCCGGCTGCCAGGGCGCGAAAGGAGTTGGTATAGTCCCCCCCCAGGCGCTTAAGGCACTCCAGAAAGTCCGACAGCAGGGGGGCGTCCCCCCCATCCTCGTTGAACAGTCCCAGCTTGGCTCGCATCGCGGCCAGGTATCGGCGCTGATACAGCCCCGGAAAGGCGGCAATCGCTTC
>CALMOE010000230.1 GCA_937871715.1 uncultured Geobacter sp. | reverse complement strand
CCGGAGTTCAAGAAGCACGTGCTGGAGGTGCTGCGCCAGCCCCTGGAGGACGGCAGGGTCACCATCTCAAGGGCTCTGACCTCCATCACCTACCCGTCGCGCCTGATGCTGGTGACCGCCCTCAACCCCTGCCCCTGCGGCTACAGCGGCGACCCGGCCCACAGCTGCTCCTGCTCCCCCAGGGAGATCCACCGCTACCGCTCCCGCATCTCCGGGCCGCTGATGGACCGGATCGACCTGCACATCGAGGTGCCGGCGGTGAAGTACCGGGACCTGGCCGAGCGGGCCGACGGGGAGAGCTCGGCAACCATCGCCGAGCGGGTGGAGAACTCCCGCGACATCCAGCGGGAGCGATTCAGAGGGACGAAGGTCCACTGCAACGCCCAGATGACCCCGCGCCTCATCCGCAAGCACTGCGAGCTGGACGCCAGCGGCAACCGGCTGCTGGAGATGGTCACCGACCGCCTCGGCCTCTCCGCCCGCTCCTACAACCGGATCCTCAAGGTCTCCCGCACCATCGCCGACCTGGATGGGGCGGACAACATCCGCGAGCAGCACCTCTCCGAAGCGATCCAGTACCGCAGCCTGGACCGGAAGACGGGCTAGCCGCAACTTGATGCGAATTTCGCTGACAAAGAGACCACAAATAAATTTTCCTGCCGAAGATCTTTACGATTCAGGATTACAAACTCCAGACTATACCCGCAACACCCCCTCCTGCCACGACGAAGTGGATCGGCAACCGAAAACGCCATATCAGGAGAAAAGAGAGCAAAGCCTCGACCAGCGCAAAGCCGTCCATGGCGCCGTCAGGTCTGATGATTACACGGCTGCCGAAAAAAACCGCCAGGTTCAGGATAACACCTACCACCGCTGCAGTTACGCATGTCAGTGCTGTCTGGAGGTACCGGTTTCCGGTCAGCGCCTCGATGTAGGGGGCACCGGCGAAGATGAAGAAGAAACAGGGGAGAAAAGTGACGTAGGTGGTAACCAGTGCGCCCATCGTTCCGTAGAGGAGCGGATTGAAGGTGCCGTGCAGCTTCCAGGCGCCCAGGAAGCCCACATACTGGGTGACCATGATGAGAGGTCCGGGGGTGGACTCGGCGAGGCCGAGCCCCTGCACCATTTGAGCCACATCCAGCCAGCGGTAATGGTTCACCGCCATGTCGGCGATGTAGCTGAGCACCGCGTAGGCCCCGCCGAAGGTCACGAAAGCCGCCTTGGTGAAGAAAAGAGCCTCCTGGACCAGGACATCCGACCCGCCGCGCCAGAGCCAGACAAACCCCACCGGGAGCATCCAGAGGATGAGAAAAAGAGCGGAGAGTTTGAATGCGCGGCCTATCGGGGGATATCCCGCCACGTGAGGGGCGCTCACCGGTTCGATCCCGTCCTGCACGGATGTCCGGCTTAGCGGCTGAAGTAGCTGCGGCCATCGGAGGTGCAGGAAAAGCCCGCCAAGGGCGGCAGTCAGGATGACGAGAGGAAAAGGCGCGGCAAGGAAGCGGAGGAGGACGAAAGCGGTGGCTGCAAAGAGCAACAGCACTAAGTGACGCAGCGTCCGCTTGCCGATGCGGAGCACAGCTTCCGCGACGATGGCGACGACTACCGGCTGGATGCCATGGAACAGGCCGGCCACGGCCGGCACCCCGGCATGGGCGACCGCCAGCCAGCTCAGGGCCAGAAGGACGAAGATAGAAGGTATGACGAAGAAGGCTCCGGCAACGACGCCCCCCACCGTACCATGCAGCCGCCAGCCGATGTAAACTGCCAACTGCTGGGCCTCCGGTCCGGGGAGCATCATGCAGAAGTTGAGCGCGCGGAGGAACAGATCCTCGGTCACCCAGCGCCTCCGCTCCACCAGTTCCCGGTGCATGATGGCGATCTGCCCGGCCGGGCCGCCGAAGTTGATGAAACCGAGCTTCAGCCAGAAGAGGAAGGCCTCTTTGAATGGGACGGTCGTCGTGCGCAGCGTTCACCTCTTGTCGGGATCGGCTCTCCCGGTTCAATGCTTCGAGATTCATCTAAACTGAGCATCACTTCGTAATTTTATCGGGTTATGCCGGGCTGTCCAACCGCTATCGCGTCGATATCACCTCACCATCTGCCTGTCCTCGTCGACAGTTGCGATGAAAACCGGAACCGCCAGGACAAGAATCGCCGCCATCGCCCAGAACGAGTAGAGGTAGTCGAGCCGCGCGACGAGGAAGCCGGCGAGGATCGGCCCCGAGGCGTGGCCGATGTCGAATATCGTGCCGAAGGTCCCCATGGCCGCGCCGAAGTGCTTCTCCTTGCAGATGTCCGCCACCAGGGCCGCCGAGGACGAGGTGACGAATGCCTCTCCGAAGCCGAAGACGATGGCGGCGAGCATCAGGAGGAAGAATCCGTGTAGGAGTGGGATCGCCCCGAAGGATACGGCGCAGAGAAGCATGCCGGCCGTGATGAGCGGCTTACGGCCGTAGCGGTCGGAGATCCTCCCCATGACCGGCTTCGACAGGATGGTCACCAGCACCTGCACCCCCCAGAGGAGCCCGGCCTGGAACTCGTTGAGCCCCGCCACCTTCACGGCGTAGACCGGCAGGAACGCCTCCAGCGCCCCCACGGTCAGGTTCTGCAGCCCCTCCATGTTGGAGGTGATCATCACCCGCCGGTCGCTCGCCACCTCCCTGATCCCCGAAACGAGCCGCCGGTATGCCTCCCCCAGGGACCTCCCATGCTCGATCCGCTCCTCCCCCTTCAACAGCTTCAGGGCGATGATGAGGGAGATCATCCCAGCGACGCCGCTGACGATATACACCGTCTGAAAAGCCGCCAGGGTCGGGCTGCCGGTCGCCATGCCGTGGAGGATGAGGCCGCCGAGGGGCGCCCCTAGGAGGTTGCCGATGATGGTGACCGAGGAGAACCAGGAAAGCATCTCCCCCTTCCTGCTTCCGGCCACGTCCATCACCACCGCCATGGAGACGGGACCGTAGATGGCGGTGGCAAAGCCGTGGAGAAAGCGGACGGCGACCAGCAGGTAGTAGTCCCTGATCAGGAGATAGAGGAAGGGGGCGGCGGCGAAGACGACGAGGCCGAGCAGCATGGTCCTCTTCCGGCCGACAATGTCGGAGAGCGCCCCGGCGGGGAGCTTGAAGAAGATCCCGGTCACCGTGGAGATGCCGACGGCGAGGCCGATCGCCTCCGGCCCCGCCCCGAGGAAGAGGGCGAAGAGCGGCAGCACCGGACTCCTGGCCAGGGCGTAGGAGAGCCGGGCGAAGAACCCCACCGCGCAGAGGGGGGCGAAAAGATTGGCGGCGGCCATGGCGTTCATCAGTGCTTGGCCGGGGCCTGGCGGTCGAAGTAGATGCTCTTCCCGGAAACGCCAGCCGGTATCCCCATCACAACCTCCGCTCTTATGAAGCCGAGCGCCCGCGCTGCCGCGCCGACCCGCTGCTGCACCCGGTTATCCACGTTGAGGAGGCTCGCCGCCTTCGCCGCCGAGGAGAGGGCGACGCCGATGTCCATCATCCGCATGACGCAGTGGGGGCCGGAGTACCCCATTTCCTTCTCCTCCAGCTTCCTGTTCTTGGCGAACTCGGCGCAGGTGGGCCAGCCGCACCCGCCGCAGTCGTAGCCCGCCGTCACCGGCGCCTTCAGTCCGACGAGGATAAGGGCCTGGGAGTTCTCGATGTTCGCGGCGTCCCGCAGCCAGTACGCCTCGTTGCTGCTTTCGGGCGCGTACTCCCGCATCGCCTCGGCGATCCGCCCGAGGTCCTCCTCCCTGCTGACCACGACGATTTCGAGGAAATCCTTCCCCCCAGCCTTTGGGGCGGTCCGCGCCGCCGCAGCCATCAATCCCGCCACCATTTCCGTTATCTCTTTCATTATCTGCCTCCGTAACGTATCAGCATCCTTCATGCGTAGAGCATCTCCATCCGTTCCCTGCCGCCGTATAAAGAAATCTCCCCGACCACAGAAGACCCGGGAATTCTCGTGTTGCTTGCGTCAAAGCCTTTCTTCCGATTTCCGCGCTACTTCGCCTCCACCGTAAAGTTGTCGAAGAAGACGTAGGAATCGGCCTTGGACCAGAGGCCGACCTTGCCGGCGATCTCTTCCTTCCAGGCATAATCGACATATTTCTTGCCGTTCAGGTATCCCTCGATCCGCTTGCCGTTGACCACCACCTTCAGGGTGTGCCACTGGTTCGACGGTGTCGGGACGTTGCGTATCCACTGCACCGAGGAGCGGCTCCCCCGCACCATCTTGAAGAGGACCAGGTTGTTTTCCAGGGCATTGGCCCGCACCACCAGGTAATCGCCGTTCGGCTTGATGTTGAAGGCAATTCCGGCCGCCTGGTCGATCCTCCCGCTCCCTCCCTTGAAGGAGACGGTCAGGGTCCCGTTCCGGAAGTCGGGGACATCCTTGAGGATGGACAGGGGGAAATACTTGTACGCCTCCAGGTTGTCGAGGAACTCGGCGTATCGCTCACCGTAAAGCCCCTTGGCCTTGTCCGCAACGCCGGCCGCCGCGACCCCCTTCTCCCACTTCCTGCCGTCCACGGCGTAGACCAGGTTGGCGCCGTCCCTATCGATATGCCAGTTTCCCGTAAACGAACTGAACGACCGGGAATCGGTGCCGTAGGTCTCCTTCTCGAAGTCATACTTCATCGTCCCGGCCGCAAACAGGGCGCCGGCCGACATCAGGGTAATGATTGAAACAAACAGACAGCTTTTCTTCATCTGCTTCACTCCTTTTTTCTTGGGCTAAAGTGCGCGGCCGTGAACGCCAGAAGCGCCAGGGAGGGAATCATGGCCAGGTAGAGCCAGATGACGGTCATCTGGCGGCCGGAAGAAGTGACGAGGGGATAACCGGGATAGGAAGGGAGACCGTCGCGCTTTGCCGGCTCGATGCCGGCGAGCCGGAAGATCAGGGGGAAGATCTCCTCGTCGCTGTTGGAAAAGGTCGTATCCGCTCTGCCGTTTACTTGGTAGACGAACTTGCCGTAGCTCTCCTTGAGGGGCGCTCCGCCGATCATGGTCACCTTCACGTCCCGCTTCACCAGGAGCAGCTTGTCCAGGAACGACTTCTGGAAGTCCTTGAACCGTGAGTCGGTCTTTTCCAGGTAGACGTCGATCTCCAGCGCCGGCACCTTCCTCAGAGCCTCCGCGGTGGGTGCTGGGAAGGAATTTCTCCCGCTCTCGGCGAGGTCGGCGTTGAGATGGAGGTGTGAGGCCAGGTAGAGCGCCGCCATAATGACGAGGGCCGTCCCCGCCAGACGCCGCCATTTCCGCCGCAGGTCGAACCTGAGGAGCCAGTAGCCGCAGGCGGCGAAGACGAGGGAGAGCAGGAGGAGGTACGCGGCCGCCTGGGCGGAGAGAATCCCGTTCTCGAACAGTTTCACCATGCGCGTCACGGTCCAGTCGGAGACTGCGGTCACCAGCGGCGAGACGTTCATGTCCCGGCCGAAGTCGACGAGCCACGACGCCATGATGGCGATGACCGCGAGGATGGAGGCGCGCGCCGTGTCGTCGAAGAGGGCGGCGGCGAAGAGCGAGACCGAGGCGACGAAGATGCCATAGAGAAGATAGCCCACGGCGAGAAGGGCGAGCTCGCCGTACGGCACGTGCCCTCCCCAGGCGCTCCAGAGCGCCACGGCCGGCAGTGTCAGCGCCAGGGCGAACAGGACGAACAGGATGGCGGCGCAGAACTTGGCGGTTACGATCTCCAGCCAGGAAAAAGGTATCTGGAGAAGTACCGCGAGGGTGTTGTTGCGCCGCTCCTGGGTGATCTGGGGGATGAGGAGGAACGGAAGAAACAGGGAAAAGACGAGGAAAAGCCCCCCGAAGGTCGGGGCGAAGACCCCCGGCACCGGCTCGAAGCCCGCGGCATACAGCGGGTTGTCGATGGCGGCGACGCTGGCGTTGCCGTACAGGACCACCGCCGAGTAAAAGCTGTAGCCGATCACGGCGCTGAGGATCAGGAGGAGGACGAGGGCCGCCCGGGAGAGGAAGAGGTCCCTGATCTCCTTGACTAGAAGAAGCAGCCGGCGTCTCATAGCAGCGCCTCCATGAAGACCTGCTCCAGCGATGGCTTCTCCAGGCCGAACCTGTCGGAGAGGGCATTCATGTCCCCCTCGGCCACCATTCTCCCCTCCTTCAGCAGGACGTAGTGGCCGCAGATCTTCTCGGCGTCGTGGAGCTGGTGGATGGAGATTATGAAGGTCCGCCCCTTCCGCTGCTCGGCACGGATCATTTCCAGGATGTCCTGGAGCTGGATCGGATCAAACCCGTCGAACGGCTCGTCAAGGATGATGATCCTCCTGTCGTTGCAAAGGGAGAAGTAGAGCTTGACCCGCTGACGGTACCCCTTTGAGAGGTGCCCGATTTTCTTCTGCCCGACGCCCCGGAGGTTGAGCACATCCAGGAGCTCCTCGTCGGCCCTCCCCACGGCCCTGTGGAGAAAGTTCAGAAACTGGTTCACCCTGTAATCCGGATAGATTTCCAGTTGCTCGGGCATGTACGAGACGAGCCGCTTTATCGCGGCAAAGCCGGCGAGCGGCGTCCCCCGGAAGAGGATCTCGCCGCTGTCGGGGAATTCGAAGCCCGCCATGATCCTGAGGAGAGTCGACTTTCCCGCTCCGTTCGGACCGATGATGCCGGTGATGGAGTTTGCCGGCACCGCGAAGCTCACCCCGGCGAGGGAAGGGGCGCCGGCATAGTTTTTCGAGATTTCCTTTATGCGCAGCATGTCCTTAAGCCTTTCCCTGCTCCGGACAACCTGAGCGAGGTCACCCGGAGCAGGGATCGTGTTATTTTTTCGCCATGATTTTCAGCGCCTTGTCAAGGAGCGCCATGGCTTTTTGCGGATTATGGGCGCCGAAGCTCCGGTCATCCTTGACAGCCGCCAGCAACTTGCCCGCTTCTTTTGCTTTTTTCCCTTTCTTTGCGGCGGCAATTGCCGTCTCCAGTTCGGCGATTTTTTTCTTGATTTCTGCCTGCTGCTGCGCCACGGCGGAGCCTTTGGCGGCTTTGTCGGCCCCTTCGTGACAGGCGTCGCAGCTTGACTTCATCTTCAGCTTGTCAGCCGCCTGGGGCATGACCACGGCAAAAGTATGAGAGCTCGCGTCCCAGTGGCTCTTGTTCTTCTGCGTCGCGTCGGACCTGTTGGCGATCCTGGCCATGTGGCAGTCGGTGCAGCCGACTCCGGCCTGCGCCATCGTGCTGTCTTTATACATCTCAGCGCTCGTCTTATGGCACTGGAGGCAGAGTTTGCCCTTCTCAAGTCTCAACTGGGCGTACCCCTTCCGGGGCGAATGCGCGTCATGACAGGTAATGCAGGTTACGCCGGCCTTCGTGTGGCCACTGAACTGCACGTCATGATACTGCTGACGGTTCTTGCTGGAATAACCGTTGGCCCAGAAGTTTTTCCGGTTGGAGGAGTAGGTCCAGAATTTCACCCGCTGCTCCAGGTCAACATTTCCCGGCACGAACCCGAGAGGATAGGAGAGCTCTTTCTCCTGCCTGTTGGTCACCCGCGAGTGGCACTGTCCGCACAGTTGGTCCTGCTGGACGGCGTTGAGCCTTGCCGGGTTGACGATATCCGACTTGCCCTTTGTGGCCGCATGCTTGCTCCCCGGTCCGTGGCAGCTCTCGCAGCCGATCCCCAGTTCAACCTTCCGCCCCACCCATCTGCCGCTCTCCTTGTCCTTGGCGGCGTTGAACCCGGTGGTATGGCAGCCGTCACAGGTCGCATCGCCGGTCTTTGCCTTGGGCATCTCCTCCGGCTTTTTCGGCCGGCCGTCGGGAGTGCCGTCGGCGACCCACCAGATGTCGTTGAACGGCTTGGCGGTCCACTGGCCGTCCTCGACGATCCAGCGCATGGGGGTCGGATAATAGGCGCTGCCGACCTGGGCCTCGAAATGCTGGTTCCAGTTGCCGCCGAATACGTAGGCGATCTTGTAGGTCTGGTTGTTGGCCGGATTATCCTTGTCAATCAGGGTAAAACTGAAGACATCGCCTTCCCGGTTAAGCTTGATCGTTGGGGACACCTTTACCTTTTTCTTGTCCGCTCCCTCGATCTCCACATCCTTGTAGGTAATCTCCACGTTGTTGAAATCGGCTGTTACGATTACCGGATTGAAGTCGCGGGCATGTTTGCGTGCCACGTCTCCTTCCATGCCGTGTGGTCTTCACGGTGTCAGGTGCCGCACGCCTTTGAACCGATGTATGTGGCATCTTTGAACGCATCTGGCGACATCACCTGTTTGCCACCCGCCCGCGGCAAAGCCTTGGTCCCTTTTGACTGATGCGCCAAAACCGTTCCAGCCGTCATGCCTGCCAGAATTGCAATCCCCGCCACAATGGCACTAATTCGCTTTCCTCTCATGATACCTCCATTTCTGTTATGTTGTTATTCGATGGTGATTTCCTGGCAGGATTCACCCCATTGTTTTGCGTATCCCGCTCAGCTTTTCGATGCATGGAGCATCTCCATGATGATCGTTCCCTTTTCGAGAGCCTCATGGTCATCCCGTGCGGTCCTTCTTACCCCCTCCAGGATATCCCGCAGACCTTCTGCCGCCGGGTTTGAGTATTTATCGTCCTTCAAGTCAACCTGGTGGACGATCTCCGCCATGACGCCAAGCGATTTCTCCTTCAAGCAGAACGCCTTGAGCAGCACCTCGAAGGTGGACATGTCCCCCACGTGGGTGAATTCTCCGCCCCTGATGTCGAAGGTGACCGTATCCTTGTCCAGCCCATCGATTTCGCTTTCGTCGATGAAGCCGAACGTGGCCTCCCTGTCGATGAAATTCCTGATCAGCCATGCCGACGCCATCCTGTCCACGAACGGCCTTTTCCTCGTAACCCATATCTTTCCCTGATAGTCCGCGGCCCGCCTCGGCACGACCTCAACCGCCCGTTCCCCCGTTTCGGCACGGGACAGGGCCGCTATTTCGGCCGTTATGGCCTTCATCCTCTTTTCCAGTTCCTTCCGCGCATCGGAAAAGAAAAAGTCGATCCCCCCCGCCTGTTGAAACTCCTTCACGAACCTGTTCAATTCTTCCTCTATTTTCCTGTCGCTCATGGCGCCGGCTCCTTTTCTGATGTTGCCCACCTTCCTCTCCAGCTCATCCAGCCTCTTTTCCAGGCCCAGGTAATCTTTTGCCCGCTGCCGATTGAACATTTCGATTATTTCATCGTCCTTCATGGTCTCGATCCTGTCGGTCCTGACGAACGCGGCCTCTCCCCGCGCGACCGCAACGCTGGAAACCAGCCACTGGCAGAACTCGTAATGGTCGTCACTGTACGGGAGGACGTAGATGGCCCCCTTCAGGGAAAGAGCCCCTGCCTTAGCCAGCATCCTCCAGATCTTCATCCTGTTGCTCACCGGCTTGGATGGGACGCTGTAGAAGAAGAGGAGCCAGCCGCGCCCTGTGCCGGAATCCTTCTGCCACCCTGATTTTGTTGCTCTTTTCAAGTAGCCTCCTGCTCCAAGAGTGACCATGACCAAATATAATATGTAGCGAATGTTATATTCGTAACATATATAACATTTTATTGCAACTGCCACAAAAAAATCCCCCTGACCAGTGAAGTAACCAAGGGGATCATGGCTTTGCCTCAAGACTATTCTTCCGTTGCTGCGCTACTTCGCCTTCACCGTAAAGTTGTCGAAGAAGGCATAGGAGTCGGCCTTGGACCAGAGGCCGATCTCGCCGTAGATGCCTTCCTTCCAGGCATGATCGATGTGTTTCCTGTTGTTACGATATCCTTCGATCCTTTTGCCTCTGATGACCACCTTCAGGACATACCACTGGTTGGAAGGGGTCGGCACGTTGCTGATCCACTGCGCGGAAGAGCGCTTGCCCCATCGAGATTACAAGCAGGGCTGGAGATGATAATAGGAGGGTGGTTGACAGGAACAACTGTCGAAGAGATTCGTTAGTTGGGTGGACGTGTTAATGCCTGTGCCGGTGATGGATGTCTGGCCAGTGGACGTGTGAATGCGTCATTGGCTCGTGCACGTGAACATGGTCATGAGGTTCATTGCTCTCCTCCCCATGTTCATGGCGGTGATGTTCGTCGTGGACGTGCGGATGTGCGTGAACTTGACGCTTGTGCTGATGGGGGTGCATGTGCCTTTCGCCATTGAGGAAGAACATCCCCGAAAGCATGACAAGCGCAGCCACCCAGTATTCCCCGGGGGGTCGTTCTCCGAGCACGATGACGGAAAGGATGGTGCCGATGAATGGCCCGGAAGCGAACCAGGTGCTGGTTCTCGCCGATCCTATATCCCGCAGGGCATGGATGAAGAGGACGAGGCTCACTCCGTAGCTGAGCGCGCCGATGACCAGGGTTCCCGTGACCTGAAGCGCTGTGACCGGCCCATTGAACAGGAAGAGGGAGAGGAGGACGTTGAATATCCCGGCGCTCAGTCCTTTCATGCACGCAAGAAGGGAGGCCGGCAGCGACTCCAGCTCACGGGTCAGGTTATTGTCAACCCCCCAGAGGAGGCAGGCGGCGAGCACGGCAAGCCCGGGAACCGACAGCTGCACCCCGCCAGAATCGGAGAGAACGATGCCGATCGAAGCCCCGATGATGAGAACCTTGCCGATCCAGACCCGGTACCCGACATGTTCATGAAAAATCAACCAGGCCAGCATGGTCGTTGCCACCGTCTCGAAATTGAGCAATAGCGACACCTCGGCCGCCATTCCATGGCGAATGCCGAACGCCAGGAAGAGAGGAGCGGCCACCCCGCCCGCCACGATCGCACCTGCAAGATAAGCCCATTGCCGCCATGAGAGGGAACGTAGATGATCTAAAATTGAGAGCTTTTGATGAAGTACGACCGCAGCCAGGCCCAGTCCTGAACCGAGATAGAGCAGTCCTGCGAGGAGGGATGACGGCATCTGTCCCACGATAGCCTTGCAGGCGACCGGTGACATGCCGAACAGGATTGCGGATAGAATTGCCGCATGTAGACCCTTTCTTACCATCCTCAAAAAGTAGCAGTTTTTGTTCCGTAATTCCAGTGGGATTGCGTGAGCATAGATCATTTGAAGCGCCCTATTGAGGCCGACCGGGAAGTTCATGGTCGGCCATCTCCGTAAACCGCTCGATTTTCTCCAGGCTCTTCCGACCTATAGTGTCATCGTGGCAACTCCCCCCCTAACCCTCCCCCGCCAGGGGGGAGGGGATGTTTTGATGTATGTTGTGGGTTACTGGAGTTTATTGGATAACCAGGTTGGATTATATTGCAGCTCAGGTTCGACACCGTGCTCCCAGTTCCGGATGGAGGATTCGGTGACGCCGATGATCTCGGCCACCTCGCGTTGGAGCAGCCCCAGGTCCATCCGTCACTTGCGGATCTGCTCACCGATGGTGAGTGGATGCTCTGGATAGCCGGGAAGTGGCTGTTTTCGCGGGGGGATGCAGATTAAGCAGGGATGACGACGCGAGAGCGAAAAACAGGAAAATGTGCAGACAACCCTGCGGCTACAGCGACGACCCGGCCCAGCTCACTCCCGACCTTTAGGGCGACCGCTCCCGCCCCCACCGTCCGGCCGCTGATAG
>CALMOE010000229.1 GCA_937871715.1 uncultured Geobacter sp. | reverse complement strand
CTCGGCCAGCACCCGCTCCAGGGAGTCGGCGGCGTCGAACCAGTCGCTTGCCAGGAGGAGCTCCTTCCAGTCGAGGAGATCGCGGAAGCCGTCAATGGCCCGGTTCTCCGCGGCCACCGCCAGGAGGAGGATCTCGGCGGCCAGGAGCCTGGCACGGCCAGCGGAGTTTTCCGGGTCACCCACCCAGGCTGCCGGGTCGAGCCCAGGCTCGTCGAGGAAAGGCCCTCCGGGGAAGAGCCGGCAGAATGGGGTGGCCAGGGCGGCCAGCCCCGAGGAGCCGGGGGCTATCCCCGCCTCGGCCAGGAGCCGGGGGAGAAGCTCGGGGCACTGCCTCTCCAGGTAGGTGGCGATGATGCGCCGCTGGATGGTCAACTGCAGGGCGTAGAGGTTCAGCTCGCCGGCGGTGGCCCGGCCACCCTCGGCAACCAGGCGCCCCGCCAGGGTGCGAAAGAAGATGATGCGCGGCTTCCCCCCCCCGCGGATATCCGCATGGAGTCCGGCCAGGGAGAGGCGCTCCCAGGCCCGGCGCCTGATCGGCACGGCATAGGGGAAGTATTCGATCTGCTTGTAGGAATCACTCATGAAAACACCCGAATGGTGGCGCCCAAGGGGGCGGAAGATTTGCATGGGGTCAAGATGAAGGGATCATAACACGAAAAGAGCGGATAGGGTACTCTCCAGTGAAGAGCTCGATGCCGGTATGTGCGACAACTGCCTGAATCAGCTGCTCCAGACCGATCCCTTTGGCTTGATCAGGAACTCCGCAGGATTTTGACCATCTTACCGCGACAGCACCGGGTACAGTTCCGGGAAGAACCACCCGGCGGCATGGATCGGGAAGCCGACCCTGACTTCCCCCTTTGGGGTGTCGGATACCAGAAGACCCTCGGAGATCAGCTGACCGAGCACGTTTCTGCCAGTCCGCTCTTTCAGGCCGGATGCCTCGATGACCGCTCCCCGTGGCGCTTCGCCCAGCAGCAGGACCTCCTGTAGCATCCTGGCCGCCTCCGGCCGCAGGTCGTCTCCGCCTGGCGGATTGGGGATTATGGCGGTGCCGCGCAGCTGCACGTAGCTTCTGACCCTTTCCACCAGTCCGTCCAGCTGCAACAGGGTGCCCATGTACTCCACCTGGTCTCGACAGACCTCCAGGAAGAAACGGCAGAACTTCACCAGTCCTTCATTCGATAAGTTCCCCCTGCCGTCCAGATCATTCCTCCGTGGCGCATCGGCCCAGGTGAGCGCTGATTTGTAATCGGCATTCCGGCGGGCAAGGCCGCGGCTGATCGACCAGAGGCCGAAGCCCTGCACCGGAATCCGGTGGAGATAGGCTTCGGTGAAGAGGCGGGCTACCCTGCCGTTGCCGTCAAGGAACGGGTGAATCCACATCAGGCGATGGTGGGCAGCTGCCGCCGCCACCAGCTTGGCAGCGCCGTGATGCTTTTCGGGAGCATAGGAATCGCCGAACCGTACCATGAATGCGTCCAGGCTGCCATCCCCTGGTGGCTGATGCTGTCCGACCTTGACTGCTTGAGCGCGCAATTCACCCGGCACAACCCGGCTCTCCTGGCCGGTATCCGGATTTGTCATGATTTGGAACTCTTCCGGCAGCAGCCGGAAAAACTCCCGATGCAGCGAGCAGAGAAACTCCTTCCCGGCGATGTTGGGCGGCGCTTCCTCTTGCAACCACGCTTCCATCTGCCGCTGTACGGTGATGTGGGCGACACTTTCCAGTTGCAGGTTGCGCCTGGCCGGTTCGGCATCGTACTGCTGCTGCATTGCCCGGACGATATCGTAGGGGTGGGTATTGTGACCTTCGATGAGATTGGAGTAGTAGCTGTTGAGGATGCGCAGCAGTTCGCGCAGGGTATGCAGGGTAACAGGGTGCTGCCTGGTGCCGAGAGAGGCCGAGCGCTGAATTACCTCCAGTGCCAGATCCAGAAGATCATCGGCCCGTTCCGGAAACAGTGGTGTCATCAGACTGACTGAGTCGGGCATGGCACGCTCCTTATTGCCGATTTAAATGCCGGTCACTACTGTACGCAACAGTACAACTATATTGAGTAAATTGCAATCTAACTCAACTGCTACAAAACATATTTGCCGATTAAGCTGCCGATAGGTAAAACAAAGAGTGACCGTGCAAGCGTTGTGGCATTATTGGCCATCC
>CALMOE010000228.1 GCA_937871715.1 uncultured Geobacter sp. | reverse complement strand
CAGCAGGAGATGCTGGCAAAGGAGGAGGAGTTCATCGCCCGCTTCGCCGCCCGGGCTTCCCATGCGGCCCAGGTGCAGTCCAGGGTGAAGAAGCTGGAGAAGATCGAGCGGATCGAGATCCCGGCCGAGGAGCGGGCGGTCCGCTTCGAATTCAACGAGCCCCCCCGCAGCGGGGACGACGTGGCGGTGTTCACGGCGCTTGCCAAGAGCTGGCAGAATCCGGACGGCAGCGAAAAATCGGTGTTCGGCGGGGTGAGCGGCGTGGTGCGCCGGGGGAACAAGATCGCCCTGGTGGGGGTGAACGGCGCGGGGAAATCCACCTTCCTCAAGGTGCTGGCCGGACAGACCGAGCCGACGGGCGGCAGCTTCACCCTCGGCGCCAACGTAAACCTGGGGTACTTCAGCCAGCATGCCATGGAGCTCCTCGACCCGAAGAAGACGGTCTTCGAGACGGTGCAGGATGTCATCCCCCTGGCGACCATCGGGGTGATCAGGAACCTCCTCGGCGCCTTCCTCTTCTCCGGCGACGCGGTGGAGAAGAGGATCGAGAACCTCTCCGGCGGGGAGAAGAGCCGGGTGGTGCTGGCCACCCTCCTGGCCCGGCCGGTGAACTTCCTCGTCTTGGACGAGCCGACCAACCACCTGGACATCCGCTCCAGGGAGATCCTCCTCGACGCCCTGCAGAGCTTCAGCGGCACGGTCCTCTTGGTGAGCCACGACCGCCACTTCCTCAGGAACCTGGTGGACCGGGTCTTCGAGACCGACCACGGCGAGATGCGCATCTACGAGGGGGACTACGGCTACTACCTGGAGAAGGTGCATGGGGAGACGGCGGCTGCCTGACAAAGGCTGCCGTCCCCCAAGTCATTTCATTTACGAGCCGTTATCTTTTTCGGCAGGAATTTTAACATGAGGAGGCAGGGTATCGATGTCCGAACAGCAGGAACGCTGGGTGAACTATTTGGCAATGTCTACTGCGGTTATGGCCGTGCTTGCAGCGCTCACGACTCTGTACGTGGGGAAATACTCTTCCCGGGCCGTTCTGATGCAGGGGCAGGAAAGCAACCAGTGGGCCTATTACCAGGCCAAGAGCATCAAGGGGCATACCTACGAGATCCAGAAGGAGCGTCTCGAACTGGAGCTCTTTGCCGGCGGGGCGAGGCTGGGGAAAGAGGTTGGGGAGCGGTTCGGCAAAACCATTGCCGATTACGGTTCTCAGGTGCAGCGGTACGAGGCGGAGAAGAGGGAGATCAAGGCGAAGGCAGAAGAGCTGGCGAAGAAGAAGGAGATTGCCCAGGTAATGGCGGGGAATTTCGGCTACAGCCTGATCTTCCTTCAGATCGGCATCATGCTCTCCTCCGTCGCGTCCCTCACGAAAAAGCGCTACCTCTGGCACATCGGTCTGGCTGCCTGCTCAGGATGGGTCTTCTTTTTCCTCGACGCCTGGTTTATGTTTTATTAGGTGCCGTGTCGCGAACCCGTAGCAGCGCCAGACCGTGAAACCGATCCCCATGCCGAGCAGTGCGCCGCCTGCCACGTCCAGGGGATAGTGGGCTCCCACGTAGATCCGCGACCAGGCCACCAGCAGGGCAAAGGCGTAGAGGGGTAATTTCCAGGGGAGGGGGCGGCGGTACCCGAGGACGGAGGCCGTGACAAAGCTGAAGGTGGCGTGACCCGAGGGGAAGGAGTTGCGCAGCTTGACCTCCCCGAGGGTCAGGATCGAGTCCAGGCCGATGGTTGCGGCCGGCCGGGGGATCTGGAACATCGCTTTCAGCCCCTCTTCTGCGCCTATGCTGACGGCAACCGCCAGGCAGTATACGGATATGTAGCGATACGGCATAAGGTCCCGCCGACAGACTGCGATAAGGAGCAGAAGCAACGCGTACTGATAGACCATGAGCGAGCCGCCGAGTAGGATGCACGCCTTCATCACCGGGTCGAGGAGCGGGTGGTGAAGATGGTTGATGGCCATGAACAGCTTGTGGTTGAGCGTTTCTACGCCGTACTGGCGTACGAGCAGATCCCGGATCACGACATCCCTTTCATTGAGCGGGGTTGATTGGCGACGACGGGCAAAATCATAGCAGCGACGATCCGGCGGATAAAGCGGATTCTTTGTTTTCTGTCCCTTTCCTAAATACATCCCAGGGAGATGAGAATGACGCTACGGCATAAAATGACAGGCATGTTAAAGTGTATGCTGCTTGCCTCTCTGGCACAGGCAGCAGGTGCGATGACCGTCGGAGACCGGCTCATGGGCTTACGATTTCGGTCATGGGGGAGGCTTTTCCTTGCCGATCCTGCAGGTCCCGTCATAAAATATCCGCAGGGGATAGGCAGGTGCGTCCGGCATTAGTTGCTACTCCTTGCTGCAGATTCGGCACAAACCGGTTAATTCATTTAAAATCTGCCTGATAGTTTTACAAAGTCGAGGATGCGGATTTCGGACCCTCCCCTTCTCACCGAGCATCCACCCCATCCGGCCAGCTGCGTGACAGCTGGTCCGCCCGCTTCAGCAGGTTCGGAATGCGGTGCTCACCGTGCATAGACTCGATACAGCGGGCCGCAACGCGGAGATCCATGCCGGACGCCGTTACGAAGAGCGGCCTGGAACTTCCGCCGCACAGCACCGGCACGGCTCCCGTCGCCCCGGCAAGGCGGGACTTGGCGACGCCGATCACCGCCGAGGCCCCGCCCAGCGCCGCATGCAGATGCGCCCCCAGCC
>CALMOE010000227.1 GCA_937871715.1 uncultured Geobacter sp. | reverse complement strand
GGCGGCATGCCGCCTCCTGTCAGGCACGGACGAGGGTCCCCATGCAGCAGATGGAACACATAATCCCGACCCTGGGAGAGATCATGCGCACCGCTCCCGGAATCGCTTCCGTTACCCCGGTGAAGGATGTCATGGAGCTCTTCCAGAAGGAGCCGTCCCTGCTTGCCCTGCCGGTGAGCGATGAAAGCGGATTCATCGGCATGATCAGCCGCAAGGTCCTCTTTTTCGAGCATCTGGGCCGACCGTTTGCCGTCGATCTCTACGGGAGGAAGGCAATCCACACGCTCCTGGGCGAAACGCAGTTCGTCCTCGCACCGGAGCTGGACATCAACGCCGCCCTTGCCCGGCTGCTGGAAGTGGATCCCGGTCTGAACATCGATTCTTTTCCGGTCGTAGCAGATAATACATGTCTCGGGATCGTGGCCGTCTCCGACCTGATGATGAAGATCTCGGAAAATCAGGCGAAGCTGCTTCATGCCCTGAAGCTGCTCGGCGCCAGGATCTCCGAGGAGGTCGACAGGGCAAGCAAGATCCAGCGGGACCTTCTCCCCCCGGCGGAGTTCTGCAGCGGCGATATCCGCATCGCTGCCGGCGTCATCACCTCCTCCGAGATTGGGGGGGACTTTTACGACTATTTCCCCCTGGACCATGGCCGCCTAGGGCTGGTGGTCGCCGATGTGAGCGGCCATGGCGTCCAGGCCGGCATGGTGACAACCGCCGCCAAGGCCAGCCTCCACTCCCTCATCGGCCAGGGGGTGACCACCCCGGCGGCGCTCCTGTTCGGCATGAACAACGCCATCCTGGCAACGGCCCGGCAGAGCCTGCTGATGACCTGCCTGATCGTCATCATCGACCCGGCCCGCGACCGGGTGGTCATGGCGAATGCCGGACACAACTTCCCCTATGTCATAAGGTCCGGTGCGCTCCCGGAGATGATCCAGGATGTCTCCGGCTACCCCCTCGGTTTCGAGGAGAACTGCTCCTACCCGGAAACGGAGTGCCCCTTCAATCCGGGGGATACTCTCTGCCTTTACAGCGACGGCATCGTGGAGTGCACCTGCCCGTCGGGGGAAGATTTCGGCTACGAGAGGATGGAAGCGGTTCTGGCGGGGGGAGGAGATCACTCGCCGACGGAGCTGCGCGACCTGCTCAGGCGGTCTGCGGAACTGTTCAGCGGGGCTGCAGCGTTCGAAGACGATGTAACCGTTCTGGTCGCAGCCAGAAACAAAGCCAACGCAGCCACAAGGAGTTGCCAATGAATCGTCACCTGATTCTCGCCCTGTTTCACAACATGACCGACGAGAATGCTTTCCGGCCTCTTCTCGACGGGTTTCCCCGGTTGCTCAGCCTGTGCAACCCTCCGGACAGGGACCGGTTTGGGGGGATAATGGCTCCGCTGCAGCTGGCCCCGTCCCTGGTGATTCTCTCCACGAGGCTCTATCCCGAGTCGCGTCCGGAACTGGTCGGGGAGCTGAGAAGGCTCTATCCCCGGGCAGAGATCCTGCTGGTTACGCCGGGAACCGATCCGCTGCCGCAGCTGAAACGGATTGCCGATGACCGGATCAGGCATCTGTTCGTTACCCCGGACCATGACGCGGAAGGGATTTTGTCACTGCGTCAGGCCATCAGCGGGCTGTTGACGGGATCACCCTGGCAGCTGCGGGACTACGTCCGGCCCGGAAGCCGGGTTCACGAATTCCCGCTCAACTCTTCCAGTCAGAAAGAGCTGCTGATCGAAGCGGTGGAGCATGCCATCGCTGGCGATTCCCCCGAGATGGAGCTGCTCAGGCAGAAGGGGGCACTGCTGGCGGACGAAATGGTGGAGAATGCCCTCTACGGCGCACCCAGGGGTGATGACGGCAAAAAACTGTATTGCAAGGGGGAAGATCGGCTCATCGACGATGGGGAGCAGATAGTCTTCCGCTACGCCTTTGACGGCGAGACCCTTGCCATGGAGATCGCCGACGGCTGGGGAACCCTGGCGCCGGAGATGGTGGTCGATTTCCTCTCCCGCAACCAGGATGGGGCACTCGCGGAAGATGGCGAGACAGGCGGACGCGGCCTGTTCATCATCTGGAGATTCCTCGACCACCTGCACGTAAATATCCGCCCCGGCCGAAAGACCGTTCTCGGCGGCCATCTCCGGGCCGTTTCCCCCCTTGACTGGGAGAGCCCCAGGGGATTTTCCATTTCGACCGATTACGCCTGTCCATAAGGAGGAGACATGAGCAGTTCATTAGAAATCAGCGCACGGTGCGCTGACAGCACGGATTACATCGAACTGCGCGGCAACATCGATGCATCCGCCGAGCAGCAGCTGCAGAGGCTTCCGGAGATGGTGCGCAGCCAGGTCGTCCGGTTCGACTTCAGCAGGGCAGGAAGGATAAATTCCATGGGGATTGCCCTGCTGCTCCGCTGTTTCAAGCATATCCGCGAGGAGAAGAAGGCTGAGATCCGGCTCCGTGAACTCAATCCCACCAACACCATTTTGTTCAAGATGACCGGCGTCTTCATGCTGGCAAGCCACGAAAAATAGGGACAGGAGGCTGTGATGAGAATTTTCTGTTTCGACATCAGGATGGTCACCTTTTCCGAAGCTATCGGCATAAAAGCCCTGGATTCGTCCATCGGCAAGTTCCGGCAGCTGCGGGACGAATACCGCGAGGCGAACAGGAGCTACTTCGGCGACTATCTCTTCGACATCCTGGATCAAAAATGACGGCAACTCAGACGGATGCCCCGGGATGTGACATGCCCGCTTCTCTGCTGCCGAACTCGATAAAGATCCCCCTTCTCGAGGAGTCCATCGACGACTGTACCCACCTGTTCACCACATTCAAGTGCACCCTGGAGCGGTACGGCCAAGCGGGCATCGTGGCGATTCACCTCTCCCACGGGGAGTTTCTGCACGAAGACCTCATGGGGGCCGTGGCACTGCTCTTGCGCAAGCTTGGGAGGCGGCTCTTCGGCCGTGTTGCCGGCACCTACAGGTCCGGCATGCGGGATTTTTTCCTGCTCCTCATCCCCTCGGGACCCGCGTACGACGACCGGCTGTTCAGGCGCGACCTCTCGCTGATACAGACCGGACTTGCCCGCCTGGACGGCCAGGGGCTCATGGCCCGACAGATCATCTCCCACGTTAGCGACCGGGAGGTTTCCCTCAAGGTCGAGGGGGTCTACCTCACCGGCCGGATCGGCGAGAGTTCCGACAATGCTCTCTTCAGGGCTTTTCAGGAGCTGTTCGCTGCACCGGTGCGACCGGGCGGCATGGCTGGCGCCGAACAGGTGGCCGTAGAAGAGATCATCGGCCGCGGCCTTATCACTCCGGTCTACCAGCCGCTTGTCCGGCTCAGCGACGGCGCTCTCCACGGTTACGAGGCGCTGAGCCGCATCAGCCGGCCGGGGCTCATCGAAAACACCGAGGAGTTGTTTTCCCGGGCCGGCGAAATGGGACTCGCCTCGTCCCTTGAAGTGCTCTGCCGGAAGAAGGCGCTCGTCAACGTCAGGGAGCTGGAGATCCCGGGCAAGATATTCCTCAACGTCAGCCCGGCGCTGTTCCAGTCGAGGGACCATGAGCGGGGGATAACGGCAGGCCTTCTGGAGGAGCTGCGGATCGAACGTTCCCGCATCGTGTTCGAACTGACGGAGAGAACGATCATCGACGATTACGACCTCTTCCTGCGCGGCGTTGCCCACTACCGAGAGCAGGGGTATTCCATAGCCATCGACGACCTGGGCTCGGGGTATGCAGGGCTGCAGATCCTTGCCAGGCTAGAACCGGAGTACGTGAAGCTCTCCCGCTTCCTGATCGCCAACATCGAACTCTCTCCCACGAGGCAGGCTCTGGTCGAATCCCTGGTCAGCTTCTGCAACAAGACCGGCGCCAGGGTCATTGCCGAAGGGATAGAGCGCCCGGAGGAGCTGGCCTATCTGCGATCGCTGGGGATCCATTTCGGTCAGGGGTATCTGCTGGCCAAACCATCTCCCCTTCCTCTCCCCGTTGCCTCCCTGAAGGATCGCTTCCGCTGATATGCCGGTATATTGATTGGCTTCCCCTTCTTTTCATCTTCCCCTTTCCTGATATAATCCACACAGCAAAATCTCCTCCTCCTCCCCGGCACGCCCGTGGATAAAGGGACCCCCATGGCCAAGCCGCGCCAATATACGCCAGACGAGGATGCCCAACTGCTCGAAAGGGTGCAGCAGGGGGATGTGGCCTCTTTCGAGGTGCTGCTGAGGAAGTACGTCAAGCGGATGTTCAACCTCGTTCATCTCCTCTGCGGGGATGCCAGGGTTGCCGTTGACTGCTGCCGCACCGCCTTCGTGGCAGCATGGATGGAGGCGAGGTCCCTGCGCAGCACCATGCATTTTTCCTCCTGGCTGGTTGTCCTCCTGCTGCGGGAGTACCGGCGGCGGCTGGATTTCGGCGAGGTCATGGCTGTTGAGGGGGGTGCGGCGGCTGGGGGGGGAGTGGCGAACGAACCTGCCACAGAAAGGGGGCTGAGAGAGTCTATTCGCGCACTCCCCCCAGATCTCTGCCTCCTGCTGGTGCTCCATCACGTGCGTGGCTACCGGTTGGAGAAGATTGCCGAAATCCTGCAGATTCGCGAGGATGTCATCCTCGACAGGCTCTTCCTGGCCCGGGGGGAGCTCTTGCGCCTTCTGAAAGGAGCCTCGGCAGAAGGGGAAGGGAGGGAGTTCGGCGTCTCTTCCTCCCATCTGGAAGCAAGGCGGAAATTTCCTGCCTATCTGGAGAGTTCCGTGGAGGAGAAGGAGAAGGAGCTGATCCGCAGGCACCTGGGGGAGTGCGGCAGCTGCCGCGAGGCCCTGGCGGAGCTGGAGTGGGTAGCCGAGCATCTGAAGGGGTTGCCAGACCTGGATCCGCCGCCGACTCTGCTGCCCGGCATCATGTCGGATGTGGGGACAGCGGTTCCGTTGCAGCCAATGTTGATCCATCCACCCACGGTTTACGGACTCTTTGCCCGGGCGAGGAAAAGGGTTGTCCTTATACTCTTGGTTGCCGTAGCCATCTACTGGTACCTGGCCCCGCACAGGGAGACGGAGGTCCAGGAGGAGGCGCCTCTGCCGGCTGAGCGGAAGTCTGCACCGCTTTCGCCGGCTACGGAACGGGTAGAAGGGGGGGAGAGCCCCTCCTTGCCGACGATGCAGATGCGCTCGGAGTACAAGCCAGCCCCCCTCCCCCAGCAAACCCCTGTTCAAGGCAAGGGTTATCA
>CALMOE010000226.1 GCA_937871715.1 uncultured Geobacter sp. | reverse complement strand
CACGCTGATCGGCGACTCCGGCGTCAACACCCTAAGCGGTGGCGGTGGCGACGACCTTCTGGACGGCGGCGCAGGCAGCGCCGGGGACAGCTTTGTCGGCGGCAGCGGCAGCGACACTGTCACCTACGCCAATGCGACCGCAGGGGTGATTGCTTCCATGACCGCCAGCCTCTCCTACCTGCAGGCCGGCGATGGCAGCGGCGACAGCTTCACTGGGGTGGAGAACCTGAACGGCTCCGCCCATGGCGACACCCTGATAGGTGACGGCGCTGCCAACACCCTGAGCGGGGGGGACGGCAACGACACCCTCGAGGGGATGGGTGGGGGCGACATCCTCGACGGTGGCAGTGGCAGCAACACTGCCTCCTACTTGCATGCGTCCACAGGGGTTCTTGTATCTTTGACCTCTCCCGGCAGCAACAGCGGCGATGCAACCGGGGACAGTTACCTGAACATCCAGAACCTGGTGGGTTCCGCCTATGGCGACACCCTGATCGGCAACTCCGGCGTCAATACCCTGACCGGTGGTGACGGCAACGACGTCCTCGAGGGGATGGCTGGGGCGGACACGTTCAAAGGTGGCAATGGCATCAATACTGTTTCTTATGAACACTCAGCAACATGGGTTAGTGTCTCTCTTGTCGACCCTGCGGCATTTAATGATGGTGTCGATGCTAAAGGCGATACATATGAAAACATACATAATATAATTGGGTCAAGGTTTGACGATGCATTTAGGGGGGATAACGGTGCAAATATTTTTAACGGAGGCTTGGGCATCGATACTGTCTACTATACCGCACCGACTTCCGATGCTACCGGTGTTATTGCCTCGTTGACAGCTAGCCTGTCAGCACTGCAGAGTGGTGATGCTGCCGGCGACGTTTTTGTCGGTATTGAATGGTTGTGGGGGTCGTCCAATAATGACACCCTGATAGGAGATGAATTTGCCAACACCCTTGTTGGTGCATTAGGCAATGATGTCTTGGAAGGCCTTGGTGGAGCAGATAGGCTACTCGGGGCTCAAGGTAACGACACGGTCTCATTCGAGCACTCAGGGGGTGGCGTTTCCGCTTCACTGTTAGCAGGTGTTGGCTACAGCGGAGATGCCGCAGGTGATATCTATGACGAGATTGAGAACATGACCGGCTCTGCCTACGCTGATGTACTGGAAGGGAGCAATATTGCGAATACCATAAAAGGTGGAGGTGGTGATGATCTGCTTAAGGGGTGGGGGGGGGCGGATATCCTGGATGGTGGAACTGGTTCTGACTTCATGTATGGCGGCGATGGCAATGATTCCATTTATGCCGCTGTGGGTGACTGGGCATACGGGGAGAACAACAACGACACATTCTATCTCTCCCTTGGCTCCCTGCCGGCGGTCATGGATGGTGGCGCACGCGACGCAGGCGGCGACGGCAACTCCGTCGTGCTGCAGAACCTGGTAAATAACAACAGCTACAGTCTGTCGACCCTGGCTGGAGTCTCAACCAACATCGACACCGTGAACATCCGCGACGGCTTGTCCACTGGGCTGACAATCTCAAGCCTGGATGTGCGGAACATGGTGGATAACGGCAATGCCTCGCAACTGTTCGTCAAGGCCAACAGCGGCGACACCCTGAACATATCCCTGGCAGCGGGGGAGACCGTGACTCCAACCGTAGTCGACTCCACCCACACCGACTATACGATATACAATGCCTCACATGTGCAGATCGCCCAGATCCACTGGCATGTGGGGTAGCATCGCCCTCTGTACTGATTGGCAGTATCTTGCTCAGCTGCTAGAGAGTGTATTGGAGAACGAGACAATTTGATGTCAGATAATTGCAATGATGTTCCAGGAGCTAGTGTCGCTGCAACTCTGGACGGTGATGGGGTGCTGGCAGCCATAATTCCCCTCTTCGCCGCCGACCGGGCCGTCGTCAACAACTTGCACAAGGGTGCCAAGCTGCTTGTCCGCTCCAAGGAGTGGCAAAAAGAGGTGACTCGCCTGGAGCGGCTCGGCATCCCTGCGCGCTATTTTTCCGGAGCAGTGCGGGATCTCCTCGACCTTCCTGGTGACCTGGTGCTGTTGCGCCAAGGGGATAGCGGCTATGGACTGCTGCAGAGGCTGGAGCAGCGCTGGATGCATATTGGCGCAGACGGTTCCCCCTTCACTGGCGAGGTTTGCGTCGCTGAAGCGGATGGAATCGAGGCTGTGGTCATGAATATGCCCAAGGCAAGGGCAAAGGGGGGATTTGCATCCCTGGTCGCGCTCTGGCCCGAGTTGCGCACCGCCTGGGCAGAAGTAGGAGTGGCGAGTCTCTTCGTCAATGCAGGGCAGCTGCTCGTGCCGCTCTTCTCCATGCTGGTGTACGACAAGATCGCCCAGAACGGCTTGTTCGAAACCCTCTGGGCGTTGACCCTGGGGATGGTGATCTATCTCGCCACAGACATCGGCATGCGCCTGGTGCGGAGCTGGGCAACCGAGCGGATCGGCTTGGATCTGACCATGCGCAGTGATGAGGTGCTCTGGGGGAAGCTGGTGGCTCAGGTTGAACTGCCTGCCGGCGGTTTCGCCCGCTTCATCTCCAACTACCGCGATCTGACCCTCTCCCGAGATTTCGTCTCCTCCAGCTATCTTCTCTCCATAGCAGATATCCCTTTCCTCCTCCTCTACCTTCTGGTAATCGGCATCATCGCCTGGCAGTTGATGCTTGTCGCCTTGCTGCTGGCGGGGCTGTACACCCTTGCCGGGCTCTTCCTGCAGGCACGGCAGGACAGTCATTCGCGGGAGGCTGAGCGGTGCAACACGCGCAAGCTGTCGTTCATGGGGGAGGCTCTGGGGTGTCTCGACGTGATTCGCACCTCCCCCGGCGCTGGAGCATTTCTCCGCCGCTGGCGCGAGCTGGCCGAACAGTCGACAGCCAGCGACGCGAAGAGGCGCCTGACCGCTTACCGCATGGGGATGTTGTCCGTTTCGACCTACACCGTTACTACCATGACAATGCTGACCGCCGGCGTCTACCTGATCCACGCCCAGCAGCTCAGTACTGGGGGGCTCGTGGCATGCAACCTCCTGGCCACAAGGGCCATGGGAATGGTTGCCTCCCTGTTTGCCGTCACAGGTAAGTGGCGGGATTTCAAGCGCTCAGCAGCGCGCATGGAAAGCAGCCTGGAGACGGTCGAGAAGAGGCAGCATACCCCTCGGCCGGATGTGATGGGGAATGTTTCGGTCATCGGTCTCGGCAAGCATTACGAGGGCCGACCGGCGGCGCTGGAGTCGGTCTCCTTCTCCCTCTCCGGCGGGGAGCGGATCGCTCTCCTGGGGCGGCCGGGGGCAGGGAAATCCACCCTCTTGCGCTGCCTCGGCGGGCTCTGCCGCCCTGACAGAGGGCAGATCCTCATAGACGGGCTGGCCTTGGATGACATCTCCGTTTTCGATCGGGTCAACTGGCTGGCATACAAGGGGCAGGATCCGGTAGTGTTTGCCGGCACACTCGAGGATAATCTGCGGATTGCCGGCTGCCGGGATCGCAACCGCCTGGCGGAGGCAATCTGGGCGTCGGGGCTGGAAAACGAATTCAGGAGCGGACGCATGTCCCTGGGGATGCGGCTGGACGACCGGGGAAGCAACCTCTCCGGTGGCCAGCGCCAGAAGGTGGCGCTGGCCCGCGCCTTTGCCCAGCAAAGCCGTATCCTCCTCCTTGATGAGCCGACACTGGGGCTGGATCCAGAGAGCGAGAGGATGCTGGCCGAGCGGCTCCCCAAGCTCCTTGGGAGCTCCTCGCTCCTTGTCATGACGACCCACAGCGCCATAATGCTGGAAACTGTGCAGCGCATCATCGCCCTGGATGGCGGCCGCATAGTCGCCGACGGGGCACGGGAAAAGCTTGTGACTCTCTCCGCATAGTCGAAACTCTTGTCCGCAAGAGTGGCGGGTTATATGGCAAAGGGGTAGCCGGTTCCGGTTACCTCTTTTGCGTCTCCAGTGACAATCTTCGGTGCACCGCGGCCCAATCGGTGGGGTATAATATCCCCATCCGGGTCTTTTCAGCAGGGACCAGCTGCATGGAGATTGAGGGGTGGAGGCTGATGCAACCGCGCCGCTTCGTGATAGCCGATATTCACGGCTGCTGCCGAACCTTTCGGAAGCTGGCTCTGGAGAGGATCGGACTGGAGCGCGATGACGAGCTGTATCTCCTGGGGGACCTGATAGATCGCGGGCCGGACAGCAAAGGGGTTCTGGATTTCATCTTCGACCTCAGGCGCCAGGGGTTCAGGGTGGAATCGGTGCTCGGGAATCACGAGGAGATGCTTCTTCTCTGCACGGAGAGCCTCGGGGGGATGGCTCTCTGGATGGTAAACGGAGGACTGGCAACCCTGCACAGCTTCGGGTCGGGGGGAGCCGCCGCTATCCCAGGGCGTTATCTGGATTTCCTCCGGTCGCTCCCCGAGCAGATCCTTCTCGATGATTTCGTCATTGTTCACGCCGGACTCAACTTCACCCTCAGCGACCCTTTTGCCGACAGGCAAGCCAAGCTATGGATGCGCGACTGTGTTGTCGACAGCGGACGAATAGGCGGCAGGCGCCTGATAAACGGGCATACGCCTGTGACTCGACCTCTCCTGGAAGATTCCCTGAAAAGCGACAGGATTCTCCTTGACAACGGCTGCGTCTTTTCCGGCGAGCCGGGGCTGGGGAGTCTTGCCGCCCTGGAGTTGAACAGCATGGAGGTCTGCTACCAGGAGAACATCGACTGCTGAAGCGATTGGTGCGCTGCTCTTTTTCTTGACCGTGGTGGAGATGATTGTTTATATCTCTGCATGCGGCATAGGCAAATGGCGCGCACTTCGCAGGGGAAAGGGTGTACCGGCTCATGAACGAGGCAGAGGGAGAAAACGCCAGGGGAGGAGCTTTACTCATATTGGCCGCAGCCATACTGTGGGGGACAACCGGCACTTCCCAGGGGCTTGCGCCCAAAGGGGTAAACCCGGTCGCCATCGGCGCCCTTCGGCTCCTGGTCGGCGGAGGGGCTCTCCTTCTTCTTGCAATCTGCCGCAAGAACCTGCGTGGCACCTGGCCCCTCTTCCCCACCGCGGTGACGGCGATCTTCATCGCCGCCTACCAGCTGAGCTTTTTTGCCGCCGTGGCCATGACCGGTGTGGCTGTGGGAACCATGGTGGCCATCGGCAGTTCACCGGTGGCGGCCGGGCTGCTCGGCTATCTTGTCAGGGGGGAGAGACTGGGGCGTAGCTGGTGGGTGGCAACCCTGCTGGCCGTATCCGGCTGCAGTCTGCTGGTTGTCGGCGGCGGGGAGCTCATTGCCGAGCCGAAGGGTATTTCCCTGGCCCTCCTGGCCGGCTTTTCCTATGCTGCCTACACGGTGAGCATCAAGGGGCTTCTCGATCACCACCCCCCGGACGGGGTGCTGGCAGTGGTGTTCTGTGTAGCGGCGCTTCTCATGGCCCCTCTGCTGCTCTTCTGCGACAACGGCTGGGTGTTGACCCTGAGGGGGGGGGCGGTGGTTCTCCACCTAGGGCTGCTTGCCACCGCCGGATCCTACTGGCTCTTTGCCCGTGGTCTGCGCACGGTGAAGATCGGCACCGCGGCGACCCTCTCCCTGGGTGAGCCGCTGACCGCGTCTCTCCTCGGGGTGTCGGTGCTGGGGGAGAGCCTCGGGCTCCTGCAGGGGGGCGGTATTCTCCTCCTCTTCGGCGGGATAGCTATCCTTGCTGCCGGATCAGGGGGTGGAGAGTAGGTAGAACCCCTCTTCGCCGCACTCACCCTTCACCTTTGCTTCGCTGCAGAGCTCCCTTAGCTTCTCACCCATCTCCCCGATGGTCAATCCGTACTGCTCCTTGACCTTGCGCTCCGCACTCTCCTTCCACATTCGCTCTTTTTCCGACAGCACACCACGGTTGACCCTGTGCCCCTCGCGGGCGAAAAACAGCTCCCTCTCCCTGTCGATTTCGTCTCTGTAGATTATCTCCGCCCTTGTCTTCATGCGGGCCATCTCCACCCCCCGTCGCAGCAAGGGGGCGCTGGGGAGAGGGGATTCCGCCTTCGGGGCGAGGATCGTCAGCGGTGATGGCTGTGGCTTCTCCACCGTTGTGCGGTTGGCCGGGGCTATTGTCAGGAGGCGGTCATTGGCCTTGACGGCAAATTCGCTCTCGGGAAACCTGTCTATTATGCTCTCGTAGATCTGCCGAGCCTTGGCAGCACTGCCTGAGCGCTCCTCTTTGCCTGCCTGCAGGTAGAGAGACTGGGGGGTGTCGGCACCACCCTGGGCTGCGTAGAGAGGAGTTGCAAGGGCAATGAGCAGGGCAAGGATGCTGAGTTGTCTGGTAAGTTTCATGTCATGTCTCCAGTTCGGGTTGTTCGGGGGCAATCCCCCCGGGCAGCAGTTCGGCGATGACCATGGCGGCGAGAATCAGCACTGCGCCGAGCCATGATACTGAGGAGAGCTTCTCCCCTGCGGCGAAGTAAGCATAACCTGCGGCGAAAACCGGTTCAAGGCAGAAAATGAGGGCCGTCTGGGAGGGGGGGATGTGGCGCTGCATGGCGGTCTGTACCAGGAAGGCGAAAACCGAGGCGAAGATGGCGCAGATGAGGAGCGGCCAGAGGAGAAATGGGTGGTAAACCGCCAACTCCTTTCCGCCGGAGAGGGCAACGATGCTGCTGGCAACGGCAATGGTGGCCATCTGCACGGCCGTCATCCAGTAGACGTCATGGTCCCGCGTATAGTGGCCGGTCATGAGGAGGTGGAGGGCGACGCAGATTGCGCAGATAATGCCGAGGATGTCGCCGTAATTGAGGTTCAGCCTTCCTCCGGTACAGAGGAGGAACAGCCCGGCAGTTGCCAAAAGCGCTCCCCATTTTACTCCTGTGGGTATCGTCTGGCGCAGTGCAACTGCCGCCAGGATAGGGACAAAGACCACGTTAAGCCCGGTGAGAAAGCCTGTGTTGGATGCAGTGGTGTAGAGGAGTGCGGCAGTCTGGAAGGCGTAGGCGCTGAACAGCGCCATGCCGAGAAACAGTCCTGCCCTGATCGTCGACCAGGCAGGCCTGCGGCAGATGAAAAATCCCGGAACTGTCATGAGGATGGCTGCCAGGGAGAAACGCTGGGCGAGGAAGACGAACATGTCTACCCGGGAGACGGCATCCTTGACAACGGTGAAGGTTATCCCCCAGAAGAAGGTGGTGGCGATGAGCAGCAGTGCGGCAAGCGGTTTCTTCATCCTATAACTCTGTTATTTCTTTTTTTAAAATGGTTCTACCGTTAATCCATTAAACAAATCTTTATTGACACTACCCTAAAATCCCCTTAAAAAGAAGAAAATTTATTTTCACGAAACAATTTTTCGTTCCTATTCAAGGGATAGGTCACTTCGAAAGAAAACGGGAGGATGAATATGAGGATGCTGAAATCTGTTTTAATGTTGCTGGCAGCTATTGCCATGCTGTCCGGTACGGCGTTTGCCGCCGGCAAGAAGATCGTTGTTGCCACCGATGCTACCTGGCCCCCCATGGAGATGGTGGACAAGGAGAAGAAGATCGTCGGCTTCGACATCGATTTCCTTGGTGAGGTGGCTAAGGCCGCCGGGTTCACCGTGGAGTTCAAGAATACCGCCTGGGACGGGATCTTCGCCGGGGTGGAGTCCGGACAGTACGACGCCATCATCTCCTCTGTTACCATCACCCCAGAGCGGCAGAAGAAGTATGACTTCTCCATGCCGTATATCGATGCCGGCCAGATCCTCATCGTCCCCAAGGCCGAGAAGGGTGTCAAGCTGGCTGACATGAAAGGGAAGAAGGTTGGCGCCCAGATTGGCACCACCGGTGCCATGGAGGTCAAGAAGGTCAAGGGTGTGGAGCTGAAGACCTATGACGAGGTCGGGCTCGCCTTCGAGGATATGGCTGCCGGCAGGATCTCCGGGGTTGTCTGCGACGAGCCGACTGCCATCATCTACGCCCTGCAGAAGGCCGAATACAAGGACAAGTTCAAGATAGTCGGCAAGCCCTTTACCAAGGAGGCATACGGCATCGTCGTCAAGAAGGGGAACAAGGAGCTGGTGGAGCTCCTCAACAAGGGGATCAAGGCGGTCAAGGCGAAGAAGACCGATGTTGCCCTGAAGAAGAAGTGGCTGAAATAGTAAAATACGGAGGATGGGGAGGCGCAGCCCGCCTCCTCTTTCTTATTTATGACCTTCAAGGAACCGACAAAGCAGAAAGTTGACGTAGGGGATGGCGCCGCCATCCCCACCAAGAGCGACCGCGGCCTGTTCACCGCCTGGCGCTTCGCCTTCGTGGGGGCCATTGGAGCCCTTGCCTATCTTGCCTGGAGCAAGCCAGATCCCTATCTGGAGATCATCAGGTTCGTACCCGACGGCATCGCCGTCACCTTCAAGGTGACAGTGGGGGCCATTCTCCTCGCCCTCGTCTTCGGCCTCATCACCGGTCTGGGGAGGATATCGTCCAACCGCTTCTTCAACGGCCTTGCCTCCCTCTACGTGGAGGTGATCCGCGGCATCCCCCTCCTGGTGCAGATCTTCTACATCTACTACGCCCTGGGACGTTTCGTGAAGATCCCCGACCTCTTCAGTGCCATCATTGCCATGGCGGTCTGTTACGGGGCCTACATGGGGGAGGTCTTCCGCGCCGGAATCCAGTCCATCCCCAAGGGGCAGATGGAGGCGGCCCTCTCCCTGGGAATGACCAGGGAGCAGGCCATGGGGCATGTCATCCTCCCCCAGGCCTTCAAGGTGGTCCTCCCCCCGGTGGGGAACGAGTTCATCGCCCTCCTGAAGGACTCATCCCTCGTCTCCATCCTGGCGGTGGCCGACCTCCTGCGTCGGGGGAGGGAGTACGCATCCGAGTCATTCACCTATTTCGAGACCTACACGGTTATCGCCCTGATATACCTGATCATCACCCTCTTTTTCTCCAAGCTGATCGGCATCATGGAGGAGCGTATCAATGAAGAGCGCTGAGCGTCGCGTCATGGTGCAGGCCAGGGATGTGGTCAAGTTCTACGGGCGCTTCAAGGCCCTGGACCAGGTATCCCTGACCATCCACGAGGGTGAGAAGATCGTCATCATCGGTCCGTCCGGATCGGGGAAGAGCACCCTGCTCCGCTCCATCAACCGCCTGGAGGAGATCGACGGCGGCTCCATGGTGGTGAACGGCATGGACCTCTACAGCCCGAAAACAGACCTCACCCGGGTGCGGGAGGAGGTGGGTATGGTCTTCCAGGCATTCAACCTCTTCCCCCACAAGACGGTGCTGGAGAACATCACCCTTGCCCAGACCGTGGTCCGCAGGCGCTCCAGGGAGGAGGCGCGGGAGAAGGCGCTGGGGCTCCTGTCAAAGGTCGGGTTGTCTGACAAGGCGAACGCCTACCCCGGGAGACTCTCCGGCGGACAGCAGCAGCGGGTCGCCATCGCCCGGTCCCTGGCGATGGATCCGAAGATCATGCTCTTCGACGAGCCCACGTCCGCCCTCGATCCGGAAATGATCGGCGAGGTCCTTGATGTGATGAAGGAGCTGGCCCGGGAGGGGATGACCATGGCGGTCGTCACCCACGAGATGGGGTTCGCCCGGGAGGTTGCTGACCGGGTGGTGTTCATGGACCACGGCGCGGTTGTGGAGGAGGAGGTCCCGGAGCAGTTCTTCACCAGCCCGAAGCACCCGCGGGCACGGCAGTTCCTCAGCCAGATTCTCTGATGGCAGGTCACTGCCACAACATAATCCAATCAAGCAGGGCATTCAATCAACAGGAGGATGGCATGAAGTTGCGCAGAAAACTTCCAGCAGTAGCAGCGGCAGTTGTATTGACGGCGGTCGGGGCGACCTCGGCAATGGCGGTCGAGCACCAGTTCGGCGGGGCATTCACCACTTTTTGGGACCTTTCGAACTACAATCCGTCAGGCGACATTAAGAAAGATGTCCCCACTTCCAACTATTTCGAGCAGCGGGTCCGGCTTGGCTATACCGGCAAAGCCAGCAACGATCTGAAACTCGTGACCATGTTCGAGTTCGACTACTCCTTCTGGGGCAACAGCTCCTACGACGGACCCATCGGACGCGGTCAGGGTGGTGCAATCGGTGCGGATACCGGCAATCTTGAGACCAAAAGTCTCTACCTTGACTGGAATATTCCATCCCAGAAGCTGAATGCCAAGATCGGTATGCAACCTTTTGACGATGCGTTCAAGGGGATCTTCGTGGGCGCCGACATGGCGGGTATCCTGCTGACCCACAGCTACACCAATGCAACCGCTTCCGCGGGATTTTTCCGTTGGAACGATACCGGCGCGACCGCAGGCAAGAACACCCGCGACATGTTTGTCCTTGACGGCAAGTACAACGTGAACGACAAAACCCAGATCGGCGCTGCCTACTACTTTGTCAACAGCGACAATATATCCATGATCAATGTTACCACCCCAGAGGATGTTACGGTGCACATGCTTGGGGTGAACGGCGCCACCAAGGTCGGTGATCTCTCCGTGGACGGCTTCCTGGCCTACCAGTTCGGCGAGGATAATTTTACCAACGTTGACCGGAGCGCCTTTGCCGGTAACGTTGGAGTGAGTATGCCGCTGGGCAAGGGAACGTGCCGGTCCGAATTCCTCTACGTGTCCGGCGACAAGGACGACAGCAGCAAGCATTCGTTCTATACCCCGTATTCCCAGAAGTTCGCCCAGTACAAACTCGCTGAGAGCGGATTCTATAACAACGAGATGGTTATTCTCGGCCGCGACAAAAACGCCATGACAAATGACAACTCGATTGTTTATGATGTAAATAACAAGAATCAGGGGGTAATTTTCGGCTCCCTCGGCTACGACTACCCCCTCACCTCCAGTCTGACGGGGAGTGTCAATGCCGGTTTCGCCGCAGTGGCTGAAGACAATTCCGGAAACCACAAGAGCGACTATCTGGGGACGGAAGGCAACCTGGAACTGGTATACAAATTCAACGAAAACCTGAAGTTATCGGCCCGCGCTGCGTATGTGGCCCTGGGCGACTACTACGATGCACTGGATGCCGATGACCCCTACGACGTCAAACTGATCGTCAAGTACAACTTCTAAATTCAGCCGTCTCTCGCAACGCAGCGCCTGCTGGCGCTCCATTATCGAGTCAAAGGAGATGCTCTTATGAAAAAGATCGCAATTACCCTGATGGCCGGACTGTTTCTGATCGCTTCCCTGCCGGTTATGGCTGAGACGACGAAAGCGGAAAAAGACGAGTGTCTGCTCTTGTCGAAAAACTGCGCAACTGAAGTCGATTCCCTGCAGAAGAAGGTGAAGAAACTGCAGACCGAGATCAAGAAAGGTACCAGGGTCTATACCGCCGATGAGCTGAAAACCCTGGAGAACAAGCTCAAAGAGGTGAACGATTACCTCAATAGCCTGAATAAGCCGGGCAGGTAGGGCATTTCCGGTTGCATTTGGGGTTTGTGTTGCTACTATTCCCACAAGACACTATTTACAGGAGGGTACCATGACCATGAAGAAGGCTGCGGCCCTGCTTCTCGTCGGCATGCTGGCGGCAGGCGGATTCGGCTGCAAGAAGAAGGAGGGGGGCGAGGCGCCCAAGGCCGCGGGGGATACGGTGAAGATCGGTTTCCTCGGTGCACTCACCGGGGACGTTGCCATGTTCGGCAAGCCGACCCTCGAGGGGATGAAGATGGCTGCCGAGGAGATCAACGCCGCCGGCGGTGTTCTCGGCAAGAAGATCGAGATTGTCGAGGCCGACAACCGCGGTGACAAGCAGGAGGGGGCTTCCGTCACCCAGAAGCTGATCAGCCGCGACAATGTAGTTGCAATCGTCGGCGACCCGACAACCGGGATCACCAAGGTCGCCGCGCCGATTGCCCAGAAGGCCGGCGTGGTTCTTCTCTCCGCCGGCGCCACCGGTCCGGGCGTGGTGGAGAACGGCGATTTCATCTTCCGTGACACCCTGCTCGATTCCGTTGCCATTCCGGCATGTATCGACTACTTTGCCAAGGATCTCGGCTACAAGAAGGTCGCCGTCATAACTTCCGACAACAACGATTACTCCGTCGGCCTTTCCCAGACCTTCAGGGATGCTGCCAAGGGGAAGGGAATCGAAATCGTCTCCGACGAGAAGGTGAAGGACGGGGACAAGGATTTCTCCGCCCAGATTACCAATATCAAGGCGAAGAAGCCTGATGTCATCTTCTTCTCCGGTTACTACACCGAAGGTGCCCTCATTATGAAGGAGGCCCGCAAGCAGGGGATCAAGGCCAACATGTTCGGTG
>CALMOE010000225.1 GCA_937871715.1 uncultured Geobacter sp. | reverse complement strand
CTCCTCGGCGCTGCAGCGGCCCAGGCGCTGCCGTGCGAGGATGGTGACCATGGTCAGGGGGAGGAGGGTGATGAACAGGCCGGTGACGGCGATCTGCCGCTCACCGATGTACATGGCTACGGCCAGGTTGAAGGCGATGACCGAGAGGTAGAGGAGCGGACCCATGAGAGTTGCGAAAGGGAACCTGCGGTAGAGCCTGGGGAAGCCGGGCTCCTCCCTCGCCAGGCGGTCGATCCACTGCAGGGCGAAGATCATCACGGCGCCTGTCAGCCACCACCCCAGGTAGTTGGAGAGTGGGACGCCGAAATGGGAGCCTGTCTCCCGGTAGGAGTAGATCTTCCCCAGGAACCAGCGCTCGCCGCGAAGGGCGACCGGGTCGATGATGATGTCCAGGTAGGTCTGCAGCATGGAGCCAAGGAGGAGTGCGGCAGGGGAGCGCCTGATGGCCCTGGTCTCCAGGATGGCCGGGAATCCCCCCTTTCGTCCCAGGGGGGAGAGGATGAGGAGGGCGACGCTGTAGCTGCTGTAGCAGAGGAAGACGTAGGATAGGGAGTCGAAGAACGGTACCCCGGCTATCCATAGCTCCCTTGAGCTGGTGGTGTCGATGTAGGAGTACCAGCCGTATGGGAATCCGCTGTTGATGGATGAGAACTCGGAGAGGAAGGCGAGCAGGTAGCCGCAGATGGTGAAGAGAATTGTCTTGCGCATCCCGATGTGGGGTATGGCCGCCAGGAGGTAGGCGGCCAGGAAGGCGAAGACATAGGGTCGGGAGGCGACGGTCCCCACGGCGATCTCCCAGACCCCCTCCATGTCAGAATATGGTCCCCAGGATGCTGCCGAAGATGGAGATCGGCCCGCTGTCGCTGATCCCCTCGGCGGCCTTCTCCACTTTCTTCATGGCTGCCGTGGCGTCGCGGTAGAGCTTGTCCTCATTGAGGAGCTTGCCGATGGAGCCCTCGCCGGCGTTGATCTTCCTGGTGATGTCGCTCAGGTTTTTGGCTGTGCTCTTCAGGTCGGCGTACATGGTGTCGTCGGTGACCAGCTTGCCGATGGTCCCCTCTCCGCGGTTGATCCTGGCGGCCACGTCCCGGATCTCCTTGAAGCCTGCGTTGGCGCTGTTCGCCCCTTCGCGCAGGTCGCCGATTGCCCCCTTCATGTCGGTGTAGAGGGTTGGGTCGTTGACCAGTTTCCCCAGGGTCCCTTCGCCGCTGTTGATCTTGGCGGCGATGCTGTTTATGTTGCTGCCGGCGTCGCTGAGGGTCGTGTAGAGCTGCTTGTCGTTGAGGAGCATGGCCAGGGAGCCCTCCCCCTGGTCGATCTTGGCGGTGATGCTCCTCAGGCTGGACACCGTCTCCCTGATGCCGCCGCGGTTCTCTTCCAGGATTGCCGAGACCTCCCCCATGACCCTGTTCTGGTTCCTGTTAAGGTCGCTGATCAGCACCTTGGCATCCTTGACAGCATCGCTGACATTGTCGACGATGACGTCGATGTTGGCCGTGTCCTTGCCGGTGACCGTCTTCCCCTCCTCAAGTAGCGGGGCGGTTGGGGTGCCGAAGGAGAGGCTGAGGAACTGGCCGCCGAGGAGGTTTGTGAGGCGAAGGCTGGCCACCGAGTCGGTCCTTATCTTCGTATCTGCCCTGACCTCGAAGTCGATCTCCACGTTGGTGTCGTGGACGATGATATTCTTGATTCGCCCAACGTCAACCCCGGCAAGTCTTACCGGGTCGCCGACCTTAAGGCCGGTCACAGAGGAGAGGTAGGTGTTGTAGGCAAGCTTTCTCTCGAAGGGGTTCCACTTCTCGCCGACCTCCAGCATGGCGCCGAGAAGCAGCAGGCCGATCATGAAGAAGAAACCGACTTTGCGTTCTATGGTGTAGGACATGGCTGCTCCTTTATTACATCAGTATGCGGGTGAGAAAGTAGTCTGCCACCAGTATCAGCATGAAGGATAGCACGACCGACCTGGTGGTGGATCGCGCTATCCCCCTTGGACCTCCGCTGGTGGTGAAGCCGATGTAGCAGCAGACCAGGGCGATGATGCCGCCAAAGACGAATGCCTTTATCAGGCCGGTCCCTATCTCCTTAAGCTTGAGGGCTGACTGCAGGCTGTCGTAGTAGGTCCAGTAGGAGACGAAGATCTGCGGATGGAGATTGCTGATCAGGGCGCCGCCGATGATGCCGATCAGGTCCGAGTAGATCACCAGGGCCGGGACGCAGATCAGGCAGGCGATCAGCCTGGGCATCGCCAGGTAGCGTACCGGGTGGATATCCAGCGTCTTCAGGGCGTCAATCTCCTCGTAGACCTTCATCACTCCGATCTCGGCGGCCATGGCAGACCCGGCGCGGCCGGCAACGAGAAAGCTGGTCATGACCGGACCCAGCTCCCTCACCATGGAGTGGCCGACGATGGCGCCGATGATGTTCTGGCCGCCGTACTTGTTCAGCTCCACCCCGGTCTGCAGCGCCAGGACCATGCCGACGAAGAAGGCCATCACCGAGGCAACCGGCAGGGTCTCGTAGCCGATTATCAGCATCTGGGTGGCGATGCTGTGGATGTTGCGCGGGGCCTCGCGGAAGAAGTAGATGGTCTGGCCGAGGAGGATTATCATCTCCCCGGTTGTTTCCGTGAACTTGATTATCCTTCCGCCCATATAGTCGAGAAATCTCTTCAAATTCTACTCCCGATCCCTGCCTGCAGGGTTGTCGCTGCCGCCCGTTCCGAACTCCAGGGGGAGCCAGAAGAGGGAGAGAGCGCTCCCCTCTCCACTTGTACGGTAGTTTAACAGCCCCTTGAGGAACTGCAGCTCCGTTAGCCCAGGTTTTTCACTGTACCTGAAGAGAGGGAAGATCTCCCATGCCAGGGATTCGCCGCTCTTCTCATGCCAGTAAAGATTCCAGAGGATTGACAGGGACGAATCCCCCTTGGCGTTCCACTCCTGGGAGTATATCCGCCACAGCGGCGCCCAGCTTCTTTCTATCCCCTCCCTGTCCAGGATAGGTTCGATTGGCGCCGGCATGGTGATGCTCATGTTGTCTTCCGTGTCCCGCCTGTAGACGAACAGCGGCCAGAGGGTTGTCCTGCGCCGGCTCTTGTCATCCACGGCCCAGCTCTCCAGCCTGTCGTTGAAGAGGAAGTAGAGTATGCGCTGCCTCTCCTGGCGATATGCGGGGGAGTGGATGCTGTCCGTTCTGTACAGTGGCCAGAGGTACCAGTTCTTGCTGGAATCCGGGGTGCTCTCCGCAGAGTAGAGGGGGAGGAGTTTTGTGATATTACGTTTTTCTCCCCGGACAGTCAACCAGAGGGGCCAGAGGAGGTCCCACTCCTCCTCCTTCTCCTTGCTGTCGACGGAGTGGCCGAAGAAGGGCCATATCCAGGTGGTTGAGCTGATCTGATTGGAGTTAAATGAGCCGTAAACGGGGAACACGTTGACTCTAGTGGAGGGGTTGTCCGTGTCGAGGCCGCGTCTTTCATGGAGGAATATCGGCCAGATGGCGAAGGTGCTGCTGTAGACCCCGTCCCTGGCGCTGTGGCCGAACAGTGGCCAGAACTGGAACCCAGCTTCATTCTCTCCGGTCGTGTAGGTAAAGAAGGGGTAGAGGAGGTTGTAGTTGGTGCTCCCCTTCTTAACGGTGCGGGAGTAGAGGGGGAAGAGGACGTAGTGGTACTCGTCCTTCCAGTAGCGCTCGTAGATGTCTCCGTAGATTGGGAAGATGGAGGTGTACGGTCCGTATTTGTGGGAGTCGCCGGAGATGATCAGGGGGAAGAGCATGAACCTCCTCTCCTCCTTTGCCGGTTCGTCCTTGCGGAAGACATCGCTCTGCAGCAGGTGGAGTATCTCCAGGCGGCTGACTTCCGGGGTGCTTTCCGAGGATGCCAGGGGGTAGAGGATGGTGCTGGCGCTACTGCCGCTTCTGGCATTGCTCTCCCTGTGGAAGAGTGGCCTGAATGAGAAGATACTGTCATCCCCCTTCAGCTCATAGCTGAAGAGCGGGCCGAGGAGGGAGAGTCGGGATGCTTTCTCCCGCGGCTTCTCCCGGTAGTCCACCAGCGGCCAGAGGGTAAAGATCTTCTCCTCGTCGGCCGACGGCTGCCGGGTTTCCGCTTCAGCCACTCCTGCAAACAGACAGAGGGCAGCAAGTAGCATGTATGTGAGGCCGCGAAAGATCATGGACGGCATCCGCAGTGGAAGAGTTGTCCGGCATGGCCGGCGAATTAAAATGATTGCCATGCCCGGCGGCAATAGTCAAATAAAAAGACCGGATATCAATCTGTTGGCAAAGAAAAAGCCCGCGGTGGACGCGGGCTTTGGGGAAGCTTTGGTAACAGGCTGATGATCAGTACTTCTGGTCTGCGTAGTCGACCCATCCCCCCGCCATGACCAGAGCCTTGTCGAAGGGGGATATGTCGAAGTTGAACTCCCTGCTGGCCCCGCCCTGCTGCAGGGCAAGCTTCTGGGCCTCGATGTCGATGCTTATGGTCGCATCTTCGGAGGCGCTGGCAAATATGATGTCCAACTGCTCCTTGGGGAGTTCGATGGCCGCCATGCCGCAGTTGAACATGTTCTGACGGAAGATGCGGGCAAAGGACTCGGCAATGACCGCGGTGATGCCGTTGACTTCGAACACCCAGGGGGCGTGTTCGCGGGAGGAGCCGCAGCCGAAGTTGGCGCGGGAGACGATGACCCTTGCCCCCCTGGTCTTCGGCCCTTTGGGGTCGAACCCGGGAAGCTTCAGGTCTTCCAGGATGTAGGGCTTCAGGTCCTGCTTGGTGATCTCGGTTAGGTATTTCGCCGGGATGATCTCGTCGGTGTTGATGTCGCTGCGATCCAGAAAGAGGACCGGGCCGCCGAATGTTTTCATATGTGAACTCCTTTATCGAATAGGTAGATAGTCTGAAGAGTGAAGGCTGAAGGGGAGCAATATTGCTGCCATGAAGATTCTAACCTTCAGCCTTTTACCTTCAACCTGAATATTTACAGGTATTTTCTCGGGTCTGCCATAACCCCTTCTATCGCCGTGGCAGCGCTGGTGGCCGGCGACATGAGGTGGACCATCCCCCCCTTGCCCATCCTCCCCATGAAGTTGCGGTTGGTGGTGGCGGCGCAGACTTCCCCTTCGGCCAGGACGCCGTTGCTCATGCCGAGGCAGGCGCCGCAGGTGGGGTTGGTGACGCAGAAGCCGGCCTCCATGAAGATCTCAATCAGCCCCTCCTTCAGGGCCTGCTGGTAGATCCCCGGGGTGGCGGGGGAGAGGATGCCGCGCACGCCCGGGGCGATCTTCCTCCCCTTGAGGATCTGGGCGGCGATGCGCAGGTCTTCGAGGCGGCCGTTGGTGCAGGAGCCGATGTAGATCTGATCGACGGGGGTGCCGGCGATTTCGCCGATCGGCTTCACCTGGTCCGGCTTGTAACCGAAGGTGACGGTCGGCTCCAGGCTGGAGACGTCGATGTTCAGTTCGCTGTCGTAGGCGGCGTCGTCATCGGAGTGCCACTTTTTGAAGTCGGCAACCGCATCCTCCTTGGAGGCGTAGTCGCCGCTGATGAACGGCCAGAGATAGTCGACTGTCACCCTGTCGGGCATGCAGATTCCCGAGGTGCCACCTGCCTCTATGGCCATATTGCAAAGGGTCATGCGGGATTCCATGGTCATCTCGTCGATGACGTTGCCGCGGAACTCCATCACCTTGTCGGTGGCGCCGTTGACGGTCAGTTTGCCGATGATCTGCAGGATGACATCCTTGGCATAGACCCCCCTGGGGAGCCTGCCGGTAACGTTGATGCGAATCGTCTTGGGTTCACGGAAGGCGCAGACCCCCTTGAGAATCCCCACCTCCAGGTCGGTGGTGCCTACCCCGGCGGCGAAGGCGCCGAAGGCGCCGTGGGTGCAGGTGTGGGAGTCCCCCATGATGACCGTGTACCCCGGGCGGATGAAACCCTTTTCAGGGAAGAGGGCATGGCAGACGCCGTTGGCCCCGACGTCGAAGAAGTCCTTTACCCCGTGGCGGTGAGCCCAGTCCCGCAGGATCTTGGCCTGGGTGGCTGTCTTGGAGTCCTTGCTCGGGGTCACGTGGTCGATGACCGCCTTAATGTTGCCCGGGTTGAAGACCCGGTCCTTGCCACGTTCCATCAGGTCGGCAATGGCGATGGGGGTGGTGATCTCGTGGCACATGACCACGTCCAGTCTGAGAACCTTGGTTCCTGGGAACGGTTCGTCGACCAGGTGTGCTGCGAATATCTTTTCTGCCGTGGTTTTACCCATAGCTATACTCCCTTTCAGCGGTAATGGTAATCTACCGGGTAATTTAGCCAAAAGGGGTGAAGTAGGTCAATTTAATTATTGTTCAACGCCGCTTAACTGTTTGCACCCCAGCTCTCCAACATGCTATAATCCCAGCAAAATTTCGAAGGGAACCCGTTTTAATGTCGATAGAACTGAGTTTTTCCAGGGAGAATGAAGCGGTTGACGGCCTGATCCAAGAGCTGTTCGACCGGGTCGGTGGGGTCTACCATCCGGCCCTGGTGAGGGAGATGGTCATCTCCGCACTCAAGGCAGGGCAGGAGACCTCCTACCTGGCCGACATGAAGATGCTCAACAACACAATGAAGGAGATGCGCTACACCAACAAGGTGTTCGCCCCCTATCGAAACAAGAAGAAGGTTACCATCTTCGGCTCCGCCCGCACCACTGCCGAAGAGCCGATCTATCAACTCTGCGTGGAGTTCAGCCGCCGCTTGGCGGAAAAGGGGTACATGATCATCACCGGTGGCGGCCCGGGGATCATGCAGGCAGGCAACGAGGGGGCGGGGAGCGAGAACTCGTTCGCCGTCAACATCTTCCTCCCCTTCGAGCAGTCCCCCAATATCGTCATGGCCAACACCCCTCGGCTGATAACTTACAAGTACTTCTTCAATCGCAAGGTGGCATTCGTCAAGGAGTCGGACGCCATTGCCGTTTTCCCGGGTGGTTTCGGCACCCTGGACGAGGCCATGGAGGTTTTTACCCTTATCCAGACCGGCAAGACCGACCCAAAGCCGCTGATCCTCATTGACGACGAGACAGGCTACTGGGAGGGGTGGCTGGAGTTCATCAAGATGAAGATCCTCGGTAAGGGGTTCATCTCTGCCGACGATTTTTCCATCTTCACCATAACGAGGGACGTGGATGAGGCGATCCAGGTGGTTGAGGATTTCTATACCAACTACCACTCCCACCGCTTTGTCGGCGGCAAGCTAATCATTCGGCTTACCAAGGATCTGAGCGACCAGCAGTTGGAGGAGTTGGCCGTCGAATTCCCGGAGATGCTCCTCCCCGGGACGGTCATCAGGAGGACCCCGCCCCTGCCGGAAGAGGCCGACGAGCCGGATACGCTGCATCTGCACAGGATCATTATTGATTTCGACCACCACCACTATGGTCTGCTAATCGCCTTTATTCGGCAGTTGAACATGTTTTAAATTTTTTTGCTTGCTGCAAAAAAGCTTGACTCGGACAATTACGCAGTGCTAATGTAACATGCGCAGTTCGGTATCGGAAGTTTTTGCAGTCTCAGGAATCTGTTCTCGGCACATCCTGTTGGGCCCGACGAAGTTCCTGCCTCAAGACTCCGGCAGCTGCAGTAGACACGCAACCCGGCAAGAGAAAGCCGGAGCCTAAAAGGAGGCAGGAAATGGCACAGGGTAAGGTAAAATGGTTCAACGATGCAAAGGGGTTTGGTTTTATCGAGCAGGAGAACGGCGATGACGTGTTCGTTCACTTCTCCGCCATCCTCAGCGAAGGCTTCAAGTCCCTCGCCGAGGGTGAGGCAGTAACCTTCGACGTGGTTAACGGGCCGAAAGGTCTGCAGGCCGCCAACGTCCGCAAGGGTTAATTCCTTCGGAGCAACCTGTGAAAAAGCCCCGCCGGCAAGCCGGCGGGGCTTTTTTTGTCTTTTCGCCTGAATTCACCTCAGGCTGTGGGGATACAGGGGGGGGCTTGCCTCTCCTTGCGGCTGATTGCCCCTCTCCGCATGGCAGTGACGGTCACCACCCCCGCGACGCAGAGCACAGCCCCGAAATGCTCCAGAGCAAGTACCAGCGGTGCCAGGAGCAGCCTCGCCAGGAAGCGGGCCCAAACGTGATGGCGGATGAAGCCTGCCATGGGGGGGCTGTAGCGGTAGTAGGTGGAGACCAGCATTCTCCCCGGCGTGTTTGTCAGGAGGAACCGGTCCCTGAAGTCGCGCAGCAACTCCACCTTGGGGTGGAGGTAGGAGCCGTAGGCCGCGGTGGCGATGAAGCAGCCCCCTCCGCCACCCCCCCCGGAAGAGACCGGCGCCGGGGGCTGGACGAGGGTGGTGCTCCCCGGGTAGGGGTTTGTGGCGTCCCCTGGCGAGGGGATGGCCTGAAGCTGGTCGGCGGGGATGGTTGTCGTGCCGGTTACGTTGTTGCAGATGAGCAGGTACACGGTATCGGCCGGGGAGACCAAGGGGATGACGATGGTGCCGCTGCTGTCACCTGCATACTGGCTGGTATTGCTGCCCGACTGCACGAAGGCGACCAGGGCGTAGGCCGCCGGCTTGTTGGGGTAGCCGATGGTCAACTGCCCCGCCGGGCCGGAGGGGGTGAGCTTCAGGTACCGGAAGGAGTAGGCCGGCAGGGTGATTGCCGGAGTTGTGAAGTTCCCCGATGCCGTGTAGGTGTTGCTGGTATCAAAGTCCAATGGCAGGAAGAGGCTGAGTTCGCTTGTGTGGCTCGTCCAGTTGCCGAGGAGGAAGCGCTTGCTGAAGCCGAGGAATGAGGATTGGAGGCTGCTGCCGTTTCCGGCCAGGACCTCTGCTATGACCGGAAGCATGGGGATGTCAGCGCCGTTTACCGGCGACTTGGTTGCCAGGTCTTCCCAGATGCTCCTTACGATCGGAAACGGATAGTGTGTCTCGTATAGGTAGCGATTGAAGGGCCAGCGGCCGTATCCTCCGCCAGTAGCAAGGTCCACTGCGGAGTCAAGGGGTAATGTGGTGTTGAATACATAGCCTTGTTTGAAGGTGGTAGTGCCAATTTTATATGTAAGTCCAAAGTAGTCGTACAGCTGATTCCCCGAGTCGTAGATTTCATCTTCAATCCAAGAGGCTGTGGCCTCCGCGTACCAGATGTCGAAATAGTAGTTGTAGCCGTACTGGATGGCGTGGTGGAACTCGTGGGCCGCGGTGATCCGCAGGCCGGTCAGGCCGCCATATGGGCCGTAGATGGCGTCGGCGAAGTCGTTGTCGATGACGATGAAGCTGGTGGCGCTAAGGCCGGTCAGGACGTCGGATTGGGTGTGGCCGAACTCACTCAGGCTGGCCAGCTGCTGCAGGTAGACGTCGTAAGGGATTGTCGGTGGCTGGCGGTACCCCATGCCAGCCACCTCTCGGGCATAGACCGCCTCGAAGGTGTCCGCCACAGTTTCGACCCAGTCCGGTATGCCGTTGCTGCCCGGACTGCCGTCAGATAAGTTGTCGGTCAAAGGCGGTGCGTCGGCTCCGATTGTGGCATAGTGGATGTTGAAATGCCCCCCCCCTGACCTGGCGATAGCCTCGCCGCTTAGGTTGGGGGCGTAGAGGTACTTGGCAAGCACCTTCTGGGTGCCGCTCTCCAGGGAGTTCCAGTCCTTTTTCAGCCCCCGGCGCAGGGGCATGCCGCAGCGCCTTGCCTGCAGGGGGGCGGCAGCCTTCATGGCAGTGGCTGCGGCTGGTTTCTCGCCGAACTGCTCCAGGTAGTAGTCGTCCAGCGGGGCGCACCATGCCGTAGATGCGGCCAGGAGGAGCGCGGTGCCAACCGTTGTCAGAAGCTTTTTCATCAGTCCACCATCCTTTTCCCCCCCCTGATGCCGACGAGGGTAGTTTGCCCTTCCTTTACCTCTGCGGTCACCCCGACGCCGCGGCAGAGCAGTTGGTACTCCCCCGGGTAGAGGGTCTCGACGAACTGGCCGTTTTCGTCGGTCCTGGTGACGTAGACCCCCTCCTTGTGGCTCTTGATGGTTACCTGCTCGTCGGCGTAGGGGGCAATGCCGCTTCTGTCGGCCAGCTTGCCGCCGCTAGCCTGCAGGTAGCATATCCCGGCGACGGCACCAACTTTCGCCGGCAGTCGCCCCATGTTCTGCGCCATCTCCCCGGGCCTGTCGGTGCGGGGGATGAATCCCTGTCGCAGCCAGAAGGTGGCCCCACCCCCCCCTTCGCCGGGGACGAACTCCGTGCCGCTGAAGCTGTAGGGTGCCCAGGGGGAGCCCACAGTGGTGCTCAGGGTGCATGCGTTCAGGGGGAGCAGGGCGAGAAGGGGCAGGAGGAAGCATCTTTTTTTCATTTAGAGTCTCTCCAGTAAGCTTGCCATGGCCTCACCGAGGGATGCCCCGGCTCGGCGGGCATTACGGGCAAGCCTGAGCAGCTTGGGGAGCGCTGCGGGTGAGCGTAGTATGGTTGCCGCCACCCTCACAGCGCTAATGTTCAAGTTCCGGTCGCACAGCCCGGCCACCAGTGGGGCCGGATCATCGTCCCATGGGTCGCTCACCGCACGCACTGCTGTCATGGGGGTGCCAGCAGACCGGCAGAGTCGGGAGACCGCAGCCGTCTCCATCTCGAGTACCGGTTTTTCAATATTAGCAGGGATCTGGTTAATGGCAGTACCTTTATCGCTGAAAACATCGACGCTGATGAATGATGCCGGGGTGCAACCCCTGTCGGCCAGGTTATGGCCGAGAAGCTCGTTCAGCGCCTTGTCTGGAGGGGGGGCGGAGATCAGGGCGCCGCACGCAAGGTTGTAAATCTCCGCTGCGCCAACCAGGCTGCCGACCTGGAGTCCGGGTCTCAGGGCCCCGCAGAAACCGGTGGAGAGCACAAGATCGGGGCGCGCGATTTGGAGCATGTGGGCGGCTCCCCTTGCCGCGTTCTCCATCCCCATGCCGCTCTCCAGCAGGGTCACCATGTTTGCTCCGGCGCGAAAGCTCCAGGCAGTGGCTCCTCCAAGGCTGGTCCTGGCTGCTTCTGGGAAGAGGCTGGTTATAGCCCTTCTCTCCTGGGAGATTGCGCATATGATGCCGATCAATGCCATCTGCTCAATCTAGCAGAGCACGGGGTAAAGGGCAACGCCAACCGCTTTTTGCTCCTGTTTTTTGTCTTGACAAAAAAGTATTGCCCCATTTATAGTTAGCCCTTTACTGGGGTGTATTTGCCCCTTGTCTTTCCGCAATCCGGATGCGGCCGCCATGGCAGGCCACGCATTCATTTGGTGAACCAAGGATGTTTGATAACCTTTCCGACAAACTCGAACTGGTATTTAAGAAGCTCCGCGGCCAGGGGGTGATGACGGAGGAGAATATCAAGGATGCCCTGCGCGAGGTGCGCCTTGTGCTCCTTGAGGCGGACGTCAACTTCAAGGTCGTCAAGGATTTTGTGGAAAAGGTCCGTGAACGCGCGGTCGGCACTGAGGTGCTTAAGAGCCTCTCGCCGGGTCAGCAGGTCATCAAGATCGTTCATGATGAGCTGGTAGCCATGATGGGTGGCGGTGAGGACAACTCCCTCGATCTGGCGGCAAAGCCGCCGGTGGCCATCATGATGGTCGGCCTGCAGGGGGCCGGCAAGACGACCTCCTGCGGCAAGTTGGCCGGGCATCTCCGCTCCCAGCGTCGTCGCCCGCTTCTGGTGCCGGCCGATGTTTACCGCCCTGCGGCCATCGAGCAGCTGAAAACCGTCGGGCGGCAGCTCTCCATAGAGACGTTCGACTCCAGGGCTGACCAGGATCCGGTGCAGATCTGTCGCGATGCCATCAGCTACGCGAGTCTCAACGGTTTCGATACGGTCATCCTCGATACGGCCGGTCGTCATCAGATCGACGACTTCCTCATGAACGAGCTGGTGCGCATTCGTGACGAGGTCGGGCCGCGGGAGATACTCTTTGTCGCTGATGCCATGACCGGCCAGGAGGCTGTCAATGTGGCCAGCGGCTTCAATGACAGGTTGGGGGTCACCGGTGTGGTTCTCACCAAGCTGGACGGCGATGCCAAGGGGGGGGCGGCCCTCTCCATCAAGGCGGTTACCGGCAAGCCGGTGAAGTTTGTCGGTCTTGGGGAGAAGCTGGATGCCCTGGAGGTGTTCCACGCCGACCGTCTGGTGTCGCGCATCCTCGGCATGGGTGATGTCCTGACTCTGGTGGAGAAGGCAAACTCGGTCTTCGATGCCGGCGAGGCCAAGCGCCTGCAGGAGAAGCTGAAGAAAAACAAGTTCGATCTCGAGGACTTCCGCAACCAGATGCAGCAGATGAAGAAGCTCGGCTCCCTCGAGTCGATCATGGGGATGATCCCCGGTATGGGGAAGATGATGAAGCAGGTGGAGGGGATGCAGCCTCCGGAGAAGGAGATGAAGAGGATTGAAGCGATCATCAACTCCATGACTCCGAAGGAGCGTGCCAACCACACCATCATCAACGGCAGCAGGAGGCTGCGCATCGCCAACGGGAGTGGCACCACGGTGCAGGAGGTCAACCAGCTCCTCAAGCGCTTCACCGAGGCGCAGAAGGTGATGCAGCAGCTGCAGAAGATGGGGCCCATGGGGCTGATGAAGGGGATGCGAGGCCTCAAGGGGCTTGGAAAAGGGATGTTTCCCTTCTGAAGTGACAAGAATCTATTACGTGGTATAAACCATAGAACATATCGTCACGGATCAACCGTACGAATATCAGGAGGAAAAGATGGCTGTAAAGATGAGACTTGCCCGCGCAGGCGCAAAGAAGAAGCCTTTCTACCAGGTGGTAATCGCCGATGAGCGTGCCAGAAGGGACGGTCGTTTCATTGCCAACGTGGGCACCTATGATCCCAATCAGAATCCCGCGGCTTTCAAGGTAGACGAAGGCGAAGCGCTCTGCTGGCTCGGCAAGGGGGTACAGCCGACCGATACGGTCAGGCAGCTCCTGAAAAATGCCGGCATCTGGGCCAAGTTTACCAACAAGGCTGCCTGATAACTGCTCAAAACCGGCCCGCCGGCTATTCCAGAGACACAGAGGATACCGACATGAGACAGCTCGTAGAGACCATTGCCAAAGCGCTTGTTGATGACCCCTCACAGGTGAGGGCAACCGAGGAGATGGAAGACGATACCACTGTCATCAAGCTGACCGTCGCCAAGGAGGACATGGGGCGGATCATTGGCAAAGAGGGCAGGACAGCAAAGGCTGTACGCACGCTGCTCAATGCGGTGTCCACCAAGGACAACAAGAAGGCCATTCTGAAGATAGTCGAGTAATGAAGGACGCCGACCTGATCCTGCTGGGGAAGATCGTCGCAACCCACGGTATCAGGGGGCAGTTGCGAGCGGTCCCCTACTCCGGGGAGTTCGATACATTTCTGTCCGTGGAGAGTCTGCTGCTCAAGGACGCCGCCGGAATGCTGCAGAGCTACGATCTGGCTGCGGCCGCGGTGCACGGCAAGAAGCTGATCCTCTCCTTCAAGGGGTACGGGGACATCAACAGGGTCCTGCACCTGGTCGGCTGCGAGCTGTACATCAGCCGCGACCAGCTGCCGGAAACCGATGATGATGAGTACTATTGGCACGACCTGATCGGTCTGCAGGTGGTGACCTCCGGCGGTGAGCCTCTGGGCAAGCTGGAGAGCATCATCGAGACCGGGAGCAACGATGTCTACGTGGTAAAATCCGCCGGGCGGGAGTATCTCATTCCCGCCTTGGCAGAAGTAGTCAACTCCATCGACCTGGATGCCGGTGTGATGACCGTGACCCCCATGGAGGGGTTGCTCGATCTATGAAATTTCATATTCTATCCCTGTTTCCGGAGATGTTTACCGGTCCGCTCTCCACCAGCATCATCGGCAGGGGGGTGGACAACGGACAGCTCGGGGTCGAGCTGTACAACATCCGAGACTTCGCCACTGACCGGCACCGGACTGTGGACGATGCTCCATACGGCGGAGGGGCAGGGATGGTGATGAAGGTGGAACCGCTCTGCGCCTGCCTCGAAGAGGTGCAAACCCGTGCTCCCGGGGCAAGGGTGCTGATCGCCTCCCCGCGCGGCGTTCCACTGACCCAGAAACGGGTGGAGGAGCTGGCGGCCGAGAAGGAGCTGATCATCGTCTGCGGCCGCTACGAGGGGATCGACGAGCGGGTAGTAGAGCTGTTCGCAGCCGAGGAGTTCTCCATCGGCGACTATGTCATGACCGGCGGCGAGCTGGCCGCCATGGTCCTGGTGGATGCCGTGGGGCGCTTGGTTCCCGGGGTCCTGGGGAGTGAGGCGTCGGCCGAGGACGAGTCCTTCAGCGACGGGCTTCTCGAATATCCCCATTACACCAGACCACCGGAATTCCGCGGTCTGCAGGTGCCTGAAGTGCTTCTCTCCGGCAATCATAGGGAGATAGGGCGTTGGCGTCGTCGTCAATCCCTGCTGAAAACGCTGCGTATCAGGCCCGAGCTGTTGCAGAGCATAACCCTTGGCAGGGAAGACGAGAAGATGCTGCAGGAGATCCTGGGGGGCAGGGAAACGTGAGGGGGAGCTCATTCAGTGTGGCCCTCATTCACCACCCGGTCTACGACAAGAACAGGCAGGTGGTGACCACTGCGGTCACAAACCTGGATATCCACGATATCGCCAGGGCATCGCGCACTTTCGGGGCCGATCGTTACTACTTGGTCACCCCAGTGGCGGAGCAGCAGGGTCTGGTCACGAGGATTGTTAATCACTGGCGGCATGGTTGGGGTGCCACATACAACCCCAAGCGGAAGGCGGCCCTGGAGCTGGTGACGGTTCTCCCCACCCTTGATGATGTCAAGGAGGAGATGTCACTGCGCCACGGCAAGCCACCACGGGTGGTGGTAACCGGTGCTGCCGGGCGTCCCGGATGTGTCACCACTGCTCAACTGTCCGAGTCGATGGCAAGTGGAGACGAAAGCTACCTCCTCCTCTTCGGCACGGGGTGGGGGATGACAGAAGAGATATTTGCCTCGGCCGATCTGGTGCTGGAACCGATAGTCGGCTGCGGCGACTACAATCATCTATCGGTCCGCTCGGCTGTGTCCATCTACTTGGACAGGCTGTGCGGCCGGTGATAACCGACAGAGGCAAGCTATAGCTAACCATAGGAGGAAGAAAGCAGATGAACAAGATCGATTTGATTGAAATGGAACAGATGAAGAAGAACGTAGTCCCTTTCAGACCGGGTGATACCGTCAAGGTGCATGTCAAGATCGTCGAGGGTGACAAAAGCCGTATCCAGGCTTTCCAGGGCGTTGTGATCTCCCGCCAGAACGGTGGTCTGCGCGAGTCCTTCACGGTTCGCAAAATTTCCAACGGCATCGGCGTGGAGCGTAGTTTTCCGATCCACTCCCCCTCGATCGATGCCATCGACGTGGTGACCCGCGGCCATGTGCGCCGGGCGAAGCTCTACTACCTGCGCAAACTGCGCGGCAAGGCAGCCAGGATCCGCGAGAGGAAGTACGTGGCGGAAGCCTGATTCAGCGAGCCCCGGAGAAATCCGGGGCTTTTTTCATGTATAAGGCAATGATGCCCCCCCCATGCAG
>CALMOE010000224.1 GCA_937871715.1 uncultured Geobacter sp. | reverse complement strand
CACCTGTTACCCATATAGGTAATTTATGCCCTGTATAGGTAGTCGTAATATGTCCTTTATAGGACCTCAACTTAATCTCGTCATGTTCCCCATATGAGGAACATGACGAGATTGCTCCTTACCTCACTACCCGCTCTTCCAGTTCCCGGTCACCACGGATAAGCCCATATCTCACCCGCCAGAGCTTCTCCCCGGCATCCCAGCGCGCACCGACCGACTTCAGCCTTTCCCGGAGGGCTCCCATGGTGTAGGGGACCCGCACCAGGACACTGTCGCTGTCCCGAAGCCTCGGCGCTGCCTTCCCGGCTCTTTCGTCGACGATGATTTCCGCCGTCTTGATCCTCATGTCCCTGATGGCATCGTAGCGGTAACGGACGCAGATAAGCGCGCTGCCGTACCTCGCCACGAGACGGTGCGTCCCGTTCTGCCCGGGTTTCAAATGCTTGTGGACCTTCATATGCTTGAGCATCTCCCCCTCCTCCGTCTCGCATCCCGCCTGACCCTGCCGGCTCATCGAGATTCAGGGCGCTGTTGCCGCTTCGAGCTGCATTCGGTCACCCCATGCCGACATCAAGGCATCTAAGCGCCCGGCACACACCGTCCGTTTCACCATGGCAGACGTATAACTGAGCGTATTCATTCAGCATGGTCACAACGGACAGACCGAACTATACGGCGAAAACGCATTTTTGTAAAGTTCGCTAATGAACTGCTTGGGTGGAAAGTTGTGTCAACTACGGAGTGGTGAACAACTCCAGGGTGCGGCGCTGCTTCTACTTGCGCTCCCGCGTCTCCCGCCCATGATGCTGCCATTTGCAGCCTGTAAGATTCAGCGGGTTCAGTTGACGGGCAGTGATGGAGCGATATAGTGTTAATTATGTTTAACATATTCGGGAGAGTGGTGTCATGACCTGTTTGATAGCTCGATTGAAACTGTTCGGCCGGAGATGCCTGCATGGGGCTCTTCTCGCCGCATCGATCATGCTGCTTGCTCCCCGCGCGGGAGCCGGGGCTGAAGGGCAGACCCGCCTGATCTTTGCCGGATCGGGGACCAACCTCCCCATAGTCCGGGTTCTGGCAAAGGAGTTCCAGAGGTCCCGGCCGAATGTCTCCATCCAAGTCCTGGCAAGCATCGGTTCCACCAGTGCCGTCAGGGCCGCGGCGGACGGGGCGGTTGCCCTTGGGCTGATCTCCCGTCCCCTCAAGGAGAGCGAGAAGGGGTTGGCTCTCACCACCGTCGACTTTGCGCGTACCCCCCTGATCGTCGGCGTTCATCCGTCTGTGCCTGACGATGGCATCACCTTCGCGGAGCTGGTCGACATCTATCGGGGGGAGAAGAGCCGCTGGGGGAATGGCAGGGATATCGTTGTCCTGACCAGGGAGCCGGGCGACAGCTCCATCGAGGTGCTGGCCAGGATGGTTCCAGGCTTTCGCGAGGTTTACGACGAGAGCCAGAAGTCCAAGCGCTGGACCACCCTGCTCAAGGACTTGGCAATGAACGAGACCCTGGCACGCACTCCCGACGCCATCGGGCTCTCTGACCTTGGGGCAGTCACCATCGAGAAGCACGTGATCAGGCCGCTCAAGGTCAACGGAGCAGCCCCCTCCCTCGGCAACCTGCGCAACGGCAAATACCCTCTCTTCAAGACCTTGACTTTCGTCTACCGTGAAGAGCGGTTGGCTCCCGAAGCCAGGCTCTTTATGGACTTCGTCCGCTCCGGGAAGGGGGAGAAAATCCTCAAAGCCAACGGCTATCTCCCCCTGAGATGACCATGGCCGACCCCCTCCGGATAGGAATCAGCCGTTACCTCTCCCGCCGACTACTGCCGCTGTCGGTGGGTATCGGGCTCTTCATTGCAGCCGGCCCGCCGGTCATCTATTGGGTCATCGAGCACGCCAACCTCAGGCATTACACCACCCACGATGCCGAGAGCCTGGCGAAAAAACTGCAGGGATTCGCCCTGGAGGCACCGACCCTCTGGAAATACCAGACATACAAGTTCATCAACATTGCCGAAGAGTTCCATCCGGCCATCGTTGTAAGCGGCTTTTGCGTCCTGGACGAGAAGGGTGAGCCGATAACCGGCTACGAATACGGCGAGGGGAAGATAAGGCACGGGGAGAAGCTGGCTTTTACGGATGAACTGCGCATTACCATGGGGAGCGCCCCGATAGTTTTCAACAACCGCAAGGTCGGGACGGTCCTGGTTACGGCATCCGACAGGGCGCTGATCAGCTCGACCGCGCTTCTTTTCATGATCTCCACCATGATCGGCACACTCCTCGCCTTCCTGGCATTCCGCTTTCCTCTAGGCGTCGTGAGGCGGGCCGAGGCGGAGATCGGGAGTCTCATCGCAACAGTGAAGGAGAGCGAGGAAAAATACCGTTCCCTGGTGGAGAACGTTCCGGACATAATCTGGACAGTCGACAGCGAGGGCAATACCCATTACATAAGCGACAATCTGGAGCAGATTTACGGCTATACCCCCGCAGAGATTTACGCTTCCGGCAATGCCCTCTGGTTCGACAGGATCCATCCGGAGGATGTGCAACGGGTGAAGGAGGCATTTGCCTCCCTTTTCAGTGATGGTACCGCATTCGATGTGGAGTTCCGGATCCGGAGGAAGGATGGTGAATGGATCTGGTTTCACGACCGGGCAACCAAGACCTACGAGAGGGATGGCGTCCGCTATGTGGACGGTATCGGATCGGATGTATCCGGCAAAAAGCTCACGGAAGAGGCCCTTCTCGAATCGGAGGACAAGTTCAGGAGCCTGGCGGAGAAGTCGCTTGTCGGGGTCTACCTGATACAGGACAACCTCTTCAGGTATCTCAATCCGAAAATGAGCGAGATATTCGGCTACCCGCTGGAGGATATGGTCGGCAGGATGGGGCCGAAGGATCTGACCTTGGCCGAGGATTGTCATATGGTCCGGGAAAACCTCAGCAGAAGGTTGAGCGGGGAGATCGATTCAATTCAATACGAATTCAGGGGGGTGACCAAGGGACAGGACATCATCCATCTGGAGGTTTTCGGCTGCCGTACCATATTCAACGGGAAGCCGGCCGTAATCGGGACCCTGCTCGATATCACCGACAGAAAGCGTGCCGAGATGGCGCTGACGGAGCAGGCCAGGAAGCTGGAGCAGCTTGCCCTGTTCGACGAATTGACCGGCGCATACAACAGACGCGGATTCCTGCTCCAGGCAGGGCAGCAGTTGAAGACCGCGGAACGGATGGGGAGGGTTGCACTCCTCATCTTCGCGGACCTGGACGGGTTGAAGGAGATAAACGACCGGCTTGGTCACCATGAGGGGGATGTTGCCCTGAAGGAGACGGCAGACCTCCTCAGGGAGAGTTTCCGCGGATCGGACATCATCGGCCGGATGGGTGGGGACGAGTTCGCTGTTTTTGCCATGTGCGGCGACCTTGAGGGGGAAGAGATCATCGTTTCCCGCATCGAGCATCATATCAGCCGCAAGAATGCGGGTGAGGAGCGGAGATATTCGCTATCCGTGAGCATCGGCGTCGTCCACCACGACAGTTCATCTCCTTGTTCCCTTGATGAGCTGATCGAGCGGGCCGATGCCATGATGTACGCGAGAAAGGTCGTAAAAAAAGGGAACGGAGACGGCCGTCCGTTTACTGGAGTTAGCTCTGTTGGCAGATAAAAAAGAGATGTTGCGGCTATTGCGGCGTTTTAAATGGCTATATCCGATGTTATTGACGACATTCGCATCTCTCAACAAACAACTAAAAAATCGAGCAGTTAATCTTCAACAGCTTAAATCCGCTGGCAAAAGAAAACCCCGCCTGAAAAAAGACAGGGTTTATCGCAGTATGGTGAGCCTGACGGCTCCCCTGAATATGACCCCTGATGGCCAGCTGATCACTCATCGATGTTCACCAGGTGGGCCTTGCGGGTCTCGTTTTTTTTCGGGATCCTTATCTCCAGAAGGCCGTCTTTGTAGTGGGCCTTGACCTCATCAAGGTTGGCGCCTTCCGGCAGTTCCAGGCTCCTGGTGAAGCTGCCGTAGCTCTGCTCGACACGGTAGTAGTCCTTCCGCTCCACCTTCTCCTCGCCGCGCTTTTCACCGCTCAGGGTGAGCATGTTCTCGGCAAGTTCGACCTTGATGTCTTCGCGCCTCATCCCGGCCAGTTCCGCCTTGATGACCAGCTCTCCCCCCTCCTCGAACATGTCGATGGCCGGCACGAAATCACCGCCACGGCGTTCGCCTAGCAGGTTAACCAGTGGGAAACGGTGAAAGCCGAGGAACGGACGGTGCATGGCATCCTCGAACCAGCGCTCCATTTCGTGCAGGGTGGTAAGCATCTCCCTTTCGATCCGCGTCATCGGCGAAAGCATCTCGCGGGTGGCCTCAAGCGGGGAACGGCTGACGGCGATCTCTCTTTTCTCCTCTTTTCCAGTCTGTTTTTTCATGGCTCGCACCTCCTGCCAATCATTCTCTACCACCCTTAAATTATATCAATATTGATAATGACGATCAATATCTAACGATCTCCCCTGGCGTGATGCTTCCGGCTGCAGATCACCGTTGCGCCAGCCGCAATAAATGGCTATCCTGTTGTCATGGCCAGCAAAATGGAGATACTTAGCCGGCGCTGCTGGATATTCGACCTGGACGGCACCCTGACCATCGGGGTACACGACTTCGCTGCCATCCGCGCCGAGCTCGGCATGACCGATTCCGACCCGGACATCCTCGGCTATCTTGCCTCCCTGCCAGCGGCCGAGGCGGCCGCCAGGCACTCCCGCCTGCTGGAGATCGAATACGAGCTGGCGGCCAGAACCGCGGCGGCACCGGGGGCAGGACGGCTGCTGGAGCAGCTGCTCCGCCGTGGTGCCAGGGTCGGGATCCTCACCCGCAACACCAGGGATATTGCCCTGCACACCCTGGGACTGATCGGTCTCAAGGAGTTCTTCTCTCCAGAGGCGATCCTCGGCAGGGACGAGGCCGCGCCGAAGCCGGACCCGGCGGGGATTGCCAGGCTGCTGGGTGCATGGGGGCTGTCTCTTATACACATCTCCGAGCCCACGAGACA
>CALMOE010000223.1 GCA_937871715.1 uncultured Geobacter sp. | reverse complement strand
TGTTCGCCCGGTTTGAGGGCAGTTACGGGGGATTTGATGGAGAGTTATTTTCGGTCTTGGGGGAAAGCTGAAAAAGATGGTGAGAGATATCACCTCCTTCCTTATCATTGTCTGGATGTGGCGGCGGTGGGATGGTTGCTGCTCGACCCGGAAAAACCGCTCTGCCGGCGCTTGGCTGCGCAGCTTGAAATAGCGCCGGAGCAGCTGCGGCAGTGGGTTGTTTTTTTTCTCTGCCTGCATGACATAGGCAAATTCGCCACCGCATTTCAGGGGTTGGCTTCCGGACTGTCACCTGATCTCGTGCCAAAAAATCCCCGGATGGAATATACGGTTCGCCACGACACCCTCGGCTATATGCTCTGGCGCGACGTCCTTAACAATCGACTGGAGGATGCGCAAACTTTTTGTGAACTGACCGATGCAAAGGAACTTCGTCAGTTGGGCAGAACTCTCGATGTCTGGATGCAGGTTGTTACCGGTCACCACGGCATCCCTCCACAAATCATCACTAACTGCAACCTCTCAAATCATTTCGCCAAACAGGATGAGGAAGCGGCGTTGCAGTATGTCTTGGCGGTTCACCAACTCTTTCTGTTAGAAACTGGCACTTTAATTTTTGTCGACAAAGAATTTACCCAGCGACTGAAACAGGCTTCGTGGGCGCTTGCCGGTATCGTTGTGCTTGCTGACTGGCTTGGTTCGAGCCGCCCGGCGGCTACGTACCTTCAGCATGAAACGGCTTTGGGAGAGTACTGGAATACCCATGCCATACCATTTGCCATTCAGGCTGTTAGCCAGGCTCAGCTGGATAATTCAGCTGTTGCACCGTATGCCGGAGTCGCCCACCTGTTTCCCTTCATAACTTCCTTGACGCCGTTACAGCAATGGGCTGCCGATGTCGAACTGGCCGACACCAATCAACTGTTCATCCTCGAAGATGTCACCGGCGCGGGTAAGACCGAGGCGGCGATGACGCTGGCCCATCGCCTGATGGCATGCGGCCTTGCCGATGGCATCTATGTCGCCCTGCCGACCATGGCTACGGCCAATGCCATGTACAATCGTCTGGGCAAGGCCTACAGACGGCTCTACGCAGCAGACGCGCTCCCTTCACTGGCGCTGGCCCATGGCGCCCGGCATCTTTCCGATGGTTTCCGAGCGTCGCTTTGTCTGCCGGAAAATCAGGCCGCCCGGCGCTGTTACGACAAAGACGAAGAAACTGCCGAGGCCTTTTGCAGCGACTGGCTGGCGGATAGCCGGAAAAAGGCTCTGCTGGCCGAGGTCGGTGTCGGCACGGTTGACCAGGCATTGCTGGCTGTGCTGCCGGCCAAGCACCAGTCGTTGCGCTGTCTGGGCTTCACCCGGAAAATTCTGATCGTGGATGAGGTTCACAGCTTCGATCCCTATATGAACCACCTGTTGCAACGCCTGATTGAATATCACGCTGCACAGGGGGGCAGCGTCATTCTGTTATCCGCAACCCTGCCGTACTCCATGCGCTCTGGCTATCTGCAGGCCTTCGCCAGCGGCATCAACAGGATAGCTCCGGAATTGAAGCCTACTAAAGCGTATCCGCTGGCGACACATTTCCCGGCAACGGGATCGATTGAGACTAAGCTTGCCACGCGCCGCGAAGTGGAGCGGACCGTATCGGTCAAGCTGCTTGATACCGATAAGCAGGCGCTGGCTGTCATTCGGCAAGCCGTTGAACAGGGCAAGTGCGTCTGTTGGGTTCGTAACACCGTCGGCGATGCGATCAACACCTTTCGTGACCTGAAGAAAACGGATTGGATGGATAATGACCGCCTGACGCTCTTTCACAGCCGCTTTGCCATGATCGACCGGCAACGGATAGAAGCCGACACACTGGAGTTTTTCGGCGAAGATTCAACTGCCGATATGCGCCGGGGGCGGGTGCTGATAGCGACTCAGGTTGTCGAGCAATCGCTTGACCTGGATTTTGACGTGATGATCTCGGATATCGCTCCGATTGATCTCATCATTCAGCGGGCAGGGCGCGAACATCGGCATGTGCGTGAAGCAGACGGGACCCGGATTAAAAACGAGGTGGCAAGAGATCAACGGGATGCGCCGGTGTTTTACCTCCTTGGACCAGCCGTAGCGGAAGAGCCGCAAGCAAACTGGCTCAAGGCTGCGCTCCCCGGCACACAGGCGGTGTACCAGCATGTGGGGCAAGTCTGGTTGACCCAGCAATTACTGGGCAAGTCCGGACGATTGCGGATGCCCGAAGATGCCCGCACCCTGATTGAAGGTGTGTATGGCAAAGAAGCACAGAGCGCAATACCGGAGGCGTTAACCGAGCTGACCTGGAAGGCGCTTGGCGAGGACAGCGGCAAGCTGAGCATGGCGAGTCTGAATGTCCTGAAGTTTGCCAAGGGGTACAGCCGGGAGAGTGCAACCTGTGGCAGCTGGGCAGATGAAGCAAAAATACCGACCCGGCTCGGTGATGACTCGGTGCGTATCGCCTTGGTGGTTGCCGATGGTCAAGGGTGGCGGCCGTATGCCGAAGCTGATGAATTTGCCTGGGACTTGAGCATGGTGAGTGTGCCGAAATGGCGCTGGCAAAAGTGTCAATCGGCATTGAATTTTGACCCACCACAGGCGTGTTTTTTGACCCACC
>CALMOE010000222.1 GCA_937871715.1 uncultured Geobacter sp. | reverse complement strand
GGTGGAGGAGAAGATCTCCCTCTCCGGCCGTTTCGGCCTCTGGGTCGGATTCCACCCCTTTTCCCAGGATCAGTACGTGGAGGTGGTCAGGCTCTGGGTGGAGCGACTCTGCGCCATCCACGGCCTGAAGGCCGAGTGGAGCGGCGGGATCGCCCAGGAGGCCATTGACTGGTCCCACGTCAAGGGGGACCGCAGCGGCCGGATCGCCTGGCAGTTTGCCAATCAGTGGGTGGGGAGGACGCTACTCGGCTCAAGGGGTGAGAGAGGGAGTGGATGCCCGGGAGGGGACAGTGCATAGGTAACCTTCTCCCGGGGCGAAGAGGTTCACTGACCAGAATCTCGGGTGGACTGTTTCTCCAGGGTCTTGGCCTCGTTCCAGAGGCTGTCCATCTCATCCAGGGTGGCATCCTTCAGGTTTATCCCCCGCCCGTGCAGGGACTTCTCCACATGGTCGAAGCGGCTCTCGAAGCGGCGGATGGTCTTGCGCAGCGCCTCCTCCGGGTCCACGGCCAGGAACCTCCCCAGGTTGACTATGGCGAAGAGCAGATCTCCAAGCTCCGCCTCCATCCGCTCCTGGTCGCGGCTTGACATGGTCTCCTCCAGCTCGCGGAGCTCCTCCAGCACCTTGGCAAAGACCTGATCCGTATGTTCCCAGTCAAAGCCGACACGGGCCGCCTTCTCCGTGATCTTCTGGGCCTTCATCAGCGCCGGCATGTGGGGGGGGACCCCGGCGAGGGCAGACTTTCGCTCCTCACCCTTTTCGGCCTTCTTGATCCTCTCCCAGTTGGCCACCTGCTCGTCGCTGCTCCTGATCTCCTGGTCGCCGAAGACGTGTGGGTGGCGGCGCACCAGCTTGTCGCACAGGGTTTCAATGACGTCGTCGATGGTGAAGGCCCCCCGCTCCTCGGCGATGGCCGCATGGAACAGGGGCTGGAGGAGCAGGTCCCCCAGCTCCTCCCTGAGGAGGTCGTCGTCCTTCTTGTCGATCGCCTCGATCACCTCGTAGCACTCCTCGATCAGGTAGCGCTTGAGGGATTCGTGGCTCTGCTCCGCATCCCAGGGGCACCCACCCGGCCCCCGCAGGCGGCGCATGATCCCCATTGCCGTGGCGAAGCGCTCCCTATCCATGGCTCCCCTTCTTCCCCTTTTCTCCGCCCAGGTAGCCGGCAAGGAACTCCCGCTTGTAGTCGGCGAAGCGCCCCTCATCGATCGCCTGGCGCACCTCGGCCATCATGTTCAGGTAGAAGTGGACATTGTGGATGCTGGCCAGGATGGCGGAGAGGACCTCGTTGGCGTTGAAGAGGTGGTGTATGTAGGCCCGGGTGAAGTTCCTGCAGGCGTAGCAGGAGCAGCTCGGGTCTATGGGGTAGAAGTCCCGGCGGTAGTTCTTGTTGGTGAGGCGGATCTTCCCCCTCCTGGTGAAGAGGGTGGCGCTCCTGGCGTAGCGGGTGGGGATGACGCAGTCGAACATGTCCATGCCCCGCTCGACGCTCTCCAGGATATCCTCGGGGAGGCCTACCCCCATCAGGTAGCGGGGCTTGTTCTCCGGGAGGAACGGCGCGGTCATGGATACGACTTTCTTCAGCAGCTCCAGCCCCTCCCCCACGGAGACGCCGCCGATGGCGTAGCCTGGGAAGTCCATGGCCACCATCTCCCTGGCGCACATCTGGCGCAGATCCTCGAACACGCTCCCCTGGACTATGCCGAACAGGGCCTGGTCCTTGCGGGTCTGGGCCTTCAGGCAGGCCTCCGCCCAACGGATCGTCTTCCTCGTCGACTGGGCTGCGTACTTGTGGTCGCAGGGGTAGGGGATGCACTCGTCGAAGCACATGATGATGTCCGCCCCCAGCGCCTCCTGGATGGCGATGGCCCTGGCCGGGTCCAGGTAGACCTCCTCGCCGGTCACCTCGTGCTTGAAGTAGGCCCCGGTATCGGTGATCCGCTTGTTGGGGAGGGAGAATACCTGGAACCCGCCGGAGTCGGTGAGGATCGGCTTGTCCCAGGACATGAAGTTGTGCAGGCCACCGGCCTTCTCCACCAGCCCCTCACCGGGGCGCAGGTGCAGGTGGTAGGTGTTGGAGAGGATGATCTGGGCGCCGGTGGCGTGCACCTGCTCCGGGGTCATGGCCTTCATGGCCGCGTGGGTCCCGACTGGCATGAAGATCGGGGTCTCGATCACCCCGTGGGGGGTCTCCAGTCTCCCACGGCGGGCGGCGGTCTCCTTGTCCTTCTTCAGTAGAGTAAAGCGCATCTATCCATACCTTTCGCCTATGCAAGCGTTTATTGTCGCCAGATTATCGGCCATCCCCGGGGGGGTGTCAAGAAACTGCTTTCCTTTTGCATACTGTGTACACAACAAAAAAATGTAAACACTTGATATTTAATGTGCCAGCTCTTTTTTTGTCGTTTCGTATACATAATTTCTGTTGATTTTTGCTAAAACGGCGTTTAGTATGCTGAGCGGATTTTTCCAGTATTGACGCGGCTTCGCTCCGCTGCCTGAAGTTATCATATTTCGCGAAAGGAAGGGATGATGCAGACATTCAGCAGCTGGAGAGGCCCCCCGTAAATCCGTACGGGGCAATTTACGCGCACCCGGCACTTAAAGGGCGCAGCAACCAACAACCAAGAGGTAAATCTCTCGCTAAAAGGGAAAGAAACATGCAAATATTCAAGAGTGTTGTCGGAAGAAAGATTTTCATGGCAATCACCGGCCAGTCAATGGTCCTGTTTGCCGTTGTCCACATGCTGGGCAACTCATCCATCTTCGTCGGCCCGGACGGGATCAATGCCTACGCCAAGCATCTTCACGATCTCGGTCCGCTGGTCTGGCTGTTCCGTGCCGGCCTGCTTACCTTCGTGCTGATCCACATCTTCTACGGCATCCAGCTGACCCTGGAGAACAGCGCCGCCAACCCCACCGCCTACGCGGTGAAGAAGCAGATCAAGGCGACCTTCTCCAGCAACACCATGATCTGGACCGGCCTGATGATCTGCGCCTTCATCATCTACCACCTCCTCCACTTCACCGTACGGGTTACCCCGGGCGTGGTCCAGGGGGTTGACGCCCTCGGACGCTACGACGTCTTCACCATGGTCGTCTCCGCCTTCAAGAACGGCGGAATCGCCTTCGTCTACATCGTCGCCATGTGCGCCCTGTTCTTCCACCTCTCCCACGGCATCCAGAGTTTCTTCCAGACCATGGGGTGGAATACCGACAGGAGCCAGTGCACCATCTCGGCTATCGGCAAGGCAGTTGCATTCATACTGCTCGCCGGTTACGCGGTCATACCCATCTCCATAGCTGTCAGCGCTTTGATTAAATAGGGGGTTTAGAGTGATACTCGACGGAAAATGTCCTACCGGACCAATTGAAAAAACCTGGGATAAGCACCGCTTCGACCTGAAGCTGGTCAACCCGGCCAACAAGCGTAAGTACAAAGTCATCGTTGTCGGCACCGGCCTTGCCGGTGGCGCCGCCGCCGCTTCCATGGGTGAGCTGGGGTACCAGGTGGAAGCCTTCTGCTACCAGGATTCCCCCCGCCGCGCCCACTCCATCGCCGCCCAGGGTGGCATCAACGCCGCCAAGAACTACCCCAACGACGGTGACTCCATCTACCGCCTCTTCTACGACACCATCAAGGGTGGCGACTTCCGCGCCCGCGAGGCCGACGTATGGCGTCTTGCCCAGGTCTCCAACAACATCATCGACCAGTGCGTCGCCCAGGGCGTCCCCTTTGCCCGCGACTACGCCGGCTACCTGGACAACCGCTCCTTCGGCGGCGCCCAGGTCTCCCGTACCTTCTACGCCCGTGGCCAGACGGGGCAGCAGCTGCTGCTGGGCGCCTACTCCGCCCTCTCCCGCCAGATCAAGGCCGGCACGGTGAAGATGTACAACCGCACCGAGATGCTCGACCTGATCGTTATCGACGGCGTCGCCAAGGGGATCACCGTACGTGACCTCTCCAGCGGCGAAATCCGCGTGCACATGGCCGACGCCGTATGCCTTGCCACCGGCGGCTACGTCAACGTCTTCTACCTCTCCACCAACGCCATGGGTTGCTCCGTCACCGCCATCTGGAAGGCCCACAAGAAGGGCGCCTTCTTCGCCAACCCATGCTACACCCAGATTCACCCGACCTGCATCCCCCAGTCGGGCGACCACCAGTCCAAGCTGACCCTCATGTCCGAGTCCCTGCGCAACGACGGCCGCTGCTGGGTGCCGAAGCGCAAGGAAGACTGCGGCAAGCATCCGAGCGAAGTCGCCGAAGACGATCGTGACTACTACCTGGAGCGGAAGTACCCGAGCTTCGGCAACCTGGCCCCCCGTGACATCGCCTCCCGCGCCGCCAAGGAGCAGTGCGACGACGGCCGTGGTGTCGGACCGGGCGGCCGCGGCGTCTACCTGGATTTCGCCACAGCCATCAAGCGGGTTGGCGAGAACACCATCAAGGAGCGTTACGGCAACCTCTTCGAGATGTACGAGAAGATCACCGACGAGGACGCCTACAAGCGCCCGATGCGTATGTACCCGGCACCCCACTACTCCATGGGGGGTCTCTGGGTTGACTACAACCTGATGAGCAACATCCCCGGCCTCTTCGTCCTGGGCGAGGCCAACTTCTCAGTCCACGGCGCCAACCGCCTCGGTGCCTCCGCCCTCATGCAGGGCCTGGCAGACGGCTACTTCGTCATCCCCTACACCATCGGCGGCTACCTGGCCACCATCAAGCCGGGCGACTACTCTGCCGACCACCCCGAGGTGAAGAAGTCCATCGAAGAGGTCAAGGGGAACATCAACAAGATGTTCTCCATCAAGGGGAAGAAGACCGTCAGCGAGCTCTACCGTGCCGTTGGCCGGGTCATGTGGGAAAACGTCGGCATGGCAAGGAGCGACGAGAGCCTCAAGCTGGCCCTCAAGGAGATCCCCAAGCTGCGCGACGAGTTCTGGAACAACGTCAACGTCACCGGCGAGGGTGGCGAGTTCAACCAGCAGCTGGAGAACGCCGGCCGCCTGGCCGACTTCCTCGAGTTCGCCGAACTGTTTGCCAAGGACGCCCTGGTTCGCGAAGAGTCCTGCGGCGGCCACTTCCGCGTCGAGCACCAGATGCCGGACGGCGAGGCCAAGCGTAACGACGTGGACTTCTGCCACGTTGCTGCCTGGGAATTCAAAGGGGTAGGCAAGGAACCCGAACTCCACAAGGAGCCGTTGAAATTCGATAACGTCCATCTGGCGGTAAGGAGTTACAAATAATGAGCGCTCATAACGAAAACACCATGAATCTGACTCTCCACGTCTGGCGTCAGAAGGGGCCGAACGCCCCGGGCAAGCTGGAGACTTACGAGGCAAAGAACGTCAGCCCTGACCAGTCCTTCCTCGAGATGCTCGACGAGGTAAACGAGGATCTGATCAGGAAGGGGATCGACCCCATCGCCTTTGACCACGACTGTCGCGAGGGTATCTGCGGCATGTGCTCCCAGGTGATCAACGGCGTACCCCATGGCGGCCAGGACCGAACCACCGTCTGCCAGTTGCACATGCGTACCTTCAATGACGGGGACAACATCTTCATCGAGCCGTGGCGCGCCAAGGCATTCCCCATCGTCAAGGATCTGGTGGTCGACCGCTCCGCCCTGGATACCATCATCCAGGCCGGCGGCTACACCTCCTGCCACACCGGCGGGGTGCCCGACGGCAATGCCATCCTCATCCCCAAGCCCGAAGCGGATTACGCCATGGACGCCGCCGAGTGCATCGGCTGCGGCGCCTGCGTGGCCGGCTGCCCCAACGGCTCCGCCATGCTCTTCACCAGCGCCAAGGTTTCCCAGCTTGCCGTCCTTCCCCAGGGTAAGGCCGAGGCTGCCACCCGCGTAAACGCCATGACCGAGGCCCTGCAGGCCTGCGGTTTCGGCAACTGCACCAACCACTACGAGTGCCAGGCTTCCTGCCCGAAGGGGATCAACGTCAAGTTCATCGCCAAGCTGAACAGGGAGTACCTCAAGGCGGCATTCAAGTAGCATCCGCCTGCAGATCGGCAATAAGAAAAGGGGCGCCAGTTACTGGCGCCCCAGACTGCTGACAAAGTCCCCGCCACAAGCGATAAATACTCGCCGATGGTGGGGA
>CALMOE010000221.1 GCA_937871715.1 uncultured Geobacter sp. | reverse complement strand
ATACTTAACAGTGAAAGACATCCTAGGAATAAGAGATCATCACCTGGACGGGAAATTCACCCCAAGAGATGGAGGTTAATATGAATATCTTTGATTTCGCCATGAAGATGGAGAGTGATGGCAAGGCACTTTACGAGAAGCTGGCTGAGGAAACGAGCGTAGCCGAGCTGAAGAGCATCTTCACCCTGCTGGCAAGCGCGGAGGACGAGCATTGCAAGGCTATCAAGGCGATGAAGAAGGAGACCCCGGCGGCGAGTGCCGAATCGAAAGTCCTGGAAAATGCCCGGAACGTCTTCCAGGAGCTCCTGGAGAGAAAATCTTCCCTCGATCTGCTGAAGGAGGATCCCGACGGATACCGGCATGCCCTCAAGTTCGCCATTGCCGGAATCAAGCTCTACGAGACCATGGCGGCGAAGGAGACCAATGGGGAGACTGCAAGGATCTTCACCATGCTGGCCGATGACGAAAGAAAACACCTGGAAATCCTGGAGAATATCTACGACTTCGTAGAGTCGCCCAAGGATTACCTTGTCTGGGGTGAATTCAGTAATCTCAAGGAGTTCTAGACCCGGCGAAAGCCAGAAAACAAAAAAGGGGGATGCTATACCATGGCATCCCCCCCTTTCCTAAATTGCAAAACCCCTGATCACTGCCAAAGCTGTTGCCATTGCATGACTCGGCGCTCAATCATCCCCCTCATCACCGGCCATACCATCCACATGGGAGAAGTGCTCCCCCTTCCTCGTGCCGAAGAGAACGCTCAACACCATGACAACCGAGGTAATCATGGTTACTAGGATACTGAACTTGATCCCGTAAAATTCCCAGCCGATGCCTGACATGGTACACGCCCCCTTTCCAGTTGGTTGTTTTCATTTATATATTATATCAAGAGAATTAAATTTAAGCAGCAGCAATCAACTGCCAACCGACTGGAGCACGAAGCACTTCAGGTACTCCGACTCGGGGAAGGAGAGGAGCACCGGATGATCGGGCGCCTGGGAACAGGTGGCCACCAGACGGAGTTCGCACCTGGCCAGGCGGGCAGCCTGGACGAGCATCTCCCGGAACGCCTCGCGCCCCATGTGATAGGAGCAGGAGCAGGTTATCAGGTATCCGCCAGGTTCGAGCAGCTCCATGGCACGACGGTTGACTGTCAGGTACCCCTTGGTGGCCTCGGCGATATTCTTGCGGCTCTTCACGAATGCGGGGGGATCCATGACCACTACCCCGTAGCGTTTCCCCTCGTACTTGAGGCTACGCAGCCTGTCGAAGGCGTCGCACTCCTCGAAGCGCACCCGCTCTTCAACCCCGTTCAGGGCGGCATTGCGCCCGGCCATCTCCACGGCATGGGGGGAGATGTCAAGACCCAGGACAGATGCTGCGCCGAAATGCCCGGCATGGACAGCCCAGCTCCCCGAATAGCAGAAGCAGTCGAGCACAGCCATGTCGCGGCAGATGTCCCGCAGGATGAGGTGGTTCTGCTTCTGGTCGAGAAAACCGCCGGTCTTCTGCCCGTGGCGCAGGTCCACCATGAAACGCAGGCCGTTCTCCTCCATCTCCACAGCCTCGGGTATATCTCCGGCCAGCACCTCCACCGTCTCCCCCAGCCCCTCCAGGGTGCGCACCGCCACGTCGTTGCGGGCGATGATCCCCACCGGCGAAAAGATCCGTTGCAGCGCCTCCACTAGGAGATCGCGACGCTTCTCCATGCCGGCGGAGAGAATCTGCAGGGAAAGGTAGTCTCCGTACTTGTCGACCACCAGCCCGGGGAGGAAATCGCTCTCGCCGTAGACCACCCGCAGGGTGGAAAAGCCGGGATATATCCCCTTGCGGTGGGCAAGGGATGCCCTGATCCGCCCCTCGTAGAAGTCGACGCTGTCTATATCTTCTCGGTTGCGGGTGAGAAGGCGAAAGGCTATGAGGGAGTGGGGGCTGTAATAGCCGCACCCCATAAAGCCGCCGCCGGCGTCGTACAGCTCCGCGGCGATCCCCGTATCCCTCCCCCCCTCGATCCGCTCGATCTCGTTGCTGAACACCCAGGGGTGGCCGTTCTTGATCCGCCGATCCTCGTTCTTCCTCAACCTTATTTTAAGCATCCGCATTAATCCCCCGACATTTATCGACTGATATCAGGCAAGCTAGCATTTTTTTTGCCAAGGGACAATTTTCAAATCCATTTTTCCTTACCAAAATAATATGTTGCAGAAGTTTTTTTGTTTACTAAAATAATATTATATAGCCAAACTCAGGGCGACCTGAGGACGGAAAACCACGGGACTGAAACCCACAATGTTTCTAACAGTTGGCCGGGCTGCCGGTAACCTCCACCGCAAGGAGGTCCCCGACAGTCCGGCTTTTTGCATTTAAATAATCTAAACGCCTTCAAAACCGCATATTGTTAAAAGAAGGCAACAACAGGTATGCCGACAAAACAGAGTCAGCGGAAAGGAGGAGGTCATGGATACCAGAAACAGAAATTGGCAACTGGGCCTGGCAGGGATCGGCTTGGCGCTTGGCTGTTTTCACGGCGCAGCTTTCGCGACGCAGTCGCCGCAGATCCCCCTTGCTGCCAAGGCAATACCCCAGTTCGTACAGCCCCTGCCAAAGCTGAGCGTCCAGAGTGGGGGAACCATACAGACAGTTCCGGGCAACCAGTTCCTCACCCTGCGAATGTGCGAGTTCAAGGCAAATGTTCTGCCGGCGGCAGCAGTGCCGGGATATGCCGGGACCTGGGTCTGGGGCTACCTGCCTGACCCTGCCGGAACCTCCACCTGCAGCCAGCTGGTCAGTCAGTACGGCAATGCCCAGGGAATCGTGGATACCTATATCGGCCCTGTGATTGTCAACGACAGGGGTTCATCGACCGACATGCACTTCGTGAACGACCTGGGGAGTGCCGCCAGCACCAACGTGCTGGCCTACAAGTACTCAACCGACCAGACACTGCACTGGGCAGACCCGCTAAATAACATGTGCAATCATATGGCGATGCCACCAGCCTTCGGCTCCCCCTGTGCGGCGAACTATGATGGATCCATCCCGGCCGTACCCCACCTGCACGGCGGCGAGGTACCACCTGAGCTAGATGGCGGACCGGATGCCTGGTTTACCAGCGATGGCAATATTTTTGGACCGAAGTACTATTCAGCAGCGATCCCAGGAAATTCAGCCTTATATAAATACCCCAACAGCCAGGAGGCCTCCCCCATATGGTTCCATGACCACACCCTGGGGGTTACCCGCCTGAACGTCTATGCCGGACTGGCAGGTGGATATTTTATCGAGGACCCGGCAATACTCCCCACATCGAAATCAACAACAAGAGGGACTCAAGGTAGCTGCGCCACCGGATGCCTGCCCGAGAACCTGCACCCCATCGCCGATGTCATACCGATCGTCATTCAGGACCGGATGTTCGATACTGGAGGTCAACTCTTCTTCCAGGCCGACAGCGCCGGAGGAATCCTCTGGGCACTGAATCCGGAGCACCCCTACTGGTCACCTGAATTCGTCGGCGACACCATAGTGGTCAACGGCAAAGCCTGGCCTTTCCTGAGTGTGGAGGCGAAGCGCTACCGATTCCTCTTCCTCAACGGCTCCAACGCCAGGACCTACGAGCTTTTCCTCGTCAATCCCGTTACCAAGGCGGTCGGGCCGCCCATGTGGGTGATCGGCACCGACGGCGGCTACCTGGATACTCCGGTCAAGATCGACCCGGCACTGAAGCAGAAGCTAACCATCATGCCCGGCGAGCGCTACGAGGTCATAATTGACTTTAGAGGATTTGCCAACACGAACCTGGTGATGAATAACACCGGCCGCACCCCTTATCCGGGCGGCACACCACCGCCGGGCACAACCCTCGGCAAGATCATGCAGTTCCGGGTGGGTGGCACAGTTGCAGATGCAAGTTACGACCCTGCAACCCTGGCATCGCTGCGCAGTGGTAGCAAGGCCATCGTCCGTCTCACCACCGCCGGAGTCCCACCTGCCTCACCGGCGAAGACCCGGGCACTTACCCTCAACGAGGTCATGGGGATGGCACAGAACGCCACAAACCCGGTGACAGGTCTGATGACCGCCTATCCGGGCGGCCCACTGGAGATCCTGGTCAACAATACCAAGTGGAGCGGCGAACGGATTACCGGAGTCAACGCCAGCGGCATGTTCACCATGGAAACGAGACCCGACTTCACCAACGGCATGTCCGAACGCCCGATGGAAGGTGACACGGAGGTGTGGGAGATCATCAACCTGACTGCTGATGCCCATCCTATTCACCTACACCTGGTTCAGTTCCAGCTGATCAACAGGCAAAGTTTCGATGCCGCCAAGTACGGAGCTAGATATGCCGCGGCATTCCCCGGCGGGGGTTACGATCCCATGACAGGCCAACCCTATCCGGCAGGGGTATTCATCCCCGGCTTCGGCCCACCGCTGAACTACGACACCGGCAATCCCAATGCGTTCGGCGGCAACCCCAGCGTCACCCCCTTCCTCAAGGGGCTAGTCAACTTGCCGTTCCCCCATGAACAGGGGTGGAAGGATACCATCATCACATACCCCGGCCAGGTTACCAGAATCGCCGTTCGCTGGGCGCCAACCAGCCTGCCGACGACAGCTTCAGCAGCAGAGCTTGGCTTCCCCTTCGACCCAAGCGGAGGTGGCCAGTTCAACTACGTCTGGCACTGCCACATCATCGACCATGAGGACAACGAGATGATGCGGCCGGATGAAGTGCTGTTGAACACATACTTCACCGGAACAAGGCTGACCAAGGGGATCGACTACTGAGAACAACCTAAATAAGGCAAAACGACAAAAGGGAGGGGTTAGCCCCTCCCTTTTGTCGTTTTGGTTGGACCTACTAGCGGACTATCTTGCTAACTGCCGTGGCAAGGTCCAGATCCGGATCCTGGTCGGCTATGGACAGACTCCAGCTTATCTCCCCCAGAGCGGTCGGCAGATATGGCGGAAAGGCATAGCTTGCCGTCGCCCCTGCCGCCAGGGAAACCGTTACGACCTGGCTGTACACCGTGACTCCGCCTTGCACCCCGACCAGGGTGGCATCGGCGCTACCGGAGACAGTGCCCGGATTGACCGCGGTCAGCTTCAGCTGCACCGACTTGCCACGGGAGAGGCTCACCCTTCTGGATGCGGAAAAGCCGGAGATGTCGATATCAAGCACCTGACTGGCTGGCACTGTGCCTGCACCGCTCAGGTTGAGTGTGGCGACGGCCGTTGCGGGATCGTTGCTGACGACCTGCAGGCAGCCGCTGTCGACCGTGCCGTCAACAGGTGCGTAGGTTACCGACAGGTTCTGGCTCCCGCCTGCTGCCACTGAGAACGGGGCAGCCGGAGAAGAGGTGAACTCGCTGCTCGTCCCGCTGCAGGCATTGATGGCGGTCACGTTCAGGGTTGCGCTCCCCAGGTTCTGCACTTGTGTGTTGAGTGTCGCGGAGCCGCCGACGGTCAGGGTGCCGAAGTTGAGGGCTGCGGGGCTAAGGTTTACATCAGGTGCAGCCGCGCTGGTTACGGTGAATGCATTGGTGCTGACGACCTCCTGGCCATGGTTGGCATTGTTGGGATCCGGCGTCCAACCGGCACCGAAGACGGTCTTGCCTCCCACCTGGGAAAGGTCGTACTGGTTGCCGTACCAGGCCACCTTCCAGGAATAGGTACCAGGGACCGACGGAGCCGCGGCACTCAGGGTAACCGGCAGACCGGCGCCCCCCCCCATGGCTTTGGGTCCGGTGGACCTGGCCAGCTCCACCATGTTCTGGTCATAGAGAATGGCCCGCACCCAGCCCGAGCGGTAGCCGCCGCTGATGGTCACCGATACGGCCTCACCCGGATTGTAAGTGGACTTGTTGGTCTTTCCCGTTAGGTTGATGTCGCTCTTGGAGCTCGACGAGTGGGCGCCGTGAGCATGACACCCGGCGCAGGTCGAGGTCACGCCGCTGTGACATCCGGCACAGTAAGTGTTGAAAAATCCGGATTCTGCCCTCACTTCCTGTGCGATGAATTGGAAGGACAAGAGCGCCACTGCCAAGGAAAGATAGAGTGTAAATCTCTGCATAACTCCTCCATGCTGTTTGAATATCGGAACGGATCAGTTCCGTTGCTGCCAGGGTTAGTGCTATCGGCAGCCACAAAAAAAGCCGGGTGCCGAATCCATTGGGAGATATTTCGGCAACCCGGCTGTCTCGGTGAGACCCGTGGGCTTTCCGCCCCACCCTCGCGGGTGGTTTAGTAGTATCGTTATCTCTGGCTGTCTGCGCCCCGAAAACAGAAAAGCCGGGGCCGCATATCGTCAGATATTTCGGCAACCCGGCTGTCTCGGTGAGACCCTGTAGGCTTTCCGCCCCACCCTCGCGGGTGGTTTAGTATTGTCGTGTATCATATTTATTGCAACTATGTTGCATACTAACAAAAGCGACGACATTATTGCAACAAATTTGCGATTAACCCGGTTTAACCGCAGGAAACCCAATGGATAATCACCCGTGCATTAATCCAATGTCAGCATTCAACCGTTTCTGGATAATCCTGCAGGAGGAATAGGCAGAAATTTCAGGATGAACATGCCGGCAGGCTCAGAAAGAAAGTACTGCCATTTCCCGGTCGGCTCTCAACCCAGACCATCCCCCCATGGGCCTCCATGGTCTCCCTGACCAGGGCAAGACCCAAGCCTGTGCCGCGTATCATGCGATGAGCGGGTGTATTCACCCGGTAGAACTTTTCGAAGACCCTGTCGATGGCGTCCGGAGGAATGCCAATCCCTTCATCCCTTACCCAGATCACCACATCTCCCCTTTCATGGCGTGCGCCGATGGAAATTTCCCCTCCATCGGGGGAGTATTTCAGCGCATTGGAGAGTAGGTTCTTCAGTGCTCGCTGCAACTGACCCTCATCACCGGAGACGGTGGGGATGTCTGGCGCACAATCCAGACGGATGACGTGCCTCTCCGATGCGCATCCGAAGAGAGTAGCCACATCCGACAGAAGCTTGGCAACGGAGAGGGGGATATGCTCATGGCCGATAAGGGTAGCCTCGACACGCTGCAGGTCGAGAAAGTCGTCTATCAGCTCGTTGAGACGCTCCGCCTCTTCCTGGATGGTCGAGAGGAAGGCCTTCTGCTGGAAGAGATCCACCTCCTGTGCAAGAAGCAGCTCGGTATATCCCATCATGGCGGTCAGCGGGGTGCGTATCTCGTGGGTCAGAACGGATACCAGCTCCATCTTCATCTTCTCCAGCAACTTCATCTCGGTGATATCCACCGCGATCTCCAGCCTTACCCATCTGCCGTCTGTCCAGCGTACGGCCTTGTCTATGCACTGGTGCCACTTGCCTGTCAGGTGGCTATGGGACTCCCATATGCACGGCGACTGAGGCACACCCTCCATCAGTAACTGGTTGCTCGGGCACGATTCGCATGGACCTGTTCGCCCGGTATGGAGGATATCGCAGCAGCTGGTACCATGCCAGTCCTCCCTGAACACTTCCTTTCCATACCTGTTTAGATAGAGAAGCTCGTTGCTCTCCAGGTCGGCAACATAAACCACGGCATTGAGGGAATCGAAGATGGTGCTGATCTCGTTGAACTGGCTCCTTAGCGCCTCTCCGAGTATTTTCCTCTCTTTCAGCTCCTGGCGCAGCATCTGCTCCTCGCGGCGCAGGGACTCGATGTTGCGGTGAACCAGCCAGGCGATCAGCAGTGCTGAAGCAAGGACGAAAAACCACCCTTTGAGGGTCTGTACCCTGGTGATGAGCTGCGGATCCTGCACAAACCAGAGCAAGAGCCGGTCGGAGAAGAGGATCCACCCACCGCCGGCGAGAATGTAGACAGTCGCCACCTTGAGGGGTGCATGCCTGACTTTGGAAATGCTAATGCCGAAGAGTTTCGTATCTTCATTTCCCATGGCGTTTGCCCCTTTACCTCTGCGGCACAGCATCCTGCAAAGCAGGAGATCCCTGGAATTGACTACATAGCAAATAATACTTTCTATATATTTTATCACATTTGGCGGTAAGGTTGCTGACAGAGGAGAGCTTAGCCCTGCAGAGATGGGAAGCAAGTCGACGGGATCAGTGACCGCAACCGACTTCGATGAACACCTGGCCGGAGACGGACGGCAGGATAGTGACCCTGCCCCCCTGCGGCAATAGATTCCATACGGCATGATCTGCTGGGGGGCAGACCTGTTGTGCCACGATGCGGAACTGCTCGTCGGCGGGGAGCACCATTATCTTCGATGCCTGTTCTGGGGGGATGGCAATGGTTACCAGCACCTGTTCATCCTGTGATTGAATGGAGGAGACTGTCCACCCCTTCCCCGGGGCGGGCTCACGGTAATAGCCCTGCAACCATTGGACAACAGGTTGCAACTCCAACCTTGGGCTCTTTGGTTTCTCCTGCTTCTCCCTGCATGCCGAAAAGGAAAACGGGACAACAAGAAAGAACGAACAAACGCAGCACCAATTTGACCATCTCCCGCGAATGCTTCGACGCAGACAATTTAACACCGAGTGCATCATATTTCCCTTCATCCGGCAGTCACAATCTCACATAGGTTTACGGGTTAAGCAGAGCTGAGCACCCTTGAACGGGCAAAACTGCGCACGGTTTCAACGGCCTCTTGGCAGCTCTGCTGCTGTGGGAGGAGAGAGGCAATGGTCTCCAGGTAGCCAAGCTCGTCCATTATGGCAAATGATTCGGCAAAGTTGAGATCGAAGACCCAGGAGAGTTGCAACAGCTTGAAGTCATCGGCGCTTTCGAGAAGCGAGCGGCAAAGCATCCTCCCTGCCGCGACCTCTGCTATGGCACGTTCGGAGCACGCTCCGGTCTCAGGCAGACCCCAGGCAACAGCAGCTGCCCTCTCACCAGGAGTAGCAGTGAAATACTCTATCATCACCCGCCAGATGTCCAGCTTGTCTGCGTCCCGTATGAGCAGGGTCAAGCGGCGCAACTCTGGATCCAGGTCATTGGGGATTATGAAGGCGTTGTGAAGTGCCACCGCCTGTAGCAGCAGGCTGCGACTCTCCGCTGCAAGATTATCGAGAACCCCTTGCCGTTTCAGAACCTTCACGGCAAGTGATGCGTGGTTGGTGGAGAGTGAGTCGTTGAATGTGCCGTAGTCGCGGTACTGGGGAAAACGCCCCACATCGTGACAGAGGGCGATGGCAGAGGCCAGGGCTCTCTCCCCGGAAGGGATATCCATTGATGCTGTCAGCCGCTCCATGAAGCCCATCACCCTGCGGGTATGCTCGATCTTCAGGTCGTAGTTGCGCTGCTCCTCACTGCTGCCAGCCTGAAAGGAGGCTACGAAACCGTCGAACCATGTGGCGATTGCGTTCAACTCTTTTTCATTCACGTAAAACATCCGAAGGGGGAATACGTCTGGACAGAAGCCTTGGCGGAACTCTGCAGCCTTGCCGAAGTGCTCATATATTTGATGAATTTAGCGGGAAGAGAGAGAGACGTCAATGGTTAAACTTGTGACCCAAGAAGCTGGTCAACCCTGCTGCCGTCAAGGGTCTCCTCCTCCTGGAGAGCCGTGGCGAGGATCTCCAACTTCTCCCTGTTGGCCTCAATCAGCTCGTCGGCCCTGGCCTCTCCCCTGCGGATGAAGGCGGCAATCTCCTGGTCGATGCGCCAGGCCATGGCTTCTGAAAAACTCTTCTCCTCCGCCAGTTTGCGGCCGAGGAACGGATGTTCCTCTCCGCGGGTAAAGGTCATGGGCCCAACCCTTTCGCTCATCCCCCACTGGCAAACCATCTTTTCCGCCAGGTCCGTGACCATCTTCAGGTCGCTCTGGGCGCCGGTGGATACTTCTCCGAAAACGATCCGCTCGGCCGCTCTCCCCCCAAGGGCGACGCAGATGCGGTTCTCCAGATAGCCCTGACCGTAGTGGTAGCGATCGTCCTCAGGAAGCTGCTGGGTAACCCCAAGAGCCATGCCGCGCGGGATGATAGTCACTTTGTGTATCGGATCGGTGCCCGGGAGTAGCCTGGCCACCAGTGCATGCCCTGCTTCGTGAATGGCGGTGATCCTCTTCTCCTCGCTGGAGATGAACATCTTGCGTTCACCACCCATAATGAGCTTATCCTTGGCCTGCTCCAGATGAGCCATGGTCACCGCATCGGCACCTTCCCGCGAGGCAAGAATGGCTGCCTCGTTCATCAGGTTTTCCAGGTCAGCACCGGTCATCCCCGGTGTCCCCCTGGCTATGACTGTGAGATCTACACCTTCCGCAATGATAATCTTGCGCCCATGTACCTTGAGTATCTTTTCCCGGTCCCGCCAGTCAGGACGCTCTATTACCACAAGTCGGTCGAATCGACCGGGGCGGAGAAGAGCCGGATCGAGCACGTCGGGGCGGTTGGTTGCAGCCAGGACGATTACCTCCTCGTGCTGGTCGAAACCGTCCATTTCGGAGAGGAGCTGATTGAGGGTCTGCTCCCTCTCGTCGTGACCTCCGCCGAAACCCGCGCCGCGACTCCTGCCGACGGCATCAATCTCGTCGATGAAGATGATGCTAGGAGCACCCTTCTTCGCTCCGGCAAACAGGTCCCGGACCCTGCTGGCGCCGACGCCGACGAACATCTCGATGAACTGTGACGCGGAGATGGTGAAGAAGTTCACCCCCGCCTCACCGGCAACAGCCCTGGCAAGTAGTGTCTTGCCGGTACCCGGTGGGCCGACGAGCAGTACCCCCTTCGGCACCTTGCCGCCAACTCTTTGGAACTGCTTCGGGTCACGCAGGTAATCGACAATCTCTCTTAGTTCCTGCTTGCTTTCGTCCATGCCGGCAACATCTTCAAAGGTAACGCTGACCTTTGACTCGCTGCCATACATGCGCGCACCAGACTTGGCAAATCCCCCCAGTATCCCGCCGGGCCCCTGGGAACGCACGTTTTTCGCCATCAGCCACCAGACTCCGAATATTAGCAGCCAGGGGAGGAGTCCGAAGAAGAAGCTAGCGAGCGGCGATGTCTCGGTGGAGACGACGCCAACCTCAACTTTTCGGGAGGAGAGCTCATCCAGGAGCGAGGCATCGGCCGGTGCCGGCAGTATCGTGGTAAAGCTGCCCACCTCCCGCTCCAAAGCCCGTCCCTGCACAGACTCGGACACCTTTGTCTTCAAGCGGAACTCGCCGCTGACCGAGGTACCCTTAAGGGTAATTTTTGATATGTTGTCTGCAGCCAGTTCACCGCGAAAGCGGCTGTAACTGATTGCCGCCCCCTGGGCCCCGTCTCGGAAAAGAACTCCGTAGACGAGGTTGAAGACTACAAGGAAAACCAGCATGGCAAGAAGTGGTCTCCAGACGTTCTGGCCCATAGCAACGCTCCGAGAGATGAACGAGTTATGTTTTCAGTTTACCGTCAGACGTCAGTTTGACAATGATCGAACATCTCTGCCAAATTTGCTCAATCCGCTCATTTCGCACCATTCATGCAGAAGCTTGCCCCCCCTGCGTGGGACATCCTCCTGATATGTGATAAAATTCGACTTGCAGAAGCACAATCGGTGCCCTGTCAGTGCCAATACCGACAGCAGACCGACTAGAGAAGAAATGGAGGAACAATGATCATCGGTGTTGCAAGGGAGATCAAGCCCCGCGAATACCGTGTCGGCCTGACTCCGCGTGGGGTGAAAGAGCTTGTCAGGGATGGGCACAGGGTGCTTGTGGAAAACGAGGCGGGGGTCGGCAGCGGCTACTCTGACGAGCAGTACATAAAAGCCGGCGGGGAGATGGCAGACAGGGAAACGCTCTTCGGCGAAGCGGAACTATTGATCAAGATAAAGGAACCCCTACCAGCCGAATTTGCTCTTCTTCGCAGTGGGCAGATCCTCTTCACATACCTGCACCTGGCACCGAACCGGCAGTTGACCGAGCTCCTTCTGCAAAGGGGGGTGACTGCCTTTGCCTACGAAACCTTGGAAAAGGACGGGGAATATCCGCTCCTCACCCCCATGAGCGAAATCGCCGGACGAATGGCGCCGCTCATCGGCAGCTACTATCTGCAGCATTTTCTGGGGGGTAACGGAATCCTCCCCAGCGGCATAGCGGGCGTCCGCCCGGCAAGGGCACTGATCATCGGAGCAGGAACTGTCGGGCGAAATGCCGTCTGCACTTCAGTCGGCCTGGGGATGGAGACCATCGTCCTGAATCGTGGCACGGAAAGGCTGCGTCTCCTGGAGAGGGAATTCCACTCCGGGATCAGAAGCGGAATACTCAGCGACGAACTTCTCCTGGAGGAGCTTTCCAGAGCAGACATGGTAGTGGGGGGCTTGTATGCAAGGGGGGGGAGAACCCCTGTAATCATCGAAAGGAAGCATCTCGCCGTCATGCAGCAAGGTGCGGTCCTGGTGGATGTGGCTATCGACCAGGGGGGGATTGCCGCGACCAGCCGCCCCACAACCCATGACGACCCGGTCTTCACCATTGACGGCATAATCCACTACTGCGTGGCGAACATGCCTGGGGCCTACCCACGCACCTCCACCCTCACCCTGACCGATGCAACCCTCCCCTACATCCGCCTACTGGCCAGACTGGGGGCAGACGAGGCGGTCCGACAGTCGCCCGAGTTGGGTTCAGCTCTCAATATCGTCCGCGGGGAGATAATTCATCCAGCTCTTGCAGAGACAATGGCCAACTGACGCCATGTTTGCAGAGAGGTCGCCATGTACCTGATCCAGATCCTGCTCCCCCTTTACGACAACGAAGGTACCCCCTTCCCTCCCCATGAATACGCCCAGATCCGTGACGAACTGGCCGAGAGGTTCGGCGGCATCACCGCTTATGTGCGCTCACCGGCTGAGGGTCTCTGGAGGGCGCCAGGGAACACGGTCTGCGACGAGATAGTGATCTACGAGATTATGACCGACAAATTGGAGAGCGCCTGGTGGCAGGCCTACCGGGAGGGGCTTTCCGCCCGTTTCAGACAGGAGATGCTCATCGTCAGAGTAAGCGAAATGCGGCTACTGTAGGGGATATCTTGATCAGTTGATTGGTACCGAGTGAATCAGTTCTCATTGTCCGGATTGCCGTACACCGCCAGCCACTGCTCCTGGGGGGAGCGGCTATCGCCAAACTGAACGATCGTGCCGTCCTGGCGCTGGTAGGAGCATGACCAACCCGGCAGGTCCGCACCGGAAAATGTCGGGAACTCTCCGGGGTGCTCCAGGGGGTCGTAAGGAGGCGAATATCCCTGCCAATCCCTTGGTGGCTGACAGCGCTCGTCCCCCTTGTAATCGCCTGCTGCAAAAGCAACTGCTGCGGAGAAGAGCAGCATGGCGCAGATACATGGGATTATTTTGCCCATTTGTCACTCCCCGTACCCATGACAGGCCTGAGGCATGCTGATTATGCCGCCACACGACATTGTCATTCTGTTAATAGCCTGTTGATCTGCTCCTCCATCTCCCTCATGGTCAGATCGGAGTAACCGTTGTACATGGCGGCGACCCCACCCTTTTTACCGACAAGAATGAAGTAGGGAGCGGAGATCATGCCGAACTTCTCCATGGCAAAACGCTGCTCAAACAGCGCCATGGGATAGGTTACGCCATACTTCTTCATGTACTCCTGCAGGTCATCATTCTCCAAGCCGAATCCGCTCAGCAGACCGAGGACATAAAACCCCCTCTTGCCATATCTGTTGGCCAGTTCAGCTATACGGGGAACAGCCTTCTTGCAGGCAGTGCAGTAATCCGTGGAGAAGGAGAGCAGCAGAACACGGCCGGCATAATTCTGATTGGTCACCTGTTGCCCGCTTGGCGTACTGACGTCGAATTGGGGAAGCGGTTGCCCTATCCTGGGGATGGCCATGGCATTGCC